>JBBRLB010000039.1:0-45243 GCA_038231575.1 Opitutales bacterium | reverse complement strand
CTTGTAAGCCGGAAACACCACGGCCACCCCCGGTTGATACCAGCCATAGCCCTTGCGCCGCTCGTTGGAGAGTTCGCCGAAGACATAGTGAATCGTCCGATCGCGGTCGCCGAAGAGCGGCTTGCCCGTGCCGATCTCATAAAAGCGCGCCCAGAGATCCGGCGTGCCTTCCTTCGGGACGAGACCGGTGCCCTTGGTGTCGTTGCGATCCCACGTGACGTTGTGAAACGCGTGCGGCGGAAACCATTTCATCGCGCCCTCGATCGCTGCGACGACCGCGGGCGATGGATTCGGGATCGTCATCAGGAACTTCGTGAGGTGCGCGCTCTCGAGGGAGCACTCGGAGATCGGTTCAAAG
The DNA here is from genome assembly GCA_038231575.1 of Opitutales bacterium. Classification (GTDB taxonomy): domain Bacteria; phylum Verrucomicrobiota; class Verrucomicrobiia; order Opitutales; family Opitutaceae; genus CAITWF01. The sequence continues at coordinate 44,885 of JBBRLB010000039.1, read as the reverse complement.
TTGCGTGCGGCGCACGGTTTCAGCGTCAGCGCATCGAGCTGCTGCGCCCACACGCCGAGCTGTCCATCGGGGCCCCGCAGCTGCGAACCGAGAAAGCATTGCATACCGCGCTCGACCCGCCGGCCCGCCTCGCTCGCGAGCGAAGGCGGCACGAAGGCAAACTCGGGATCGCGTTCGCTGATATCGCGGAGCAACTCGACGATGTGCTCCATCGCGTCGTCGTTATAAGTGATCGCGTCGTGATAGCCGCCGACGAGCGGATAGATCTGCGGGAAACCACCGTTCGGGTATTGCGCGGCGAAGGTGTAATCGAGTCCGCGAAAAAATGAATCCCGCCACGCTGCCACGCGCTCGGCCGGGACCTGCCCTTCGGCTGCCGTCGAGACAAGCGCGAGAAATCGCAACTCGTAGATCGTGGAGTCGTTGTCGAAGGTGCCGAAACTCCACGCGTCGTGGTGATCGTCCTTCGCTTCTTTCACCCGTCGGTAGTCGCCGGTCTTCGTCCAACCGCCGGTGGCTAGCTGCCAGCTCACCGCCCGGTCGGCGATCGTGCGCGCCTCCTCGCTGGCATACCATGCCGCCGGCTGGCCGAGCTTCACGCCTTGGCTGTAGGTCGACGGAATCGGCGGTCCTTCACTCGGCTTCTGCAGCGAGGTGTCGGCGAGATTGCGTTCGCCTGTCATGAGTTTCGCGCGCGCTGCCGCGAGCGTGAGATACGCCCGCCACGCCGGTTGCTCCGCCGCGGGCAACGCCGCGACGCGCTGCTCCGTCACCGGCAAAAACTGATCGGGCGGCCACGGGCGCGGCGCGTCAGCGGCGCGAAGCGCGCCGGCAGCCAGCAACGCAAAAGTCAGGAGACGAAGGAACGAAAGGGATTTCATGGGGGAAAAACGAAGCCGACGGCAGCATGACGCATCGCTCGCGGGAACGTTGCGACACGTGTCCGCGTCGCGCTTCGAAACTTGCACCAAAGCTCGCGCCGGTGCGTCCTGTCTCTGATGCAGCCCTCGACGCCCGCCCCGCGGGACCCCGATGATTGGTGGTGGATTTTTGATCCGCGCCAAAGTTTGCGGGCGCGCGCGGTCCTGATTTTTGGCGGACTCGCGCTCGCGTTTTCGCTGCTGCTTGGCGGGACGGCAGAAACGTTTCTTCAGCGGCAACTCAGCCACCAGCTCGGACCGACGTTCGAGACGCTCGCGTTTCAAATCGGCGACAAGCTCGACCGGGCACTCGACGAACGCCTCCGCGCGCTGCAACTCGCCGCCCGCCTCACCGCGCTACGGAATCCCGCAGCGTCCGCCGATGAACGCCGCGCCGTGCTCGATGCCCTGCTCAACGCCGCGCCTGACTGCGCCTGGATCGGTTTCGCTGATCGCGACGGACAGATTGTCGCTGCGGCGCCGCAGTGGTTCGAAGCGGCGTCGGTCGCCGACGCCGCGTGGTTTCGCGGTGCGCGGCGCATGGCCTATGTGGGCGGAGTCCACGAGTCCGCCGAACTCGCGCGCGAACTGCCAAATTTCGGCCAGGAAAAGCCCCGGTTCCTCGATCTGGCGGTGCCGGTGAACGACGTCCGCGGCAATTTTCTCGGCGTGCTCGGCGCGCAACTGCGCTGGTCCTGGGCGCGCGACACGCAGAACTCCGTCGTATCCGAAGCCGCGCGCCGCGAACGCATCGGCGTGACCATCTACGCGCCCGACGGCGAGCCACTGCTCGATTCCGGCGTGTCCAGTTGGACGCTGCCGCCCGAAGCGCCGAAGGTCTCCGACAAGGCGGGCGGGCGCGGCCATTTCGTGGAAAACGTCCCGGGCGAAGCCGAGTTTTTCACCGGCTATGCGCGCACCAAGGGCTATCGCGACTTTCGCGGCGCCAACTGGCTCGTGACCGTGCGCCAGCCCGTGGCCGACGCCTTCGCCGACGCCCGCACGGTGCATCGCCGGATCGTTTGGACCGGCGCAACTCTTACCGTCGTGATCATCGTGCTCAGTTGGCTGGTCGCCGGCCGGATCGCGCGCCGGATGGCCGCCGTCACATCCGCCGCCAGCCGCATCCGCAGCGGCGATGTCCTTTCGCTGATGCCGCGTCCGCCCGGTCAGGGTGAAGTCCAAACCATGTGCGGCGCACTCGGTGATATGGTCGACGATTTTCGCCAAAAGCAGGAGCAACTCGACGCCGACAACACCCGCCTCGCGGCCCGACTGCACGCGCGGGATCGCGCCGATCAGCCCAAACCGTAAGACGCGAGCTTTCCCCTCGCACTCCGCCGGTGCTGCGTCCTCGTCGCCTCCGGCAAAACGCGGGACCAGTCTGCCCCCACCTTCCAGCGAGCCCCCACCCGGTGGCGCACTCAGTGCGTCATCAGGTAAAACACGATGTTGATCGCGATCGGGTAGGCGCGCGCCTCGGAGAAGCGGTGAAAATAAGTGTCGTCCTCGCCCTCACGTTCCCAGCCGTCGCCAGTGTCGGTGTTGTGCGTGGCGATGATCATGATGCGGCCCTTGTCGTCGAGCCACGCGCGAACGTGCATTTCCTTCGTCGCCTCGCCATTGCGCGAAGAGCTGCCCGTGCGCTCGAAGGAATGGATCGGCGGCACCTGCGCCTGGTTTTTGTCGACGTTGAACACGCAGTGAAACAACGCGTGCTCCTTCGGCAGCTCGACCCACCGGCGGTCGGGGAACACACGTTTCATTTCCGACTCGAAGCTCGCCCACTCCTCGTCGCCCCAGAAATCGTCGGCCATCAGCGCGCCGCCATTGAACAAATAGCTTCGCAGAATCGGCACCTCCGCGTCGCGCAGCTCCATCCGGCCGGCCTTCACCATGTAGAGGAATGGAAAATCCACGAGGTCCGGCTCCCGGAGCCGAATCACCCGCGCGTCCGGATCGACTTTCAGGGACGTGAGCTGTTGCAGCCGCCACGATAAGTTCAGGTCACTGTCGGGATAGTCGTTGAGCCACCCCTGCCAGCTCGCGCGATAACCGCCGCGACCGCCCGCCTTCGGCTTGTAGGCGACCCGCGCAAAGGTGAACACGTCGCGCTCAAACCCGCGCGGGTTGCTCCACTCCGGCGTGCCCGTGCTGTGCGAGGCGGTCTCCCGCGCGGTGCGCACGGTGTCCTGGTTCACCGTCACGCCACCTTCCGTCGTTACCATCGGCCCCGTGTCTCCGCCGCCCATGCCGCGAAACCCACCGCGCCCGCCGCCGGGCGGCTGCGCGAACGCCGTTTTGTCCCGCAGCGCGAGCAGGCTCACGAGCACCGTCAGCGCCATCCAGAGCCAAAACCGGAGGTTGCGCGATTGTTTCACGGCGGATGAGAAATGAACCAAAGGCGGCCGGGCCGCGCGGATCGTTGGCCAGACGAACGGGTTGGTTTTATGATGCGCGCCACCTCGCGATTCTCCCCGCGGGATCGCGGGGAACACCCTTCGTGCCACCGGCTCCATGGTTGCACCGCGACCATGGGCCCCTAGCGTCCGCTCCTCCCCATGCCCGCCGCCGTGAAACCGACCACGCCCGCCGCGTATCTCGCCGCCTTGGCCGAGCCCCGCCGCACGGAGTTAAGGGCGCTGCACGCCGCGATTCGGAAGGCGGCGCCGCAACTCAAGCCGCAGCTCTTCTACGCCGGCACCATTCTCGGCTACGGCGCCTACCACTACAAATATGCCAGCGGTCGCGAAGGCGATTGTAGCATCGTCGGGATCTCAAGCCGCGCGCAATCCATCAGCCTCTACATCGCCGGCAGCCGAAACGGAAAGGCCCTCGCCGAAATCGCGAAGGCCCGGCTCGGGAAAGTTTCCGTGGGCAAGGTCTGCATCCGCTTTAAGAAACTCGCCGACCTCAATCTGCCCGTCGCGCTCCAACTTGTCCGCGAGGCCTCCGCTTTGCTCGACAACGGCAGCACAGATTTCTCACTCTGATTTCCCCCTCCTTTCTCCTCCATGAAATTCGAACACTTCGCCCTCAACGTCCCTGATTCCCGCGCGCACGCCAAATGGCTCTGCAACCATCTCGGCTTCACCGTCGCCCGCGCCTTCGACGTGCCGCCCTTCATGACCTTCGTCGCCGACGAGACCGGCCGCACCATCGTCGAACTCTACTCGAACCCCGCCGCGATCACTCCGGACTATAAAAATCAGCATCCGCTCGTGTTTCATCTCGCGCTCGTCGCGCCCAACGCGGCCGCCGAACGCGCGCGGCTCGAAGCCGCCGGCGCCACGTTTTTCGCCGAGGACAAACTCCCCGACGGTTCTCAACTGGTGATGATGCGCGATCCGTGGGGCGTGCCGCTCCAGCTTTGCCAGCGCGCGAAGCCGTTTCCGATGCCTTGATTGGCGCGCAACCGAAGTCGCGGCGGAACGTCTCGCGGCCCATCGCGGACACGTATCCCAATTGTTCGCGACCCTCTGTTTAACCCCATGTCCTCCCTCCCCGCCTTTTCCTCGTGGCGCTCGCTCCCATTGGCCGCCGCGTCGCTCCTCGCCCTCGGCGCGTCGACCAACGCGCTCGCCCAAACTCCGGCGACTCCGACCAACCTACCCGCCGTCTCGTCCGCCAAAGCTTCGACGACGGCGGAAGCCGGCGCCAAAGCGGAACCGGGGCTGCTGTTTTATTTGTCCGCCGACCAAGGCACGACGGCTGACATCGCCGCGCCCGGCACCGCCGAGCCGACGTTTCTCGCCGAGGTCGACAAAATCGCCGACGGCGCGAAAGGCGCCGCGCTCGCGTGTGGCGACTATCAACGCCTCGCGTGGCGCGCACCCGGCAACATCTACGCGCAGCGCGGCACACTTTCGTTTTTCTGGCGTTCGCGCTACCCGGTCGGCCCGACGGAATTCCCGGTCTTCCGCGTCGCCTTCGCCGATCACTCGAGCTGGGACATGGTCTGGCTCCGCATCGACTACAACGGCCACGGCTTCGACGCCTTCGTCACCGACGCCAGCCTCTCCCGCGTCCGTGTGTCCGTGCCGCTGGAAAAATTTCCCGACCCGAAAACGTGGACGCACCTCGCTCTCGCGTGGGACGAGACGACGGGAATCCGTTTCTACGTGAACGGCAAACTCGCGGCCGAAAACAAAACCATCTCGGTCCTCAATCTCGCCCTCGATCAATTCGGGCCGCACTCGCGCATCATCAGCCCCTACCAAGTCCAGAGTGACTACAACTTCACCCGCGGCGGCGACATCGACGAGATCCGGATCTACGATCGCGCGATCGACGATGCCGCCATCGCGACCCTCGCGCAGGGCGACACCCCCGTAGCCGCGAGCGCCAGCGAGCGGAAAGCCCGCTCGCTCTCCGATCCCGCCACACGCGCCGAATGGGATCTGCGCTACGGCTTCAACCACTCGCTCCCCGCTCTGCCCGCCGGAAAATCCGTCGCGATTCGCAAAGTCGAAATCACCGAGGCGTTCGATCTCAAGCGCTGGTGGTGGAAGGCCAACGATGGCATCCGCGAGACCACGTGGCCCGGCGTCTACAACCGCTCGCGCCTCCCCGGCCGTCACGATTACTTCACCCTCCCCGACTGGGATTGCTACGTCGATTCCGGCAAGGCCGTGACGTTCCAGCTCCCGAACGAGCCATGGAATCATCTCGAAATTTCCGGCGCCGCGTGGGGCAGAATGGAATTGCTGAAACCCGGCACCGCGATCGAAGACGCCTACGCCGCGCCCACCGAATCGGTTCTATTCGAGCGCCCGAAAGGCCAGGAAAAAACCGCGCACACGCTCGCGACGCGCACCGGCGGCCAAATCCGCTTCACCAACGTCGAGCAGGAACAACCGATCGGCGAACTCGCCGCTTATTTCGTCAGCCAACAGCGTGAGCCTTCTTCGGCAAAGAAACTGTCTTTTCATCTACAGAGCCGGTTCCCGATGGCTTTCCGAGAAGACCCAAGCTTGCGACCGCTCTTTGACTACATCAAGCGACGCTATGTGCCGGATGAGCGTAGCGCCATGGTCGCGGTTCCCGAAGATTCCATGCCGAGCGACTCTTTATTCTTGGACGAGGGTTTAAAGTTACCACTCGTCCATGTCTTGATTCCAAATATTTGGGACGAGCTGGCCGTCGGCCTCGATGGCATCGCGATCGATCTGCCGCCGGTGACCGGCCCAACAGTGCAGGGCGCGCGCGTCGCGCTAAACATTCAGGTGAAGGATCCACTTTGGCCGCTGCGCGATATGCTCGACGTCACCTTCAGTGTGAAGCCTTTCGAGGCCAAAACGCTGTGGCTCGATCTTCGTGATCGCGTTCTACCCGCGAACAAGGGTCTCTGGCTCACGATCGCGAGTGCCAACGCTGGATTCTCCGAAGTTGATCTTAGAGGCGCCGTGTTGCGCCTCGTCTTCAAACCCCGCGACGCCGCGCGCCCCGAGCACGAACTCGATCGCTTCACGCAGGCGAAGGATCTCTACGCCATGCTCGTCGAGGAGCACCCGAACAGCCCGAAGCTCAACACGTGGGTCCGCTTCAAGGGCGACCTCGACGATCTCCTCCGCGTCAATCCGGACCACGTCCTCGGGCAGCAATATGCCGCCGCCGCGGGCATCCCCGGTGCCGCGCGTCCGAAGTTCACGCAACCCACCGCGCCGGACGGCGTGCCGCTCTGGGCGTTTCGCCAGACTTACCTGCTCGGGCAGGTGAAGCATTTCGTCGAATACTACATCGATCACCGCCAGTCCGACTACGGCGATTTCGGCGGCGGCATTTCCGACGACGTCGATCTCCTCAACACGTGGCCCGGTGTCGCGCTGATGGGTGTCGAGCCCGAGAAAATAAAACTCTCGCTCCGCCGCCTCCTCGATGCCGCCTACAAAAACGGCATGTTCACCAACGGCCTGCCGACGATTCAGGCTGACGAACTCCACAGTTACGAGGAAGGCATCAACTGCCTCGCGCAAAATCTCATCCTCGACTACGGCAATCCGCAGCAGATCGAGCGCGCGATGGACACAGCCCGCGGCATCGAGTGGCTCACGGGCGTCAACGCCGCCGGCCACCGCCATATCAAGTCGGCCTATTACAGCGGCACGAAACTCGCCGAGGACGGCCCATGGGGCTGGTCGAAGCCCTACTCGTATCTCGTCTGCCAGGTGCCGCAGCTCCTCGTCGATTTCAATGGCAGTCCCGCCGCGAAAAAAATCCAGCTCGACCTGACCGACGGCCTGCTCGCGCACCGCCGCATCGGCGAAAATGGCCGCGGCTCCCTCCCGACCGCGATCCATTTCTCCGACGATCGCGAGGGTGATTACGGCCGCGGTTATTTTCCGTGGCACATGTTCTGGGCAGCGTGGAAATGGACCGGCGACAAAAAATACGTCAGCCCGCTGCTCGACGGCGGCTCCGCCCTGACGGTCAACGCCAACGCGCTCGACCTGCTCGACCTCCGCAAGGACTGGGCCGCGCGCAACGCCGCTCCCAGTGGCGCCGGCCGCGGCAATCCCAACACCGCGGGCGACCTCCGCCCCGGCAACCGGGCCGCTGGTTTCCGCAGTTCGTCTAGCGAGCACTTTGCGTGGCAGAACGACGGCGACAAGTCGCACCTCGAGCGCGTCTACGCCCAGCAAATCGAAAACTGCGCCGTCAACGAATACATCGAGACCGAGGGCAGCCTCTGGATCGATCGCGTGGGTGCGCCGACGACGGAACTCCAACGCGCCCGTCTCGGTGGCGTCGCCCTCGTCCGCAACGGCCTCTATCCCGGCCACGCGGTGAGCTGGAAATTCGCCGCCCCCGCCCATGATCAAAGCGTCGCCGTGCTCGTGCCCGACGCCACGCCGACCGCCTTCAAAGTCATCGCCTACAATTTGGTAACGACTCCCGTGAAAGCCACCATGACCGGCTGGAACATCGATCCCGGCGTCTGGGAAATCACGCAGGGCGTCGACGCCAACAACGACGACGTCGCCGATGGCACGCCCGCGACGCGCGAGGAAAAATTCGAACGCTCCAGCTCACTCGACTTCACGCTCCCGCCGCACGCTGCGACGGTGCTCACCTTGAAACTCAAAACGCCCGGCACACCCTACTGGTCGCGCCCTGATCTCGGGTTCACGCGCGACGATGTCACGCGGACGAACGACGGCCTGAGGGTGAAGATTCATAGCATCGGCGCCGCGCCCGCGCCCGCGAGCGTGCTCGTGCTCCGCGACGCCGCCGGCAAAGAACTCGCCCGTGCCGCCACGCCCACGCTCATCGCCCCCAGCGACCTTCACCCGAAGACCGCCGACGTGGTCCTCAAACTTTCCGGCGGAGCCAAACTCGACGGCGCCATGCTCGTCGTCGATCCCGACAATACGCTCGGCGAAATCACGACGTTGAATAACGCAGTGAAGCTGTAGCGGGGAGTGGCACGGGCGTCTCGCCCGTGATTCCGCCGAGCTCACGGGCGCGACGCCCGTGCCACTATTTCACCCGCTGCAGTTTCTCCGGCGCGAACACCGCCGGCGTAAACCGCACTTCGCGGATGCCGCCCTTGAACCAGTAAACCTTGTTCTGGCGCACGCCGAGCGAGGTTTTGCCGGGCCCGAGCGGGCCGAACTTCACATCGGTAGCTTCGAGCTCCTTTTCGCCATTGACGAAGTGCGTCATGGCTTTTCCGTCGTAGCGCACCGCCACCCAAACCCACGCGTCGGTCTTGTGCACCCGCTTCGGATCGATCAGCGCCGTGCCGCCTTGCGGCGCGCCGAGATACGAGTCGAGCCACCAACCCCCTTTGCCGTCGAGCCGCGTCTCGATCATCATGCGCCACTGCGCGTCCGTCGTATCCTGCAGGTGAAAGAAACGTTGCGCTTCCGGCCCGCCCTCCGCCGGTGAGAACAAAATCTCGATCGTGAACGCCTTCGCGCCTTCGAGCGGGTCCGCAGGCACGAAGATGCCGTCATGCGCCCCGTCGAACATCACCGCTCCGTCCACCACCCGCGGCGCACCGATCACCTCGGTGGCGTGACCGCCGACTTTCTTAGGATCGTCGACTTTCCAAACGATCGTGGTCGCGTCCGCCGCGCGCAGCAGCGATCCGGCCAGTGCGAACACCAGCACGCTCGCAAAAATTCCCGCCTTGGCCAGGGTTCGGGGTAGCATGCCCGCGAACATGATCGCGTCGCCGCGCCGCCGCCAGTCCCGTTTTTTTGCTGAAGCGCGCCACGGCGCTGCCTACTCTCGCCCCGCCATGTCCTCCCGCCCCCGCGTCAAAATCTGTTGCATCCAGTCCGTCGCCGAGGCCCGCGCCGCCGTCGCGCATGGCGCCGATGCGCTCGGGCTGGTCTCCGCCATGCCGAGCGGCGCCGGCATCATCTCCGACGAACGCCTGATCCCCGAAATCGCCGCCGCCGCGCCGCCGCCGGTGGCCACGTTTCTCCTCACCTCCCTCACCGAGACTCACGCGATCATCGCGCAGCATCAGCGTTGCCGCACAAGCACGATCCAGCTCGTGGATGCGCTTACCCGCGGCGCGCACGCCGATCTGCGGCGCGCGCTGCCCGGCATCCGCATCGTTCAGGTCATCCATGTGCTCGACGACGCTTCCGTGACGGAAGCCTGCGCCGCCGCGCCGCACGTCGACGCGCTGCTGCTCGACTCCGGCAATCCAAAACTCGCCGTAAAGGAACTCGGCGGCACCGGCCGCACGCACAACTGGTCGCTCTCGCGCCGCATCGTGCAGGAAAGCGGCAAGCCCGTCTTCCTCGCCGGCGGCCTCCGGGCCGAGAACGTCGCCGCCGCGTGGGCCGCCGTGCGCCCGTGGGGCTTCGACATCTGCAGCGGCGTCCGCACGAACGACCACCTTGACGAGGTGAAACTCGCGGCGTTTTTCGCGGCGGTGGCAAAACTGCCCGCTTAGTCCGCCATCTCGCATTTGTCCGATCCCGTTTCGTTCCAGGTCACCTTCATCCCAGCTCCGTTGAGGCAGCGGACGCGGCACGCCGGCTGCGCGGGTCGCATGAAACTCAGCGCGTTCTTCCTCGTCGCCTGCGTTCGCTTCCGTCTTCCTTCGCGCATCTGCTCCGCCCCTGATCGGTGTCGCTTGGCCACCAGCCCCTCCCATGAAAACCACCGCCACACTGCGTCTCTCACTCTTTCTGGTCTTCTCGGCCACGGCCGCATTGGCGCAGACGGCCACCTCGAAGATCGTCAAAGCCGCCGATGCGTTTCTTTCGACGCTGGACGACAAGCAGCGTCGGTCGGTCGTCTTTGGCTTCGACGACGAAAATCAGCGCGTTCGCTGGTCCAATTTGCCCACGTCGCTCGCGAAGCGCGCCGGCCTCAACCTCAAGGAGCTCAGCGAAACGCAGCGCACCGCCGCGATGGCGCTTGTCGCCTCCGCGCTCAGTCCGCGCGGGCTCGAAAAGGTCCAGCAGATCATGGACGGCGATGAAGTCCTGAAGACCAGCGAACGAAACAACCCCATCTTCGGAAAAGATCTCTATTACATTTCAATTCTGGGCACACCGTCGGAGAAAGACGCGTGGATGCTGCAATTTGGCGGACACCATCTGGCGCTCAATCTCACGATCGACGGCGCCCGCGGCGTGCTCACGCCAAGTCTCACGGGCGCCCAGCCCGCACTCTACACGCTCAACGGCCAGACGGTGCGTCCGCTTGGCCAGGAAAGCGACAAGGGCATGGCCTTGTTGAACACGCTCGACGAAGCCCAGAGCAAACAAGCGCTCCTCGCCTACAAGGTCACCGACCTCGTGCTCGGCCCCGGCCAGGACGGCAAAACGATCCGCCCCGAGGGCGTGAAGGCCTCGGCTCTGAATGAAAAGCAACGCGCCCTGCTCCTTGATCTCATCGCGGAATGGGTCGGCATCGTGAACGACAGCGCCGCAGCCACCCGCATGACCGAGATCAAAGCCGGCTTGGACGAGACATGGTTCGCCTGGAGCGGACCGACGATCACGCGGCCGGGGAGAAACATCACCGCCTACTACCGGATTCAGGGCCCCAAGCTCGTCATCGAATTCGCGCCGCAGCGCCTTGGCGGCGATTCCTCCCTGCACGTCCACGCCATGTATCGCGATCCAACGAATGACTATGGGCGGGCTGCGCAGAAAAAATGAAAACGCGGCGGGCAGCGATCGGCGTGATGCTTTTTTCCGTGATGGCGCGACTGTCCGCGCACCAACTGGATGAGTATCTGCTCTCCACCATTCTCGCGGTGGAGAAGACCAGCATCAGGGTGGACATGTTTCTGACGCCCGGTGTCGCGGTCTTGCCCGTCGTGCTGCGGAGCATCGACGCTGACGGCGATGGCGTCATCTCGCCCACCGAGCAGCGGACTTACGCCGGGCGGGTGTTGCGCGATCTCTCGATGACCGTGAACGACGCGCGGCTGGCGCCCCGGCTGGTCTCCGCGAAATTTCCCACCGTCGAGGAGATGAAAGAAGGGCGCGGCGACATTCACCTCGAATTCAGCGCCGCGCTGCCGCTCCACCAAACCGCCGCTCGCAAATTCCGCCTCGAAAACCAGCACCAGCGCAGCATCGCGGCCTACCAGGTAAATTGCCTCGTCCCGACTGACCCGGCGATTCGGCTCGGCCCGGAACACCGCAACTACGCGCAATCGGTCTATACTTTGGAATTCACGCGGGCCGACGGCGCCCACCGAACCGCTGCCCGCCTGCGCTTCCTCTTTTTCGCCCTGCCCGCGCTGGCGGTGGTCGTCGGTTGCCGACTTGCGCCGCGCTTTTGGCGCACCAAAGTCGCGTGATGGACTCAGCCGCGCTCCGCGACCTCCTCATCTCTTGGGCTCACATCAATTCCGGCTCCGAAAACTTCGCCGGCCTCGATCGCATGCGCGCCGCGCTCGCGGCGGAGTTCGGAAGATTGCCCGGCGCGATCGTCGAACATGTGCCGCTCGCCGGCACTCCCGCCCAGGCACTCCGCATTCGCACGCGTCCGACCGCGCCGACCCAAGTTCTCTTCTCGGGTCACTACGACACTGTTTACGGCGCCGACTCCGCCTTTCAAACTTGCACGCTGCTCGACGAGCGCACGCTGCGCGGGCCAGGGGTCACCGACATGAAGGGCGGACTCGTCGTGATGCTCGCTGGCTTGCGCGAATTCGAAAAATCACCGCACGCGTCGCGGCTCGGCTACGTGGTGCTGCTCACGCCCGACGAGGAAATCGGATCGTTCGGCAGCGGGGCGCTCTTCGCCGCCGCCGGTGCCTCGAAAAAATTCGGGCTCGCGCTCGTCTACGAACCCGCCCGCCCGAACGGCGATCTGGTTCACTCGCGCAAGGGCACCGGCAACTTTGTCGCGATCTGCCATGGCCGCGCCGCCCACGCCGCGAGCCCGACGCGCGCCGGCCGCAACGCCATCGTCGGCCTCGCCGAGTTTCTCGTCGCCGCCGCGCGCGTGCCTGACGAGCTGCCCGGCGTGATGCTCAACATCGGCAACATCCGCGGCGGTGGCCCGGCGACAAATGTCGTCCCCGATTTTGCCGAAGCCGCGCTCGATCTCCGCATTACGCGCGCCGCCGATCGCGAGCCGCTCATCGCCCGCCTGCGCGAGCTGGCGGCCCCGATCAACACTCGCGAGGGCTTCCGCCTCGAGATTACCGGCGCGTTCAACCGTCCGCCCAAGGAGTGCCGGCCCGCCGAAGAAGCCGCCTTTGCCGCGCTCCAGCAAGGCGCGCGTGAACTTGGCCTCGCGCCGTTCACGTGGGTCCACACCGGTGGTGCCAGCGACGGCAACAATCTCTCCGCCGCCGGCCTGCCCAACCTCGACGGCCTTGGCCCCGTCGGCGACAAGCTGCACAGCGCGGAGGAATTCGTGCTCCTGCCGACCCTCGGCGAACGCGCCAATCTCACCGCGCGGCTCTTGGCCAAAATCGCCGCGGGCGACGTCGCGCTCACCTCCGCATGAAATCCTGCCCCGCGCAGCCCCCGTCGTGCCGCTGATCGATCGTCTCCTTGGCTCGGCGCGCGTGCGGCGCGCGATTTGGCAGCTTTGGTATCCCTTCCTCACGCGCCGGCTGGGCCATGACGAAGTCCTCTTCCTCAACTACGCCTTCGATCCCGATCCACCGCGCGCCTTGCCGCTCGAGCCGGCCGACGAACCGAACCGCGCCTGCATCCAGCTCTACCACCACGTCGCGACCCCGATCGACCTGCACGGGAAAAACGTGCTCGAAGTAAGCTGCGGCCACGGGGGCGGCGCCTCGTGGCTCACGCGCACCCTCCGCCCGGCCAGCTACACCGGACTCGATCTGAATCCGCGCGGCATCGCCTTCTGCCGGCAGCGCCATCGGGTGGACGGACTCACATTTGTCCAAGGCGACGCCGAGAATCTGCCGTTCGCCGCTGAAACGTTCGACACGGTCATCAACGTCGAGGCGTCGCATTGCTATCCGTCGCTCCCGCGCTTTCTCGCCGAGGTCGCGCGCGTGTTGCGGCCCGGGGGCGCGTTGCTCTACGCGGACTTCCGCTTCAGCGAAAGCCTCGCCGACTGGGAGTCGCAGCTTGCCGCTGCTCCGCTCACGTTGCTGGCCTCTCGCGAAATCAATCGGGAGGTCCTCCGCGGCATGGACCGCAACTCGGCCCGTTCGACGGAACTCATCGTCCGCCATCTACCGCGGTTTCTCCATTCCCTCGGCCGTGATTTCGCCGGCGTCGAAGGCTCGCGCATCTACACCGCACTCCAGCAAGGCGCGTTGTCTTACCGGTCGTATCACTTTAAAAAATCGGTGGACCCTCGGTCGAGGTAGTCGACGAACGCCGTTCGTCGCACCCGGACCGCCGTTCGTCGCAGCGCTCCTCATTCGTGTGCTTTGCGGTGGCGCGTTGCGCTGTGCCTTACCGAGACGCGCGGCTTCGGTTACTGTGCTGCGCCCCCATGAACTCGCTCCTCCTTGATCTGCAAACCGCGCTCCGGTTTTTTGCGCGGCGGCGCGCGGCGTTCGCCGTCATCGTCCTCACCATGGCGCTCGCACTCGGCGCGAACACCGCCGTGTTTTCCGTGTTGAAGGCGTTTTTGCTCTCCAACCTCGCTATCCCGGACGTCGAACGCGTGATGGTCGTGCCCTCGACGAAGGAGCTGCCGGGGCGCGGGCGGGTGGATTTTTCCGACGCCTATCCGAACTTCAAATTGCTCCGGCAAAACACGCACGCTTTCGAGGCGCTGAGCACCACGCTGCAAACGGACGTAAATTGGGAGCAGCAGGATGACACGCGGCGTCTGCAGGGCCTCCGCGCCACCGCGAGCTTCTTCGACGTGATGCGCGTGCGCCCGGTAATCGGCCGGTTGTTCACCGCGCAAGAGGAAGGGCCGCGCGCGGCGCCCGTCGCGCTCATCAGCCATTCGCTGTGGCGCACAGCGTTCGGCGGTTCACCCGACGTCCTCGGCCGCACGCTGCGGCTGAACGGCGCACCGCACACGATCATCGGCGTGTTGCCGGAAAAATTTTCCCAGCCCGTCGGCACCGACATGTGGCTGCCCTTCGATCTACCGGAGGAGATGTGGGTGAAGCTCATCGGGGCCCGCCAGCTCACGACGTATGCGCGGCTGGCTCCGGGCGTAACCGTCACTGCGGCCAATCTCGATCTGCAGGCCTTCACCCCGATCGCGATCCAGGCGCAGCCCGACAACAAGGACTGGTCGTGGCGGGCCCAGCCGTTGCGTGAAAATATTCTTTCGGGCGCGGACCGCACGCTGATCGTGGTGCAGGCGGGTGCCGTCGTGCTGCTCGTGCTCGCCATCAGCAATCTGGCTTCGCTGCTCATGGCCTGGGCCGCCGAGCGCCAGCGCGAAACCGCCGTGCGTCTCGCCCTCGGCGCGAGCGGCTGGCGGCTCATGCGGCAGTTTCTCGTGCAAAGCGTGACGCTCGTCACGATTGGCGGCGGGCTCGGCCTGTTGCTCGCGGCGTTTTCTCTGCCCGCCCTGCAACGGCTCAATCCGAACCCAGGCCTCGCGGTCTTTCTTGACCACCTCACCCTCGATCGCGGCACGCTGGGCTTCGCCGCCCTGCTCGTGCTTGGCACGGGATTGCTCGCGGGGCTGCTGCCCGCGTGGCAGTCACGCGCCGTATCCTTCACCGCGGCGCTGCGCAGCGAATCACGCGGCGCCAGCCTCAGCCGCGGCGCGCTGCGCTGGCAGCAGGCGATGGTCGTGCTGCAGGCGTCGGTGTCCGTGCTGATTCTTGTCGGGGCGGGTCTGGCGGGACTCGGCTTCTCCAAACTCGGCCGCGTGCCGCTCGGCTTCACCTCGAATCACCGGGTCGTCATGCAAATCCAACTGCCCGAGCCCGCCTACGCGACGCACGAAAAACGCGCACAGTTTGTCCGCACGCTCGAGCAGAATCTCGCCCGTGAGCCGATGCTCACCCACGCGGCCTTCACCTCGACGATTCCTGTCGGCGACGGCCAGTGGGGCGGCGCATTTTATCCGCAACTGCCCGGCGGCGAATATCCGAACGACCCGATCGTGTTTCATTTTCGCCGCGCCTCGCCCGGCTATCTCTCCGCGATCGGCGTGCCGTTGATCGCCGGCCGGTCGCTCGACGATCGCGACCGCACCGAATCGCCGACGGTCGCGCTGATCAGTCAGGCGCTCGCCGAGCGCTATTGGCCGGGCCAGAATGCCCTCGGCCGCAAGATGCGCCGCGCGTCCGCACCCGCCGGTTCACCGCCGGTCGAAATCGTCGGCGTCGTGGGCAACATCTACGATGCCGGCGCCGGCTCGCCCAGCGGTGAGACGGTCTACCTGCCGTGGGGCCAACTCTCGATGCGCCGCGGCTGGATCGTGCTGCACAGCCACGGCTCGATCGCGGATGCACTCGCCGCCGGCCAGCGTGCCCTGCGCGCCACCGATCCGGCGATCGCCGCCTACAATCTCAACACGCTCGAAACGCTGGCGTGGCAGGCCAACGCGCTGCCGCGCCTCCAGGTCGCGCTGCTCGGCGTCTTCGCCGTCATCGCCATCGGCATCACCGCGCTCGGCAGTTACGGCGTGATGAGCCAGCTCGTCGCCAACCGCCAAAAAGAAATGGCGATTCGGGCGGCCCTCGGGGCCACGCGGGGTGGTGTGTTGCGCCTCGTGCTCTGGCAAAACGCGCGGCTCGCCGCGGTCGGCACCGCGTTCGGATTGATCGCCGCGTGGTTTGGCGCGCACCTGCTGCAAGCGCAGCTTACGGGCTTCGATGCCTCGCCGCTCTGGCCCTACGGGGCGGTCGCGTCGGGCGTGCTCGGGCTCACCCAGCTCGCGAGTTTTTTGCCAGCCCTTCGTGCGGCAAAACTCGATGTGCAAACCGTGTTGAGCAGCGCGTAGGCACCGGCTGGATTGCTCAATGAACAACAGTCACGGGACTTTCTCGCTGCATAAATCGTCTGCGCTCGTTTCGCTGCTATCCATGAGCCCCACCCTCCGTCTCTTCGTTCCCGCCCTCCTCTTCATTTTCGCTCCGGCCACTTCTTCTCGAGCCGGCGAACCCGCGAAAATACCCGCCAAGGAGATCGCCGCCTCGCCTTACGCGGCGGTGGAAACATTCGTTGGTGGCGTGTGGGTCGCGACGTTGCCGCCCAACAAAGCCGGTCAGGCCGTGCGGCTCGAACTGCGCTTCGCGTGGTCCGAAAATCATCAGGGCGTGCGCTTCGACTCGGCGTGGGTCATCGGCGAAAAACGCGCGCCTTACACGAGCGGCCAATACGCGTGGGATGCCGCCAAGAAAAAACTCATCATGTTTTACACCGATTCCGGCGCGAGCTTGGTCGAGGGTCCAATGACTCCGGACGGTAACGCCTTCGTTCACGACCTCACGGCCACCGACAAAGACGGCAAAGTCGAACCGATCCGCGTGAAGCTCACGAAAGCCGGCGCCGATGCGTTCACGAATGAGATTTTCACAATGAAGGACGGCGCGATGGCCAAGCTCGTCGAGGTGCGCTACGAGCGAAGTCACTGAAGCGGCCGGCATGCCTGACTGTCGGCTCAATCCGCAGTTGCGCGCGGATGCGGCGCAGAATTCTGTTCAGAGCATGAATTCCCCTGCCCCCCGACCCGCGCGCGATGTCATTCGTTGGGGCATCATCGGTTGCGGCGATGTCACCGAGGTGAAAAGCGGCCCTGGCTTTCAAAAAGCCCGCGGTTCGCAACTCGTCGCCGTCATGCGGCGCAACGGCGCGCTCGCCGCCGACTACGCGAAACGCCACGGCGTCCCGCGCTGGTATGACGACGCCCGCGCGCTCGTGAATGATCCCGAGGTCGACGCCGTTTACGTCGCCACGCCACCCGGCGTGCACCTCGAGGGCGCGCTCCTTACGCTCGCCGCCGGCAAGCCGTGCTACATGGAGAAACCCATGGCGCGCCACACGCCCGAGTGCGACGCGATGATCGCAGCCTTCGCCAAGGCGAACCAAAAATTATTCGTGGCCTATTACCGCCGCTCGATGCCGCGCTTCGTGAAAGTGAAGGAACTGCTCGACGGCGGCGCGATCGGGCAGCTCACCGGCATCGCCTACCGGCTCGCATGGCCCATGCCGGCGAATGCCGACCCTGCGAAAAACGCCTGGCGCGTGTCCGCCGAGAACGCCGGCGGCGGCCTGTTCCTCGATGTGGGTTCGCACCTGCTCGATTTCCTGGATTTCTGCGTCGGCCCGCTCGAGGACGTCCACGGCCGTGCCGCCCATCTCGCGACGGCCGCCGACGTGGAGGACGCCGTCGCAATGACCTTTCGCACGGCGCAGGGCGTGCCCGGCGCGGCCTCGTGGAATTTTTCCAGCCAAGCAAGGGAAGATCGGCTCGAGTTCTTCGGCACGAAGGGCCGCGTGTCGTTCGTGGTCTTCGACGACACGCCCATCCGGCTCGAAACCGAACGCGGCACCGAGGAGTTCGCGATCGCCAACCCGCCGCATGTCGCCCAGCCGCTCATCCAGACAGTGGTCGACGAGCTGCTGGGCCGCGGCACGTGCCCGAGCACCGGTGAATCCGCCCGGCGCACCCAGCTCGTCATGGATCGCGTGCTCGAGGCCTACTATGGCGGGCGCACTGACGAGTTTTGGAACCGCCCGCACACCTGGCGGAAAAAATAGCGCAAGCGTTCGCCTGCATTTGCCCGGCCGCAGGCGGGTCGCCTGCGCTCCGCCTCCGCGATTGACCCACCCTAATAATTATCACCAATTTCCCCCTCCCCATGAGCAAACTCCTCGGCAAACGCGCCCTCGTCACCGCCGGTGCCCAAGGCATCGGCCTCGCCATCAGCCAGCACCTGCTTCGCGCCGGCTGCGATGTCTTCGTCCACTATCACAGCAGCGCGGCCGGCGCCAAGGCACTCGAGGCCGAGGCCAACAAACTCGGCCGCCGCTGCGGGAGCGCCAGCGCCGATCTGACTTCGACCGAAGGCTGCGAACCGCTCGTCGCCGAGGCCGTGAAATTCCTCGGCGGGCTCGACATCCTCGTGAACAACGCCGGCTCGCTCATCGCGCGCCACACCCTCGCCACTGCCACCGATGATTTTTGGGCCGAGACGATGTCGCTCAACGTCGGCAGCGTGCGCCGCGTGACGCGCGCCGCGCTGCCCCATCTCACCGCATCCGCGAAGACGCATGGCGGCGCGAGCGTCATCAATCTCTCTTCAATCGCCGGGCGCCGCGGCGGGCATCCCGGTTCGCTGGCCTATGCAACGGCGAAGGGCGCCGTGCTCACGTTCACCCGTGCGTTGTCCAACGAGGTCGCGCCGCTCGGCATCCGCGTCAACGCCATCGCCCCTGGGCTCATCCTCGGCACCGCCTTTCACAACACGCACACTACGCCCGAAGCCGCGAAGGCCACCATCGCAGGGATTCCGCTCGGCCGCGGCGGCAACGCCGACGATGTCGCTCGGGCCGCGGTGTTTCTCGCGAGTGAGTTCGACGGCTTCATCACCGCGATGACCATCGACGTCAATGGCGGCAGCCACGCGTTCTGAAAACAGGTGGAGCGCGTTGCCCTCAACCCGCTTGGGGACGAACTCGACCCCGCGGGTCGCGGGTAACACGCTCCACCCATGAAATTCTCCGGCCACGTCGTCTGGATCACCGGCGCCTCCTCAGGGATTGGCGAAGCGACGGCGCTGGCGTTCGCGCGCGAGGGCGCACAGCTCGTGCTCTCCAGCCGTCGTCCCGACGAACTCGAACGCGTGCGGCGCGCGTGCCCGCGTCCCGACGAGCATCTCGTCGTGCCGCTCGATCTGACGCGCAGCGAAACCTTCGCGAGCGCCGTCGCCGACG
Source organism: Opitutales bacterium (assembly GCA_038231575.1). Taxonomy (GTDB): domain Bacteria; phylum Verrucomicrobiota; class Verrucomicrobiia; order Opitutales; family Opitutaceae; genus CAITWF01. The sequence continues at coordinate 25,687 of JBBRLB010000039.1, read as the reverse complement.
TGCTCGCTCGCTGCGGGAAAATCGATGTCCTCCTCAACAACGGCGGCGTCAGCCAGCGCGCGCTCGCCGCCGACGCGACGCTCGAGGTGGAGCGCGCCCTGATGGAGGTGGATTACTTCGGCCCCGTCGCGCTGACCAAAGCCGTGCTGCCCGCGATGCGTGCGCAAGGCTCTGGCCGAATCGTCGTCGTCAGCAGCGTGATGGGTTACGTCGGCACACCGGGCCGCTCAACTTACGCCGCCGCGAAGCACGCGCTGCACGGCTACTTCGATTCCCTGCGGGCCGAAGTCTGGCGCGAGGGCATCGGCGTGACGATCGTCTGCCCGGGCTACGTGAAGACGGCCGTCTCCGACAACGCCGTGGGCCCACGCGGAGAAAAACACGGCACGACCGACGCCACGCACCAAACCGGCATCACCGCCGAAGCCTGCGCCGCCGCGATCATTCGGGCCGTCGCCGCGGGCAAAGAAGAAATCTACGTCGGTCGCGAAGCCTATGCGATCTTCGTCAAGCGGTTCTTCCCGTGGCTCTATTCGCGGGTGGTGCGGAAGATGAAGTTTTCGGTGAGCAAGTGATGTAGGCCCGGGCGCTGACCGGGCATCAGAAGACCCGATCGCCCGGCCAGCGGCCGGGCCTACATTCACGGCAGCGCAAATGCCACATAGGCATCGCCCGATTTCGTGCCGAGCTTGCCGCCACCGCACGCGATGACGACGAACTGCTTTCCTCCGACCGAATACGTCGCGGGCGTCGCGTAGCCACCCGCTGGCAAGGCCATCTCCCAAAGTTTCTCTCCCGTCTTCGCGTCGAACGCCCGGAATTTCTCGTCCTTCGTCGCCGCGATAAAGAGCACGCCGCCCGCCGTCACGACCGGCCCGCCGTAGTTTTCCGTGCCCGTCGGCGCCATGCCTTTCGCGGACAGCTCGGGCAATTCACCCAGCGGTTTTTTCCAGAGATACTCACCCGTGTTGAGATCGATCGCGTTGAGCGTGCCCCAAGGCGGACGTAGCGCGGGATAACCTTCGGGATCGAGGAAGCGATTGTAGCCGGTCGTGACGTAGGGGCTGGCGATCGCGGACCCAGGCGCAGCGGCTCCGGGCTCGCGGCTCACCGCCGCCTCTTCGGCTTCCGGCGAAATCAGAAAACGCGCGAGCGATTCCCTCGCCGCCCGGGGAAGATAGTTGAACGATGGCATCACGCCCTTGCCTCCGCTCAGCAGCGTCACGATATCGGCCGCCTTCAGGCGCGCCCCGACCGTCGTCAGGTTCGGGATGTTCGCGGCGGCGTTTCCGACTCGATCCACGCCGTGACACGACATGCAGAGCTGCGCGTAGAGCGCCTTCGAGCCGGCGCCAAACAACGCCGTCGGCACGAGTTGGAGCACCCACGCCATCTCATTCGCATTCACATAAAGCACACCGCGCGGATCGACGGCGGGACCGCCCCACTCTGCACCGCCGTCAAAACCCGGCAGCACAATCGTCCCGCGTTCGCTCGGCGGATCGAAGGGCCGGTGCGGATTCAAGTCGCGCAAACGCTTCAACACCGCCTCGTGAGCCTCGGGTGTGCGGTTCGTGACTTCCTCCTCCGTGAAACGCTGACGCGCAAACGCCGCGGGCTTGAGCGGCAGCGGTTGCGTCGGCGACAAGACCTCGCCGTTCACCATCGAAGCCGCCACCGGCTCCTCCTTCCACGGAAACAACGACTCACCCGTCTCGCGATTAAACACCCACGTGTGACCCGACTTCGTCACCTGCGCCACGGCGGCGATCTTTTTGCCGTCGCGCGTGACTTCGCAGAGCACGGGCGGCGCCGGGAGATCGCGGTCCCACACGTCGTGATGCGTGAATTGAAAATGCCATTTGCGTTTCCCCGTCGCCGCGTCGAGCGCGATTAAGCAGTTCGCGAACAAGTTGTCCCCGAGCCGATCTCCGCCCCAGAAATCGAACGCCGCCGATCCCGTCGGCACATACACGAGCCCGCGCTCGTGATCGACGACGAGCCCGGCCCAGCAGTTGGCCGCGCCCACCGTCTTCCACGCCTCGGCGGGCCACGTATCATAGCCCACTTCGCCCGGCTGTGGAATCGTATGAAAAATCCAGCGCCGCTTTCCCGTCCGCACATCGTAGGCGCGAATGTGCCCCGGCGCCGCCGGCGCCGGTCCCTCGCCGAGCCGCATCGGCATGATGACCACATCGCGGTAGATCGCACCGGGAGTATTGGCCGCGAGATAAAGCCCCTTCGTCTCGCGATCGAGGCCGTCGAGCAGATCGATGCGCCCGTGGTCGCCAAACGATTCGATCGGTTTGCCCGTCACCGGATCGATCGCGTGGAGAAAGTGACCGGCGGAAAACATCAGGCGTCGCTCGTCGCCTTCGCTCCACCACGTGAGACCGCGATTCAACCCCACCGGCCCACCACCCGCCTCGCTCTCCGGCGTGAAGCGCCACTTCTCCGTCCCCGTCGCGGCATCCAGCGCGAACAACGCCAGCGTCGGTGACGTGCCGTAAAGCATGCCATCGATCACGAGCGGGTTACACTGAATCTGTGAACGGTTCCGGGGGTCGGCCCCACCCGCATGAAACGTCCACACCGGCTGGAGCTTGGCGACGTTCGCCGGCGTGATTTGCGTGAGCGTCGAGTAGTGTGAACCATTCGTGTCGCCGAGATATGCGGACCAATTTTTATCGGCCTCGGCGAACGCGAGGGAGGCAAAAAACGGAGCGCCGAGAAATGCGAAGAAGCGAATGAAACGCATAATCTGCAGTGAGACTTGTGCGTGATAAGCAGACTAACAATGTCGAATTCGCGAATGACGGCCACCTCGGTGTGGTCCGACGCAGATCGGGCTTTACGCCCGACGTGTCGGGGATAAACCCCGACCTACCAATTCCGAACTAAACCATCCTTTCGCGCCTGCGTCGTCACCTCGCCAGCGCCGCGTTGATCTCACCCAGGACTTGCTCGCGCTCGAAGCGCGTCAGCCGCTGAGCGTTGTCGTTGTCGACCATAAGACTCTTCGCGCGTTGGAGCATCGCGCGTCGCTCCGCCGCCGGCAGGTCGCTTTCGATCTCGGCGCGCGCGGCGAGCGCGCGGGCCATGAGTTTTTGTGCGACGAAAATGGTCGACGCCTCACGCAGCAACGCCTCGGCTTCCGCGAACGCGGGCGCGAGGGCGACGCGCGCCTCCGCGACGCGGCCGACCCGGAAGAGCGCCTGCGCCCACGTGAATTCGTTGCCGGCGTTGGTCGCGCGCGTCTCCTTGCTTTGCTGTTCGAGAGGTGGCCGGGGCGTGCGCTCGGCCCGCCATTGGGTGAATGCCTCAACGGCTGCCGCGTTGTCGCCGAGCGCCAGTGCCGCGCGGCCTTCGTGGAGTTTTGCGGTCGAGTGTGCCGTCTGGACGCGCCGCGCATACGCCGGCGCTGCTTTCAATGCATCGAGTTTTTTGGCCGTCGCGATCGCGTCGGCCTGCACGGCCGGATAGTTCAGCCGCGCCTGATCGGTCAGGCGCCGCGTGTTCGCCTGCGTCGCCTCACGGAGCGCGTGCTCCACCGAGTCACCGCCGACCTCCGCCAGCAGGAGTGCCGCCTCCTTGTTGGCCGCCGTCAGATAGGCCTCTGCCTCACGATCCCGCCCAATTCCGGCGTAAAACTGCGCGGCGCTGTTCAAGAGCGCGGCGTGATTCGCGCGCATGAAGTTCGTCTCGTTCTCGCTGTCATAACGCGATTCGGTTTCGCGGATGATCTGTTCCAAGCGGGCCCAATCGCCGTTGTTGGCGCGGAACGTTCGCTCGGCCGACGTGGCGATCGCGACTGAATTCCGCAGACTCCATGACTTCGGATCGCGGGCGAGACTCGCTTGCACCGCTTCCAAGTTACGCGCCTGCGCGGCGGCGCCTTCTTTCTCATCCCACTCCGGCCAGGCATTCGAATTCACGTCGGACGCCACCGCACCCAGCGCCTCCTTCACGGCATACGCGTCGGGGGCGCCGGCCAGCAGGGTTTCCAAGGTCTGGAGCGACTGCTTCGTCACGGCGCGGGCGCGCCCGTTTTCGCCGAGCGCGCGCAAGGCCTGTGCGAACAGCCGGTTAATCTCTACCGCTTGCAGGCCCGGGTAGCGCAGCTTCGGATCCTGCTGGTCGGCGAGCTGCGCGGCCGCCACGGCCCGCTCGAACTCCGCGACGGACTCACGCCGGTGCGTCACCCCGCGATCCTTGGAGAACGCCTGGCCAAAGATCGCCCAGGAGAGCACGCGCTGCGCGCGCGCACCCAGCCGCGGATCGTTCACGACCGGCGTTACCATTTTTTCCGCGCGTTCCGCCATCGTCAGGGATGCATCAAATCGCGCCTGACCCCCGAGTAAATTCGCCTGCGCGCCGAGCGCCGAAGCGTAGGCCAGCCGGACCTCCGGCGCCAGCGGTCCCGCCCGCTCCGCGCGCTCGAACAAAGCGAGCGCCTTGTCGATTTGCGCCTGCGATTTAGCGCCGTCATTTTCATTCGTAAAAATAAACGAGCTGCTGGCGAGAGCGTTGCCATAGCCCGCAATCGTGTCCGGCGTGCGCAACGCTTCGGGTAGGCTTTCGTAGTAATTCAGCGCCTTTTCGACAACGTCCTTGATAAGCAGCGGCTGCCCCACCTCGCTCAATCGGTCGGGCAGATCGACGAGCATGAAATTCAACACCTCCTCGGCGCGCGCGCGCGCCTGGGCCGTGAGTTCGGCAGACGCTTTGGCCGCTGCCTGCGCGGCGACAGCCGTCGCGCGCGACTGGTCGGCGATCGCCGCGAGCCGCTCCGCCCGCGTCCGGGCCTGGCTCGCGGCCCACAACCCAAAAATCGCCGCGGCGGCCAACACGACGCAGACCGCCGCAATGAACTGGGCGCGACGGAGTGCCCGCCGCGCGGCCGCTTCGGTGGCGCGAGTTTCCACCAACAAACGCTCGGCAGATTCCTTGGCTTCCCGTTCCTGCCGCACGTCGCGACTCGCCTTCACGACGGCGCACAGCACGTCGTGCGTCAGCTCCACACGGCGCACGTCGAGCCGCTCCTCGACGCGCAACAACCGGCGGTCAATGAGTGCGGCGAGCGACGCGAGCGAAGCCCCGGCGGCGGCGAAGCCTTTCTTCACGCGTTCCTCCGCGATGCTTTCGCGGTAGCCGGAATCGGTGAGCAGTTCGTCCTCGATAAACGCGCGCACGCCCGCGGGCTGATCGGCGAGCGTGCGTTCGTAGAACTCCGTGAGAATGGTGTCGCGCGTGCCGGCGAGGAGATCGGCGGAAATCTCCGCGTGACCGCGCGTGCGGCGGGTTTCGTTGAGCTCCCGGCAGACGAGGCTGAGCAGCGACGGCTCGACTTCGGCGTTCGCGAAGTCGGTCGCGCCGGAGACGAACGTCACGATCTGTTTCGCCACGTCCTCGCTCACGAGCCCGCGACCGGGACGCGTGACGGCGGCCAGCGCCTGCGCGCCGGTCATCCGCGCGAGCCGCATGCGGTTCTGCGTCACCGACGGCATCGCGTTTTTCAGGCTCTCCAAGTGGGCGAGGTAGTCTTCGCGGAGTGCGATGAGCAGCCGGTAGTCGGAGCGGTTGAAATCGTAGCGTTCCAGACTCGCGTCGTCGGCTTCGAGTCGCGCTTCGAGGGCGCGCGGGGGACGGTTCTCGACGAGGTCGGCGAGCTCTTCGAGAAATTGCGCCGCGCGCTGGCGGCCAAAGTCATCGCCCTGCGCGAGGGTAAACACTTCCTCAAATTGATCGAAAATCAGCAGCGGGATGAGCGTGCGACCCGAGACATCGCGCAGGGTGTCGTCGCGGTGGTGGAGAAATTCCCAGAGTGATTCGCCGGCTTGCGCGACGCCGGCCCGCGACCAATGCCCCGCCTCGCGGGTCACCCGAATGATCGCCTGCTTGATTTGTTCGGCCGGCGGCGGCGAGTCCTTCCCGTAGTCGAGCCGCACATAGACGGGGCAGTAACCCTCGGGCCGCAGCCGCGGCACGATGCCCGCGCGGAGGATGGATGTTTTGCCGAGACCCGATTGCCCGAAGAGGATCGTGAGGAGCTTGCGCTGCACGCGCCGGCCGAGCTCGGCGACTTCCTCGTCGCGCCCGTGGAAAAACGCGCGCGTTTCCTCGGTGAACGAAGCGAGGCCCAGCCAGGGATTCTGCGGGTCGACGGCGGGAACTGAGGACGTGGTGGAATCAGTCGGCATCGGACTATTGGCCACAAAAAACACCAGAGGTCACAAAAAAGGCGCCCCGAACGGCCGGCCTTTCATAGATAATTTTTGCGCCTCTTGTGCTTTTTGCGGCCATTCTCATTCAGCGTTTGGCTCCAAGCTCTTGCAGCCGGCGGATAAATTCTGGTGACACTTCGCCGCCGGGCATTCGGGTGAAATGCAGCGCCTTGAATTTCTCCGGCACGAGCGCGGCGGCTTCGGTCGTCTCGTCGATGCACACGGGCAGGATGAACACGGCGCCCTCGGCGATGTTGCGCGCACGATCGGTGGCGTAGCTCCATTCGCGACGGAAATAAGCCTCGTGGCGCCGTTGCGTCGTCGCCGAGATCACCGGGAGAAAATACGAGCAGCGGGAAATGTTTTGGTGAATCTTGCGGTCGTAGTCGTCACCGCTCTCGAGGCGCTCCATGTCGAACCACGTCGTGATGCCGGCGGCGTCGAGCGCGGCTTTCAGCCGCTGCACCGCGGGCAAATCCTCGCGCGCGTAGCTGATGAAGACAGCGTTATCCGGCATCTCGCGAGCCGGTGGGAGAAACCGCTGCACGGAGATCGCCGGCATCGTCTTGTCCTCGCGACCACGGCGGCGCAGCCAGCGGCGGTGCAGCTCCCCGACGAATTTCTCTGCGCCATCGAACATCCGCGTTCGCGCGCTCACCTGCTGGAGAAACGAGACGAGCCGCTGGTTGTGCGACGAGCGGCTGTCGGCGAACACCTCGCCGACATCGCGCGGATCGGAAAGCCGGCGGCGTTTCGCCATGCGGAGGAAGAAACGCGCGAGCCAGTTGGAAAAATTTCCGCCGATGAGCAGGAGGTGGTTGTGCTCGAGTTCGTGGAAAAGTTTTTCGGGCGTGAGGTGCTCGCTTTGCAGCGCGCAGATAAACTCCAGGGTGTCTTCGTCCGAAATCACGTAGGTCGGCGAGGCCGACAGCCGGCCGAGCAAATGATAAACCACCGGCCGCTGCTGCTGCTCGCGCTCGACGGTGAGATCGACGACGCGGTTCGGCGAATAGGCGATGACTTCCGTCGAGCTGGCGCCGCCGAAGCGCTCGGCGTTGACCGCCTGTTCGAGCAACCCGTCGAAGGTCGTCGTGACGAAGAGATCGAAGTCCGTGATCTGCGCGAGCTGAGTCAGCGCCGGCGGCGTGGCGAAATTTGTTTCGCGCAGAATCGTGCGCAGCCGCGTGTAGGCTTCCTCGCGCCGGCCGCGCGTCGAAAGAAACTGGCAGACGACGTCATTGAGTGTGAACGGCGCCGGCAGCGCGCGCGGATCGACGTTGAGGCGCGCCGCGAGTTTTTCCGCCAGCCAGTCGTAAAGCAGCCGCGGCCCGGTCTCCGTCTCGACCCGCAACAACTCGGGCCCGATGATCGGGACGACCCGTTTCTCTTCGATGTAATTCAGCAAATCCTCCCACGCGTCGTCGCTGAAAATCGGCGCAGTGCCGATCGAACTGACAGGAGCAAGATTCGGGACGTCCATGTGCGAGCTAGGAAGCGCGGCCAAAAAATTGGCGGCGGCTTCCGGTCACGTCGAGCAAGGAGTTGCCGCGGGAGGCGAACCTCAGCCGGCCGCGCCCGATCACGCGTAGCTGCCGCCCTGCGTGATGCCGAGGGCCTTGCGGCGGGCTTTACGCTCGGTGGCGGCCTGCTTCGCATAGCCGACACGACGATGTTCCGCGAGCGGATCGGCGGGGAGCTTGTTCGCCTTGCGCCATGCGGCAATCGCGGGCGAGACGTCGGTGAAGAACGCCTTCTTCAAGATGAGTTCGGCGTCGACGACATTGTTCTTCGCCTGCGCGCGGCGGAGCGCGTCGTGATCGACGATGGCGGCCTTCGCGAACAGTTCCTGCGCCATGACCACGGTCTGAATCGTTGCCTCGATCTTGGGCTTTTCGTTGTGCGACTGATCGATCATGTAGGCGATCTTCGGGGCGCGGCCGCGGTCGGCCGCGAAGAAATGGATTTCGTGGAAGATGCGGAAAACTTGATAAGGATCGATCGAGCCGAGCGTGAGATCGTCGTCGGCGTAGCGGCGGTCGTTGAAGTGGAAACCGCCGAGCATGTCCTCATCGAGCAGCCACGCGACGATCTGCTCGATGTTTTGCGCGGAGTAGTGGTGGCCGGTGTCGACGAGCACCTTCGCGCGCGGACCGGCTTTCTTCGCGAGGAGGAGCGCCATACCCCAGTCGGCAATGTCGGTCGCGTAGAACGCGGGCTCGAACGGCTTGTATTCCACGAGCATCGTCTGCTTCGGGCCGAGTTTCTTGTGCAGCGCGCGGAGCGAGTCCTCGAAATATCCTTTGCGCGCGCGGATGCTGCCCTGCCCGGGATAATTCATCCCGTCGGCAAACCAGAGTGAAACATACTCGCTGTTCACGGCCTTGCCGATCGCGACGGAATCGACGCAATGCTGCAGCGCGCGCGCGCGAATATCGGCGTCATTGTTGCCGAACGAACCCCACTTGTATTCCTGATCTTGAAAAAGGTTCGGGTTGATCGAGCCGATCTTCACGCCGTGTTTGCGGGCGAGACGGGCGACGGCTTTCGGATCCTGGCCGGGTTTGAAATCCCACAATACGTGGACGGCAACGGTCGGGCAGCAGCCGGTGAGTGCGTGGACATGGCCGGCGTCGGCCAGCTTGTCGCCGAGATCGATCGCGGCGGCGGCTTGGAAAAATTTGCCGAAACGCGTGCCGGTATCGGCGAAACCCCACGAGGGCGTTTCGATGGCGAAGGATTCAAGGGCGGCGCGGGCACGGCGGAGTTGGGCGGGGTTCATGGCGAAGAGGAGTTTTTGTGTGCGGCACCCGCGCAAATGTCAGCCGGTAAATCACGCTGACAGTTCGGCACGCCCCTCGGGCCCGCCCCGCTTGCGAACCTCGTTTGTAACGTAATACGTTACAAACGAGGCGGAGCGTTTCCCGAGGTGTCTCGGAGCGATGTAACGTATTACGTTACAAACAGGGCGGCGCCACCGAGGAAAAGTGTCACGGACTCCGTGACACTCTCAGCGCAGCACGCGGGTGGGTTTTCGGGGGACGTAACGTAATACGTTACAAACGGGCCGGCGGGGGCACGCCGAGTTTTTCCGCCCACGGCGCGAGCGCGGGCAGGATGACGGCGTGGAGCTCGACGCCGTGCGCGAGTTGGTCGGCGCGGCGGCGCAGGCCGTTCTCACCCGGCAGGCGAACGCGCCCGACGCCGGCGCGCGGCGGCGTGGCGCGGCACGCGGCGGCGAATTGCCCGGTCTGGCGACGAAAATCTTTTTCGCCGCCGAACAGTGCGGGCGAGAAAACCTGGAGGAATACACTCGCGCCCCACCCTTCCTTCGGATCCGCGCGGCCGTGGCCGCCGAGTCCGCTCGTGAGCGCTTCGACGAGCAAGCCGAGCGCGTAGCCTTTGTGGCCGTGATCGACGCCGCCGGTCGGGAGCAGCGTGCCGGGCGGATTCGCGAAGAGCGCATTCGGATCGTCGGTGGGTTCGCCGGCGGCATCGAGCGCCCACTGGCCAGGGAATTTTTTCTTGGCGGCGCGCAGGCGGTTCGTCAGCGCGTTGGTCGTGATCGACGCGGAGATGTCAAGCATCACGGGATCACCGTCAGTCGGCCACGCGGCGGCGAGCGGATTCGGCGTCATCACGGCGGCGCGTCCGCCGAACGGCGCGACACTCGCGATGTTAGGATCGGAACAACTGAGCAGGACCATCAGGCCCTGGTCGGTGACGCGTTTCAAATAGGCGGCGAGACACGCGATATGGTGGCTGCGGCGAATTACGACGGTGCAACTGCCGTTGATTTTCGCGCGCGCGATCGCGAGCTCCAGCGCGCGCACGACCAGCCATGGACCGGGCAAGCGCTGGCCGTCCCACGTCACTGCCGCCGGAAAATCCGCGAGCACGCGCGGCGCGCCGGCTTTTGCCATCGAATTCTTTTCGAGTTCGCCGAGATAACCGGCGAGCAGCGCGAGGCCGTGCGTGGTGTGGCCGAGCAGATCGGCCTCAACGAGAATCTCGGCGACGACGCGGGCCTTGTCGTCATCGAGACCGGCGCGCGTGAGCAGCGCGGTGGCGAATGCGATGAGTTGATCGGCGGAGTGACGCGCAGTCATGGCAGCAGCAAAAGGGTAAAACAAAAAACTCTCCAGCCTTTCGGCGGGAGAGTTTTGAAGCACCAGGTGGATTGCTGCCATCTGCGCCAAGGCTCCGGCGGACAAGTCATCCGCCGGCGTCGTGGGCGACGCGCAATGGCAACCGCGATCAGAGATCGAAGGAGGTCGAGAAAATGAACTGGCGCGGATCGATGATGCGGTAGCGCCAGGGCGTGCCATCGGGATTGACGGCGGTCGGTTGCAGGCGGCCACTCTCATTGACGTTGTTGACGTTGAGCTGGAACCGGGTGCCGACCTTCCCCTTGAAAAGCTTCGTCCGGTAGGTCACCAGCACGTTCGCGTTGCCGCGGGCCTGGTCGTAGACGGGCTTGTTGCGGTCCAGCACGCGCACGACTCCATCGAGATCGGGCGCACCCGCCAGATAGCCGATCGCTCCCTTGCTGGCCCAGCGATAGGAACCGCCGACGGAAACGTTTTTCATCCAGGTGTGCGTGTCCGCGAGACCGGTCAGGCCCGCGAGTTGGTAATTGGTGATGAAGTTAAACGAGTATTCGCGGGTCTGCGGCTTTTTCTTGCCCTGCGTCGTGATCGCGAGATTGAGCGGGGTCTGGATATTGGCGGTGTAGTAATTATGCGGGGTGCCATTGCTGCCCTGCACCGTGTCCCACCACAGCGATCCGTCGGGGGCCCGGATGGTGGTCCAAATCGGCAGGCGCAGATTGATGTAGTTCTGGATGAACAGGGAGATATTCGAATCGATCGCCTCCTGTTTGCTGCCGGTCGCCTTGACCGTCCAATATCGGTTTGGATTGAAATTTACTTCCAATTCCCAGCCCTTGGAGGTGGCGTCGCTCGCGTCCGAGATGATCTTGCCGGACGCGCTGTTGATGTAGTCGAGCGAGTAGCCGATGGCCTTCGCGGCGGCTTCCACCACCTGCTGATCGGAATATTCGGGGTGCAACTGTTTCTGCCAGCCCGGGGCGGTCGACGAGGGATTCCCCCCCTCGGCATCGAACAAGTTGAAGGTGAGATTCTGGCCGCCGGGATGGAAATCCATCCCGAGCACCCGCGTCGCGATCGTGCCGGTGCCGGCGCGGGTGTGGATCTGCGTGGTCTCGTGGTGGGTCAGCCGCAGCGAGAACTTGTTAAACATATTGACCGTGAAACCGAATTCCTTGGCCTGCGAAGTGGGATTGGGGAGCTGTTCGAGGAACAGGTTGTAAGCGACGTCGGCCGGCAGGAAACTGTTCGAGCGGCTGAGGTTGATATTGAAACCGCGCACCGCCTCCGCGAAGTAGCTGGCGATGCCCGAGCCTTCGTTGGCCTGATGGTCGAGGTAGGAAATGCCTTTGAACGGCTTGATGACGGCACCCTTGGTGCGGGTCGTGCCTTGCAGGTATTTCTTGTTCAGCCCGAAGTTCTCGAGGTTGCTGGTGTCGAAAAAGCCCTGGCTCAACGACAGCGGCAGATTGTCCTGCGTATAGGTGCGATCCTTGCGACGGCCCAAGGTCGTCACGAGCCGGCCATCGAGCCAGAAATCCTGCGCGTTGACACCAAGCGTGCGGACGATGCGCTTTTGTTTGCCCAACGCGAAATACTCTTCCCGCACCGTGGCGGTCTCACCCGTCACCCACTGGTTGGTCGTGGTGTTGAAATACGAACCGCCGCTCACCTTGCCATTCGGGTTGACCGGGCCGGGGTTGGCATATTCGACGCCGCCGCCGGGGGTCTTGCCATAGTAGTAGAGCGGGAAGAAGAGCCCACCGTTGTTGGCGGAGAAGTTGGAGGTGGGCGTAAGGTTGAGGATGCCGGCACCGAGGAAATTCGGGTTGTCCACGACCGTGTCGTGATAACGCAATCCGCTGGGCGATGATTTTCTCGTGCTCGTCTCACCATAGGCGGCCCAGCGGTGATTCCCGACCCATTTTTTCCAACCCGCCTCGCGGGAGAAATCGAGCTGATAGGCGGCCTGCGAGCGATAGCTGTCGATGAACACGGGGGTTTGGAAAACCTGCGGGGCGAGGCCCCCGATGAACGGGTGCAGGAAAAACGGGTTCGGGCGGCCGTCGACCATGCGGGCATTCGTGTCCACCTCGAGCACGGCGGGCACGCCGTCCTGCTGGGCGATGAATTGGCGCTTGTAGTCCTTTTGATCTTCGCGCCGCCATGCTGCGTTGAGGTCGAACCGGCTGTGCTGCGTCTGGAAGATTTCCTGATCGAGACTGAGGTTGGCGATCCGCGCGCGCTGGAGTTCGTAATTTTGCGCGCCGATGTTGATCTTCGTGTAATCGTAGATCGCTTTGTTCGTCGTGCCGGGGAGCGTGTAGAGCGGACCGGCGGAGTTGACGCCGGCGCTCTGCGTGAACTGGTCGATGGCCGAGGCCGTGTTGTTGGGCTGGCCGCCGCGCATGAATCCGTAAATCTGACCGTCGTCGATGTATTGGACGTTGCGCGCGTTGGAGCTGCCGAGCAGCGCAATGCCGGGCGGCACGTTGTTGGTCATCGTCGTGATCACGGGCTGCACAACGCCGTTGATGGTGAAACGCCCGCCGGTGCCGGTGCCGCCCGGGCCAATGACGCCACCCCAGTCATAGGTCGGGCTGCCGAGGTTTTTCCAATTGGTGATCGTATCGCGCGGCGTGACGGCGTTGGCGCGCTGGGCGTATTCGTGAAACATCTCGAACGAGCCGTTGAGGCTCGTCTTCTTGAAGGGCCGGAACGCGAGCGCGATTTGCTGGCGATTCGTGCGGTCGACCGAGGGTTTGCGCACGTAACCGACCTCGTTGTAGACGGCCGAAACCCGGAGGGCGAGTATGCTGCGAATGATCGGCCGGTTGAGATCGAGACTGGCGCGATAGCCACCGTAGCTGTCCACGCGCGCCGTAAAATTCGAGGTTTCCCGTGACAGGTTGCCGCGGGCCACGTTGAGGTTGACCGAGCCGCCCGCATCGCTGAGGCCGGCGGTCGTGGAGTTCGGACCACGGGAGATTTCCACGCTGTCGATATTGTAGGGATCGATTGGAATGCTGCTGCTCGCGGCGAAACCACCGACCAGAATGTTCGCCTGCGCCAGACCGCGGACGCGGTTGGCGCCCGTGGGATTGCCGGACACATTGTCGTAGTTGCCACGACCGTCGTTGGTCGGATCGGTGAACTGCGCGGTGCCCTCGGTGCCGACCTCGTATTGGAAAATATCGTTGATATCGAGCGCGGCGGTGTCGAGGAGCTGCTGCTTCGTGACGACCGAGATTGAACTCGCGATGTCCTCGAGCCGGGAGTTCAGCCGCGTGCCTGAGAGCGAACTCGACGCCGAATAGCCTTTGTCGTCCCCCGAGCTGACCTGAAACGGCGACAGCTCGACGACCTCGTCCTTCGCGGGGCTGGGTGCCGCCGCGGAGGTCGCGACGGCCTTTGCGGCGTTCGCATTATCGGCCTGCATCGCGGCCACCTCGTCGCCGTCGAGGGTACCATTGTGGTTCTTATCGTATTTCGCGAGCGTCTTGGCGTCAGGGGCCGACGCCGTGGCGGCGGATTGGGCGAACAGAGGCAGCGGCGCGAAGGCGGCACACGCGAGCAGGAGGATTAAACGCGGAAAGCACGCGGCGGGATGGGGGGTGGAGTTCATGCGGTTTCGTCCGGCTGCTTTGGTATTTTAGGGAAGGGGCAAGGCGCACGGTCAAAGCGCGCCGTTCACGAAGAGGGGAAGAACCGAAGAACCGGTGCGGGGTAGACGCACCAGCTCATCGCCGCGGGGTTAGGGTGCGATAAGCTAGAACGACGTGGCGCACCGGAGCAATGGCATCACAGGTCTGACAGTCCGCCCCTCTCCCCGTCGATTGCGCCCACGCGATCCGACGCCCCACGCAAAAGCGGACGGAGAAATCGTTCCGCGTGGTCGCGGGGGACTTCTTGCGAGTCCAGGGTTTGTTCGCTCAGAGATCAAAGGTCGCGCTCAGGATGAACTGGCGCGGATCGATGATCCGAAAGGCGTAGGCGTTGCCATCTGGATTGACGGCGATTTTTTGGAGCCGGCCGTTTTCGAAGACGTTGCGGACGTTGAGCTGAATCTTCGCCCGAATCTTGTTGTCATAGAGTCGCAGCGAATAACTCGACATCAGATCGAAGTAATAGCGCGACTTGTCGTAGAGCGGCTTGTTGGGGTCGAGCGTGCGGACGACGCCGTCGGCCTCGGCCGGGCCGCCCGCGAAACCGATGGCGGCCTTGTCTTCCCAACGCACAGCGCCACCGATGCCGAAATTCTTAAGGCGGCCCTCGGTGAAGTTGTAGTTCGTGAGGGCATTGAAGCGCCATTCGCGCACCTGCGTGCGGGGCTTGCCTTGGTTGGCGATCGCGAGCTTGAACGGCGCGGAGACGTTGCCGGTGTAGAAGTTGATCGGGGCGCCGCCACTCCCGATCGCGGAGGTCCACCAATTGACCCCGGCGTCGTCTTTTAAGGTCGTCCAAATCGGGAGGCGGGAGTCGAGGTATTTCTGGACGCCGGGCGAAATGTGGTTGTCAATCGAGACTTGGCGGGCGGCGGTGGCTTTCATGGTCCAATTGCGGATCGGATTGTAGTTGAGTTCGAACTCGTAGCCTTTCGCGCTGATATCGGAGGTCTCGGCGATGCTCTTGCCGACGAGCGTGTCCAGAAAGCCTTCGGGCAGGCCCATGATTTTCGCGACCGCCGAGGACGTCTGCGTGGCGGTGGGAATGATGCCTTGCGCGGCGAAACGGCTGTTGGCGAGCACGGTCGCCCACGTTTCGAGGTTGAACGAGTCGTTGCCATTGCCGCTGCGCCCGGTGTCCATGCGGATGGCGCGCGTCGCCACGATGCCGGCGTCACCGGCGCGCGAGTTGATCTGAATCGTGGAGTATTTGTTGATTTTGAAATTCAGCCGGCCGTCGAGGAGGCTGAACGTCAGGCCATAGTCTTTGCCCTTGCCCGTCGGGTTGGGCAGCACTTCACCGAACAAATTATACTGCGTCGCCGCGGGCTGAAAGCTATCGGACTGGTTGTAGTGGGCATTGAGCCAGCGCAGGGGCTTGACGACGACACCCTGGGTCTTGGTGTCGCCGGCCTTTTCGACCCATGGTCCCCAGTTTTTTAACGCGGCGTAACTGGTGAGACCGGTGGCCGGATCGATGGTCGCGCCGCTGGAATCACGACTGCGGTTCTTGTCCCTGCGCCAGCCGAAGGTGGTGACGATGCGGTCATCGAAGAAGAAGTTCTGCGTGGTGGCCGACTGCGTGCGGATTTCGCGCCGGGTGCGATTGGAAGGGGTCACGCCCCCTTCGCCAATCACGGAGGGCTCGTTGACCCACTGGCCCGTCTGGGCGTTGAACCACGTAAAGTTGTTGCGACCACCCAGCCCATACACCGGGGGCGGCGCGTAGTCGATGTTCTGACCCTGATTGTCGCCCACGTAATATTTGTAATAGGCCCGCGTGGCGGTCGGACCGGAACGATTCAGCGGATTGCCCCACGTATGGTCGTCGAGAATGAAGTCGCGATAGCGGAAGGTCGCGGTGTCGATGCGGCGGACTTCGCCGTGGGCGGCGAGTTTTTGCTGGCCGACCCACGAGAGCCAGCGCGGGAGCTTCGTGGGCGTGAGCTGGTAGGCGAGGTCAGCGCTCTCAATGTCATTCACATTGGGCCGATTGAACAGGGTCGGCTCCGACGCGGCGATATAGGGACGCAGAAAGTAAGGATTGGCTCGGCCATCGAGCAGCTTTTCGTTGACGTCGACATAGAGGACGGCGTTGGTGCCGCCGATGAAGTTACGACTGTAGTTGTCGGCATCCTCGCGAAACCAGCCGGCGCGAAGGGCGAGCAGATTATGCGCGGTCTTGAACACCGTGTGCTCCACCTCCACGGTGTAGATGTCGGCCTTGTCCTGATTATAATTCGGCGCGACGAAATTAACCGCCGACCAATCGTAGAGCGCTTTGTTCGTGATGCTGGGCGTGACGTAGAGCGGAAAAAGCGAACCGCGGAGGCGCTGGAGGTCGGTGCCGCTTTCGAGGTAACGGAGATCGGTGTTGGGATTGTCGGGCGTGGGGATGCCGCTCGCCGGCACGGTGCCGGTGCGGTTAACGCTCCAAAACTGGATCGCGCCTTGGTCGACGTAGATGCTGGGGCGGTTGTAGAAGCCGGTGCCTTGAGCGAGGAGGCCGAGCGGGAGGGTGCCATCCTGCGCGACCGTGAACGGCCCGGACTTGGCGCCGTTGGCGAACGTCGCGATGCGGGTCGTGGGATCCCACGTGGGGCGGCCGACGTTGCTCCAATAGGTGACGGCATCGCGGGGGTTCACCGAGTTCGGCCGGCGCGCATAACTGTGATAAGACTCATAGGTGCCCCGAATGGTCGTGCTCGAAAACGGCTGGTAGGTCACCGCGGCCTGCTGCCGCTTCGTCTCATCCTTGGAGGGTTTGCGCTGGTAAGCGGTGTCCTGGTAAACGGCCGACACGCGCAGCGCCAATTTGTTTTTGAAGATCGGCCGGTTGAGATCGAGGCTCGTGCGATAGCCGCCGTAGCTGTCGATGCGGGCGTTGAACGTCGAGACGGCGCGCGTGAGATTGGCCCGGGTGCCGATGATGTTGACGGTGCCCGAGGTGTTCCCGAGGCCGAAGATGTTGGAGTTGGGTCCGCGTGAAATCTCGACCGCCTCCGTGTTGTAGAGATCGATGGGGATGGAGCTGTTGCTCGCAAAATTGCCGCGCGCGGTGTTCGCCGTGTCGAGGCCGCGGATGCGGTTCGAGGTCTGCGGGCTGCCTTGGATGCTGTCATTCACGCCGCCGTTGCGATCCACGGTGAAGGCCGTGTAGGTGCCGGTGCCCTCGGTGTTCGCTTCATAGAGGAAGATGTCGTTGATATCGAGAACGGCGGTATCGAGCATCTGCTGCTTCGTCACGACGGTGATGGAGCTGCCGAGATCCTCGAGCTTGGAGTTCAGGCGCGTGCCAGAGAGGGTGTTGGAGGCGAGGTAGCCGCGATCGTCGGCGGCATTCACCTGGAACGGCGAGAGCTCGACGACATCACTCGAAGCGTTGCTGGCGCCCGCCGACGTTTCGATCGGGGCTTTCGCCGCCCTCGCTTCGTCGGCCTCCCTCGTGGCGACTTCGTCGGGGTCGAGCGTGCCGTTGTGGTTGCGGTCGTATTTCGCGAGCGTCTTGGCGTCAGGCGCGGAGGCGCCGCCCGTGACTTGGGCCGCGAGTGGTTGGGCGACGAGTGCAGCGCAGCCCAGCGCCAGAATCAGGCGGGCCGGAAGCGGAGAGGGAGAAGGTGTGGGGTTCATACAGTTGGTCATACGGAGGGAGGTCGGGGGTCAAAAACTTGGTTACGGCGCGGCCCGCGAAGAAACGGCGACCCCGGGGCGAAATCTCAGCGCCGCCGCGCGCTGCAAAAGAACAGCGCCATCGTAAAACGGCAACTTCGTGAAGCAAGTTTCCCTCTCATCTGACAGTCCAGGGCCGCGCCTTGGCACCAGCGCGAGGCATCCGGCCTCCGCCGATCACTCGGCGGCCTTCGCCATGCCTGTCGCGTTCTTCAACACGCCGCCACCGAGCAGCAACAGGCAAGCGCACCCAAAAACAAACCAGTCGCCATGCGCGACGTAGAAACTCTGCCGCCCGATCAGCCGTGAATCGCGCGTGATCGACAGCACCGCCTGGCCGCGGAAAAAGATGGTGCCCGCGGCCGTCGGGGCGGTGTGAATCGCCCCGGCGTCATCGCGCGTCAGCGTCGCCTTCACGTTGCCAAACTCGTCGATCCAGCCGCTCCAGCCCCCATTGCCGCAGCGCAGGACGGGGCGGCGCGTCTCGACCGCGCGCAGCACCGAATGCGCCGCATGCTGCACCGCCGCCCCACCCTCGCCGAACCAGCCGTTGTTCGTCAGCACGACGAGCACGTCGGAGCCCGCGAGCGCGCTGCGACGTGCCAGCTCGGGGAAAACGTCCTCGTAGCAAATCAGCGGTCCGAAAATCGCCGTCTGGTCGCGCACCCGCACGAGCAACGGCGACGAGTCCATCCCCCGCATCGGATCGTCGTCGCCGATCGGCGCAAATTTTTTCAGCCAGCCCAGCACCGGCCGGAGCGGCACATACTCGCCGAAGGGCACGAGATGGCGCTTCACGTAGAAATCGTTTTGCAGCCCGCCGTCCGGCCGGACGAAAAACGCGCCGTTGAACCAGCGCTCGTTCAACTGGCCGGCATTTTCCAATCCCAGTGACCCGAGCAGCAGCGGCGACTGGCCGCGCTTCACCAGATCCTCGACAAAGCTCTGCATGTTGGCCCCGCCGCGCACCGGAAAGGGCGTGACCGCCTCCGGCCACAGGATCACGTCGGGCTTCGTCGCCGCGGCCGCCAGCGTGGTTTGCTCCAGCGCCGCCAGAATGCCCGGCGCCTTCGCCGGATCCCATTTTACTTCCTGCGGGATGTAGGGCTGCACGAATCCCACCCGCGCGAACGGCACGGTGTAATGGCCGCGGTTGAACGTGTCCTGCACGTGAATCGTCAGGCATACGATGAGCAGGAACAGCGCGAGAAAGAATTCCTGGCTGCGCTTGTTGAGCCCTTTCGCGCCTTCGCGGAACAGCCGGTGGGCGTAAGCCGCGAAGCCGACGTTCACCGCGACAAGCACAAACGAAACGCCATACGCGCCCGTGTAAGCCGCGACCTGCAGGATGCTCGCACGTTCCCACTGGCTCGCCGCGAGCGGCAGCCACGGAAATCCGCTGAGCAGCCACGTGCGCGTCCATTCGATCAGCACCCACGTCGCCGCGAGCGCGAGCAACGCGAGCAACCGCACCATCGTCGGCTGGCCGAGGATGCGCGGCATCGTCCACCACGCCGCTAGATACCACGTGCCGATCCATGCGCCGACAAACGGGCCCAACAACAACAATCCCACCCACGTCACGTGATGCAGCCAGCCGAGAATGATCGTCCACGCCACGGCCTGCGCGGCGAAGATCGTCCACGCGAAAAGTTTCAGCCGTGGCTTGGTGTAAGCCCAATACGTGCCCGGCACGAGCATCGCGTAGGCGAACTCCGGCGCCTTGAATGGCGGAAACGCAAAGATCGCGAGCACCACCGTGAGCCCAAATACCACCGCCGCGCCCACGTAATCCGCGTGCCGTTGCGCAAACGACGGCGGCAGGTCGTAAGGATCAAGGGGAACGGTGGGCGCTGGCGACATGGACCGGCGAGCCTCGGCGAGGCGCGCACCTGCCTCAAGACAGAAGGACGCTCACTTTGCTCCGCCACCCGGCGACCGCATCATCGCAAACGGCGGTGAGGTCTCGTCCGGCCCGAGCACGGCCGCCGGCGCGCCCGCCTCGGTGCGATCCTGCAAAAGCTGCAGTGTGTGATACGCGAGCTGGATGTGCTGGTGCGTCTCAAGCTCGGCGACCAGCCGGCGGTTGATGCGGTTGCGCGTGAACGAAAAATTTTTGTAGTGCGACACGAACACCAGGCTCAGCGTCACCCCGCTTTCCGCGAGATGCGTATAGATCTTCGGCTGGTAGTCGGCGTCCTCGACGCCGTAGCGCTTCTGCATCGTGGCGGCCGCCGACCGCGCCGCGGAGAAATCCTCCCGGGTCTCCTCCTCCAGCACGCGCTGAAACAGCTTCAGCGCACTCGCCATCGGCGTCGCAAACGTGACCGTCACATCGACCTTGCCCCAGATGAACGGGTGGCCGTGGTTGAAGTTGAAGACCTTGCTTTTGAAAATGAAATTGTTCGAAACGACCATCACGCGGCCGGTCGGCTGATCGAGGCCAAGCCAGCCGTTTATTTCGAGCAGGGTCGTGCGGAGGAGCTGGAGATCGAGGACGTCGCCGCGCACGCCGTCGATTTCCACGCGATCGCCGATGCGGACCTTGCCGGACGACATGATGACGAACCAGCCGAAGACCGACGCGAGCACGTCCTGCAGTGAAATGACCAGGGCTGCGCTCGCCACGCCGAGCGTCGTCGCGATCGTCGTGAGATCGTCGAAGAGATAGGCCGCGACGAAGCCGACCGCGATCAGCATCAAGAGATAATGCGTCAGCCGGCGCGCGAGCAGCAGCGACTCATTCTTGTAGCGGAGCGGCAAAATCAGGCGCGACAGCAGCAGATTGAGCACGATGAGGACGCCGAGCGAAATCCCCGGCCAGCGCAGCCGCTGATAAAATGCCGCCTGCAACGCGCGATAATGCTCTCGCTCGAAACCCGCGCGCAGCGCGGCCAAGCCCTGCTGATTGTTGAGCGCCGACTGCGAGCGACGGATGGCTTCGATCTGCCGCGCGAGGAACGGCATGCGCTCCACCAGCGCGGCTTTCTGGCCGCGTTCCTCCGCGAGCAGTTTTTCAATCCGCGGCGCGCGGTTCAGAAACGTCGACTGCCGCTCGAGCAGTGCAAACTCCTCGTCGAACTTCGCGAGCTTTTGCTGGGCGAGCTCGAGCGCGCTCTGGCTCACCTTCAGATTCTGCGCGAGCCCGGCGCTGAGCTCGCCGAACTGGTTGCTGGCCTTTTCCGCGTCCGCCATTCGCGCGCGCGATTCCAACAGGGTGCGGATGCCGACGCGCGTCGTCGTGACGTCGAGCACCTTCAGTCGCTCGCGCATCCGGTCCGCATCATGCGCCAGATCGAGTTCGCCATCGGTGGCCTCGAACTCGAGCGCCAGTGCGCGCAATTCCTCGTTCTTGGTATAAAGCTGCTCCTCGAGCTGGCCGATGCGCTCGGCGCTGGCGCCCGGCCTCGTGCGCTCGGTCGCCACCTGCGCGGCGAGCGTGTCGCGCTCGTCGGCGGCCTGCTGGCGACGCGGCCCCAGCGCGCGCAATTTCGCCTCGGCCTGCTCGGCCGAGGTGTCGACGCCGCGCAATTTTTCGCGCAGCAGTTCCAGCGGGTTCGTCGAGCGCTGCGCTTGCAGGTCGCGTTCGCGGGCCTCGAGCTGCTGGCGCTGCTGCAAAATCGACAGCTCCTCGTTGAGCCGCTTCAGCCGCGTCTCGAGGCGCAGTTTCTCCTGCGGATTTTTCGCCGAATCGACCACGGTCTGGAGGGTGCGGACCTGCTCCTGCAGGTTGGCGACCCGCTCGTCGTCGCGCGCCGCGCGCATCGGCCCGATCGTCAAAACGATCGTAGCAATGAAGAGCAATCGCGCGCACGCGCGGGCGAACGGGGCGGCCGGCTGGAACACGCCCGGGAACCTCGCGCAACGTCCGCGACGCGACAAGTGCGAAGTGCCGCGGTTTTCTTTTCAGTGGTTGCGGCGTCTCGCCGCAGAGCCGCCCGGCTGACTCTGGGGCGAGAGGCCACCGCCACTTCAGTCGATCGCCTGCACGCCGGTTCCGACCCTCCGGCGGCCGTCGAAAAAACCTATTGCACGGTGGGGGTGGCTCCGAGCCGCCCGGAGTTTGAGCGGCGAATCACCTTGGAACTCAGGCTCGCTCGGAGAGCCAGCCCCACCTTCTCTGACGCCCGCTCAGGCGGCGCTCACTTGCCGTGGCACTGCTTGAACTTCTTGCCGCTGCCGCAAGGGCACGGATCGTTGCGGCCGACTTTCGGCGTCTCGCGGCGGATCGTGACCGTGGGCAAAATGATTTCCTGCTCGGGCGGCGCGCCGTTGACCGGGCCGCTGCTCGTGACCGTCGTCGAAATTTGCGGCGGCGGCGCGGCGGGCGCCGGGGCATCGGTCGGGCCGACGGCCTTCACCGTGCGGCTGAGGAGCGCGAGCATGTTTTCGAAACTTTCGAGATTCGACGCGCTGCGGAACAGGCCGGTGCAGATTTGCAGCCGCACATTATTCATCAGCTCCTCGAAGAACCGGTAGGCCTCGCTCTTGTATTCCACGAGCGGATCCTTCTGGCCGTAGCTGCGCAGGCCGATGCTCTTGCGGAGATCTTCCATCTCGGTGAGATGCTCCTGCCAGTGGTGATCGATCGCGTTGATCACGACGTAGCGCTCGAGCGAGCCGAGCGCCTCGGGCTGCTCGACGGACTCCTTCACCGCGTATGCCTGCTTGATCCGCTCGAGCAGCAGCGCCGTGAGCTTCTCCGGGCTGTCGCCCTTGAGTTCGTCCACCCGGATGCTGATCGGAAAATGGGAGTTGAGCCACCCGACGAGGCTCTCGACCGCCGTCTGGCCGGCGCCGCCTTTTTCGCCGTAGCCCGCGACCGCGAGCCGGTTCATCAACTCTTCCTCGATCTGTTCGAAGATGATGTCCTTCGGCCGGTCAGAGTGAATCGCGCCATTGCGAATGCCGTAGACGACCTCGCGCTGCTGGTTGAGCACGTCGTCGTATTGCAGCAGGCGTTTGCGGATCGAATAATTCTGCTGCTCGACTTTCTTCTGCGCGCTCTCGATCGAGCGGTTGAGCCACGGATGCTCGAGCTCCTCGCCCTCCTGCATCGAGCCTTCCATGAGGCGCGACGCGAGATTGCCCTGCAGGAAGAGGCGCATGAGGTCGTCCTCGAGCGACAGGAAAAACTTCGTGAGACCCGGGTCACCCTGGCGCGAGCAACGGCCGCGCAACTGGCGGTCGATGCGGCGGGATTCGTGGCGCTCGGTGCCGATGACGAAGAGGCCGCCGAGTTCGCGGACGCCCTCGCCGAGTTTGATGTCGGTGCCGCGGCCCGCCATGTTGGTCGCGATCGTGACGCCACCGCGCTGGCCGGCGCGCGCCACGATTTCGGATTCCTGCTGGTGGAACTTGGCGTTGAGGACGGTGTGAATCACGCCGGTGCGCTTCAACATGCGCGAGAGCACTTCCGATGACTCCACGCTCACGGTGCCGACGAGCACGGGCTGACCGCGCTTGTTGGCTTCCTCGATCTGCTTCACGACGGCGGCGAACTTGTCGCGGCGCGTCTTGAAAATGGAGTCGTTGCGATCGACGCGGATGCAGGGCTGGTTCGTCGGGATGACCTGCACCGAGAGGCGGTAGATGTCGTTGAACTCAGTCGCCTCGGTTTCCGCAGTGCCCGTCATGCCGGCGAGCTTCTCATACATGCGGAAATAATTCTGGATCGTGATCGTCGCGTAGGTGCGCGTCTCGCGTTCAATCGCGACGCCTTCATTCGCTTCTACGGCTTGGTGCAGGCCGTCGGACCAGCGGCGGCCGGGCATCACGCGGCCGGTGTTTTCGTCGACGATCATCACCTTGCCATCGGGCGTGACGACGTATTCGACGTCGCGCTCGTAGAGCGAATAGGCGCGGAGCAACTGCGAGATCGCGTGGATGTCCTCGGAGACCTCGGCGTAATGCTGCTGCGAGGCGAGCTTCTGCGCCTCCCTCGCCTCGGGCGGCATCGACGTATCCTTATCGAGATCGCTGAACTCGGTCGCGAGATCCGGCAGCATGAACGCGTCGGGATTGTCCGGCCGCAGCCGGGTGCGGCCGATCTGCGTGAGGTCGGCCTGGTGCTGGCGCTCGTCGATGACGAAATAGAGTTCCTCTTTGATCTTGTAGAGCTCGTCCTTGTTGAGGTCGGAATTCATGTCCGTCTCCACCTTGTCGAGCAGCTTGCGCCAGGCGCCGTTCTCCATGAGGCGGAGGAGCTGCTTGTTTTTCGGATGGCCCATTTTCACCTGGAGCATCTTTTGCGCAGCGAGCTGGCGATCGTCCTCCGTGGCGGTGGACTTCTCGAGGATCTCCTTGGCCTCGGTGACGATCTTGTTGCAGAGGCGGACCTGGTCGTTGACGAGCTGATCGACCGGGGGGCGCAGTCGCGTGAACGGTTGCTCGCGCTCGATCGGCGCGGGGCCGGAAATGATGAGCGGCGTGCGGGCCTCGTCGACGAGGATGGAATCGATTTCGTCCACGATGCAGAACCAATAGTCGCGCTGGACCTGGTCTTCCTTGCGCGTGGCCATGCCGTTGTCGCGGAGGTAGTCGAAACCGAACTCGCTCGCGGTGCCGTAGGTGATGTCACGGCCATACATCTCGCGCCGCAGATCGGGCGCCATCTGCTGCTGGATGCAGCCGACGCTCACGCCGAGAAACGTGTAGAGATGCCCCATCCACTCGGAGTCGCGGCGGGCGAGGTAGTCGTTGACCGTGACGAGCTGGGTGTTCCGGCCGGTGAGCGCGTTAAGATAAAGCGGCAGCGTCGAGACGAGCGTCTTGCCCTCGCCCGTCGCCATCTCAGCGATCTTGCCTTCATGGATCGCCATGCCGCCGATGAGCTGGACGTCGAAATGCACCATGTCCCACGTGAGCTCGTGATCGCACACGATGACCGTGCGGCCGACCATACGGCGGGCGGCGTTTTTGACCGTGGCAAAGGCTTCGGGAAGAATCTCGTTCAACGCGGCGCGCTTGTCGGCCGCGGCCGCGAGGCGGGCGCGAAATTCGTCCGTCTTCGCGCGGAGCTGTTCCTCGGTTAGCGACTGGTAAGAGAGTTCGAGCTCGTTAATGCGCGCGACGATCGGACGGCACTTCTCGAGAAACTTTTTATAGTGCCGGCCGGAAAAGCGTTTGAGGAGAAACGAAAGCATGAAAGGGACGAGACCATAGGCCCGTCCGGGGGCTTGGCAAACGGCAAATGGGGGACAGCCAATGGGTGGCGTTGTCCGGGAAAATGCTCCTCGCAACGCGGAACTTTACGAGGGGATTTCCGCGGCGGCCCGCGCTTTAGACCCGCCCGCGGAAGTAGGCGATCGTGCGCTGGAGGCCTTCCTCCAACGGCACCTTCGGCTCCCACTTCAAGGTCTTCTTCGCGAGCGTAATGTCGGGCCGGCGCTGCCGCGGATCGTCGGATGGCAGCGGCTTGTGCACGATCTTGGATTTGCCTCCGACCAGCTTGAGCGTGAGTTCGGCGAGCTGCAGCATCGTGAACTCGCCGGGGTTGCCGAGGTTCATCGGCCCGACGGTGTCGGTCTGCTTCATGAAGCGCACGAACCCCTCGATCAAATCGTCCACGTAGCAGAATGACCGTGTCTGGGTGCCGTCGCCATAGATCGTGATGTCGTCGCCACGGAGCGCCTGCACGATGAAGTTCGAGACGACGCGACCGTCGGCCTCGTGCATGCGCGGGCCGTAGGTGTTGAAAATGCGGATGACGCGGATGTCGACCTTGTGCTCGCGATGGTAGTCGAAGAAGAGCGTCTCGGCGCAGCGCTTGCCCTCGTCGTAGCAGGAGCGTTTGCCGATGGTGTTGACGTTGCCCCAGTAGCTCTCGGGCTGTGGGTGCACGAGCGGGTCGCCGTAGATTTCGCTCGTGCTGGCCTGGAAGACGCGCGCCTTCACGCGCTTCGCGAGCCCGAGGCAATTGATCGCGCCGATCACGGAGGTCTTGATCGTTTTGATCGGGTTATACTGGTAGTGCGGCGGCGACGCCGGGCAGGCGAGATTGTAGATCTGGTCGACCTCGAAT
>JBBRLB010000038.1:0-45544 GCA_038231575.1 Opitutales bacterium | reverse complement strand
GCGCCCACTGGCTGAGTTTTTTGGCCTGCACCGGATCGAGCTTCACCGTGACGACGGAGTTCATGCGTATTACGCGTGTATTACCCACGTCGGGCTGTCAAGACGACGACCCGATCTCGCGGCCGTCACTCAAAACACCTTCGCCGATTTCAGAATCTCCTCGAAGCGCGGGTCGTCCTTTAGCCGAGACCACATGGGGTCGTCGCATAGTTCGTGCGGCGATGGGCCCGGGGCGTCCATGACCTTGCGCAGCGACGCGAGCGCGTCGTCGCGGCGATCGAGCGCCACATAGATCCGGCCCAAAACTCCTTCGCCGGCCGCCGCGGACCGGTCGGAACCTTGGGTGATCACCGCCCGCCCATCGCGCAGCGCCGCGTCGACCCGGCCGGCGTAGGCTTCCGCCTCGGCGATGCCGCTCAGAACGACACGCTGCTGACGCGGGGTCCAGGTCCGGCTGCGGTAGAATGCGATCGCTTCATCGGAAAATTTCACCGCCGCCTCGCGTTCACCACGGAGAAAAGCGAGCTGCGCACGCCGGAGTGCCACTGGCTCGGCGGCGATGCCTCCTGCCACAACCAAGGTAGTCAACCGCGGATCGGCGAGGGCGCGTTCCGCGGCGGTCAAATCGCGGGCGAGCATCGCCAAATCGTAGGCGTGCCGCAGACCGAAAGGGTCGCCAAGGCCGGGGCCGATCGCACGTTGGGCGCGCACATAGGCAGGCCGGTCATCATCGAGGGCGAATTGCGCTCGCGCGAGACTGGCGCGCAGGCTTCGGTTGCCGGGAATGATCGCGAGATAGCGCGTGGCGAGCGCCCGACCCTGCTCGTATCGCCGCATGGACACCGTGGAGCCAACGAGGGAAACCACGGCATCGAGGTCGTGCGGGTCGAGCGTGGCGGCGCGTTCGAACCGGCTGACCGCCTCCGTCCATTGTCCAAGCCGCCGATGCGCGGCAGCGATTCGAGCCTGCAGTTGCGCGTCGTTCGGCATCTCCGGTTCAGCCACGGCATACTCGGCCAGCGCACCTTGCCAGTCGTTGTTGCAGAGATAGGCGAACGCGCCTTGCGCGAGGTGCGTTTCCGGTGCAACCGGTGCGAGCCGCCGGGCGGTCGCGAGCGCCGTCTCCGCCCGCATCCGGCGTTCGGGAGTCGGATCGATTTCCGCATACCAATACATCGTGCCGTGGACGATCGACAGTTGGGCAAACGCGAGCGGAAACGCGGGATCCTTGGCGATGGCCTGTTCGTAAAGGGCCACCACCCGCTCGTAGGCTTCGCGATTCGCGCCGAAGAGCACCTGGTGCTGGAGCCGCGCCCGCGTGTAGAGTTCGTAGGCTTCCTGATTCTGGGTCGGCCGCCGCTCGATGAGCGTGCGCTCGCCGGGGGTGAGCGTGGCCTTCAGCGCGACGGCGATTTTCTGGGCGAGGCTGGCTTGCAGCGCAAAGGGGTCGCTGGCGTCGCCCTCGAAGGTGTTGGCCCAGAGATGGGCGTCGGTGCGCGCATCAATGAGCTGGGCGTTCATGTGCACCTTGCTGCCGACGCGGCGCACGCTGCCTTCGAGCACGGTCGCGACATTCAAGTCGGACCCGATTTTCTTCATGTTGCGCGAGGCGGTGTCGCGGTAGGCCAACGTCGAGGTGCGGGAGATGACGGTGAGGTCGCGGATTTTTGCGAGGCTCGTGATGACGTCGTCCTGCAGGCCGTCGGCGAAGAATTCGTTTTCCTTTTCCGTGCTGAGATTCGCGAACGGGAGGACGGCGACGGATTTGTCGGGCGCGACGGGCGTCGCGGCGGCGACCGGCACGGGAACCGCGGGCTTCGGCTCAGCGATTGGTGCTGTCTCGGCGCGCGACTTCGCCGGCGCGGTCGCAGCGTCCTTCACGGAAGGGCGCAGCCCAATGAATGCAGCCAGCCCGATTGCCAGCGCGGCCACCGCACCCAACGCAATTTTTAAGGACGCCGGCCCCGGCGCTGTAGGCGGCCTCGCGGAGGCCGGTTCCACCGTCGACCGGGAGTTGGCGGACGGACCGGGGTCAGCGACCCCGGCTACAACCGATCGTGCCGACCGCCGCGGCGATTCGAGGAGGCGTTTCACTTGTGCGACGAATTCCGGCGTGGGCGCAGCGCCGGGCAGCCGCGTCCATTGCACGGCGCGAAAACTGTCAGGCACCATGGCGTCGCCGTCGCGCGTGTCGTCGACGACGACGGGCAGGAGGAACGGGACGCCTTTCGCCATGAGGTGCGTGCGCTCGTCGGCGAGTTTCCATTCGAGGCGGAAGTAGCCTTCGCCGCGTGCCTCGGTGTGCGTGGAAATCACCGGCACGAACATCGCGCAGTCCTTGATTTGGCGGCGGATTTTTTGGTCCCACGCATCGCCGCCGCGGAGCTCGCTCTGGTCGAACCACACTTCGACGCCGAAGCCGCGCAGCGCATCGGCGATGCGACGGGTGGCGTCGGCATCTTCGCGGGCGTAGCTGAGGAAAACAGCAGTGGGCGCGGCGTCGGGCATGAAGTGACGCGGCCGGCTGGAGCCGGAAACGTGCCGCTGTTTCTGCGCGGGCCATGGCGGGCTGGCCAGCGGATCTGTGGCGCGGGCCGGGGAAGGTTAAGTATATAAACCTCACTCGCCTTTCGTGCGCGGTGCGCGAACGGTAGTTTCCGCTTCCACTCCACCCGCCTGCCGATGAAATCCCCCGTCGTCTTAACTGCTTTCATTCTGACGTTCGCCGCCGCTACGGCGGCCGACTATCGCGCCGGCAACGCCACCGAACTCGCGGCGCTCAACGCGAAACTTCAGCCCGGCGATACCGTCGCGCTCGCCGACGGCGAGTGGCGCGATCAGGCTGTGGCGTTTCGCGCGCACGGCGCCGCCGGAAATCCGATTACGCTGCGCGCGGCGACGGCCGGCAAAGTTGTGCTCGCCGGCAAATCCACCCTCGTGATCGAGGGCGACTGGCTCGTCGTGAGCGGAGTGATCGTGCGGGAGGGCGACGGTCCGGCGCAGGGCATCGCCATCAAGGGCACGCACAACCGGCTCACCGAGTCGGCGATGATCGGCGGCACCTACAAACATTTCCTGCGGATGTGGGGCGCGGAAAGCCGCGTCGACCACTGCTATTTCGAGGGCAAGACGAGCGGCGAGCCGACGTTTCAAGTCGAGGTCGATGCCGTCACGCCGAACAACCACCGGATCGATCACAATCATTTCGGACCGCGTCCACCGCTCGGCAGAAACGGCGGCGAGACCATGCGCATCGGCTACAGCGGCCAGTCGATGTGGGCGTCGCGCACTGTCGTGGAGCAAAACCTCTTCGACCGCTGCGACGGCGAAATCGAGATCATCTCGAGCAAGTCGTGCGAAAACATCTACCGCCAGAACACCTTTCTCGACTGCGACGGCATGCTGACACTGCGCCATGGCAACCGCTGCCTGATCGACAGCAATTTTTTCATCGGCCACCACAAGAAAGGCTCCCGCGGCATCCGCGTGATCGGCGAGGATCACGTAATCACCAACAATTATTTCGAGGGCCTGGAGAATGGCGCGGTGTGGTTCACCAGCGGCGTGCCGCACTCGCAGCTCGTGCAGTATTTCCAAGCGCGGCGCACGGTGGTCGCGTTCAACACCGTCGTCGACTGCCGCGGGCCGGTCATGGATCTCGATGCCGGCATCGGCGGCGCCGGCCGACTGATGCGCCCCGCGGAAATCACGGTCGCGAACAATCTTTTTATCCTGCCGGCAGGCAGCACGCTGTTCAAGGGCACCGAGGGAGAATACTGGAACTGGGCTGGTAACCTGGTCTCGGGCGCCCCCACCGATCATGCCGGCGTGCGCACCGCCGACTTGAAACTCGCTCGCGCCGCCGATGGCCGGTGGCGTCCCGCGTCCGACAGCCCCGCGCACGGCGCCGCCGAGGGCAAATTCCCGACGGTGAAAGCCGACATCGACGGCCAACCCCGCGGCGAAAAAGCCGACGCCGGTTGCGATCAAATCTCCGACGCACCCGTCACCAACCGTCCGCTGACGAAAGCGGACGTCGGCCCGGCTTGGCGCACGCGATAAACGGGAGGCGCGCGCCCGGGCCGCGACAATGATCGGGTGCAGGTCCCGCCCGGTCCCAAGGCTTCGCCATCGGAACCGCGGTGACACTGGCGGAAAACTCTTCCGCATCGCCTCGCCGGTGAATCCTCGACACCCGGCTGACATTGCGACACCAAAAACCACCCCATGAAAACGCGTCTCCTCCCCCTGTTACTCTTGTGCGCTCTCTCCACCGGCCTGGCCCAATCGTCCGCCGACAACGGCTGGACCTCGATGTTCAACGGCAAGGATCTCAGCGGCTGGAAATCCAACGAGGAAACGCCGGGCACCTTTTACGTCGTGAATGGAGTGCTGAAGGTCAACAGCGGGCGAGCCCACCTGTTTTATGTCGGCGCCGACGGCCAGGCGAATTTCAAGAACTTTGAGCTCAAAGCGAAAGTGCTGACGACGCCGGGCTCAAACTCCGGCATCTATTTCCACACCAAATTCGTTGAGAAGAACTGGCCGTTCGACGGTTTCGAATGCCAAGTGAACACCAGCCACACCGACCGCAAAAAAACCGGCGGACTCTATGGCGTGCAGGACGTCAACGATGTGGCGCCGAGCAAGGACTTCGAGTGGTTCGACTATTACATCAAGGTCGAGGGGAATCACGTCACGATTCAGATCAATGGAAAGACAACCGTCGACTGGGTGCAGCCCGCGGGTTGGGATCCGACCAAGGCCCTGAAAGGCATGGATGGCCGCAAGCTCGGCTCCGGCACTTTCGCACTGCAGGCCCACGATCCGAAGAGCACGACCTTCTACAAGGATCTCTTCGTGCGGGCGCTGCCCTGAGCGCGGACCGACGACGGTTTAACGGCGCCGCAAACGGGCCGCCTCGTCGAGTTGTTCCAGCGCTTCGCGCTTGCGACCGAGCGCGTTTAGCACCTGGCCCAAGTTGTCGTGGAGTTCGGCGACTTTCGGATCGAGGCGGAGGGCGGCTTGAAAGACCGGCACCGCCTCTTCCAGCCGGTCGGTGTTGACCAGCGCGACCGCCAGCCCGGCTTGCGCGGCGGCGGAATTCGGCTGGAGCTGCACCGCCCGCGCAAAGCATTCGGCGGCTTCGCGCCAGCGGCCAGCCGAGGCGCGCCCGGCCGCTTGGGCCTGCAACGCGCGCGCAAGATCGTTGCGCATTTTGGCGTCGTTCGGCCTGGCACGCAGCGCCGCTTCAAAATGCGGAATTGCTTCGCCGGGCCGCCCCGCTCCGGCCAGCTCCGTGCCGAGATTGCCCAGGGCTTCGGCGTAACCGGGCTTGAGCCGAATCGCCTCCGCATATTGTGCGATCGCATCCGCACTGCGGCCGGCCGCGTGAAACGCGT
The DNA here is from genome assembly GCA_038231575.1 of Opitutales bacterium. Classification (GTDB taxonomy): domain Bacteria; phylum Verrucomicrobiota; class Verrucomicrobiia; order Opitutales; family Opitutaceae; genus CAITWF01. Next base: position 40,142 of record JBBRLB010000038.1, on the reverse strand, counting down.
TGCCCAGATTATTGTGCGCCGCCGGGAAATCGGGACGCAGCGCAATCGCTTGTTCGAGTTCGTGAATCGCGGCCGGCGCGTCGCCCGTGAGCGTCAGCACGCACCCGAGGTCATTGCGCCCATCCACATCCGTCGGCCGCAATTTCAACGCTGCGCGATACGCCACGATTGATTCAGGGTAGCGGTGGTCTTGGGCCAGCACATCACCCAGATTGAGCCACGCCATCACGGCCCCCGGGTTCGTCGTGACCGTCGCCCGCCAGAGGCTGATCGAATCGCGATAGATGGCCGATTGCGCCCAGGTCAGTCCCGCCAGAAAGATCAGGAGCCCGGCGCTCACCGCAAAAAAAATCCGTCGCGGCAGCAACGCGATGCCCGCTCCCGCCAGCGCGAGCGGACCCATGCTCGCAAGGTATTGAAAATGATCCCCGACAAACGCGTAGCGGAAAAAGAAAATGTTGAAGAATCCGAGCACAGGAAACAGCAGCGCCGCGAAAAACATCGCGGCAAAAAAGGCCGGACGAAACCGTTCGCGTCGCCACCACAGCCAGCCGAACACGGCGACCGCGGCGACGCAGGGCAGAAACGCCAGCGGCGTCGCCGCGGTGTCCCACCGCGGATAGATGAACGTCAGCGGATGCGGCCAGAGCAGCTTGCCGAGATAAAACCAGATGATCTTGCCCGCGATGGCGGTGCGCTCGAGCAGGCTCTGGTTCCATTCGAGGCCGCTCGCGCCCGAATGAACGCGCTGCTCCCAAATCGCCCAGCCGCTCGCCAAGGCCGACAGCGCCAACAGTGGCGCGAGCTCGACGACATCGCGCACCCGGAATTCCCCGCGACGCCACCACGTGCAAAGCAGGAGCGCACCCGGGAGCATCACCGTCGAGGGCTTGCTAAGAATTGCGAGCAGGCCGAAGACGAGCGCGAGGATATAGGGTGTGAACGTGCGCGATGGTGAGGCGGGCTTTGCGCCCGCGACGTCCAGCCACTTCAACCAAAACAAAATCGAGAGCAGAAAAAAAATCGCCGACTGGGTGTTCTTCAGTTCGGAAATCCACGCGACCGACTCGACCTGCACCGGATGGAGCGCCCACAACGCGGCACCGAGCCACGCGCCCGGGACGCGCAACGCCACCAGCACCCGCCAAAGCAGCACCGCACTGATCGCGTGGCAGGCGATCGTGACAGCATGATAGCCGAGGGGCTGCAGTCCCCAAAGCGCGTGCTGCACCCAGAAATTGGTGAGCACGAGCGGAAAATAATTCGCCGCAGCGCTGCTCCAGATTTCCTTCAACCCCTGCGGGCCGAGGATGCGGGGGTTGGCGGTGACGTGCAGATCGTCGTCCCAGATGAAGCCGTGCGAAAGCGTCCGCAGATAAACGAGCACGACGGCCGCGAAGAGGAACGCGCCGAGAACAAACGGGCGGGGACGGGGAAGCGTTTTCAAACTAGGTTTTTCGGGTCATTCTGAGCGGAGGGGCGGGCCGGTTTCAGTCGGAGCGGCGTTCGTGCGTCACCACGAGCGCACGGGCAATGGACGCGGAGGTCAATGCACCGCGCGCGCCGCCAAAAAAAAGCGCCAGCCCAGAGGCTGGCGCTCGAAAGCCAAGACGTGGCGGCGGCGCCGTTTTAGAACTGGCCTTTGACGCCGAAGACCCAGTTGTCGCCGTATTCTTCCATATTACGCAGGTAACGCACGCCCGTGCCTTCCTTCAAACCGGGGGCGGTTTCGTAATAGTGATCCTTCTGGTTCGTCGGATTGCGTGCCTGGACGTAGAGCGTCGCATACTTGGTGAGCTTATACGAGGCGGAGATATCCAGCTTCGTCATCGCACCCCAGATTCGACCGTAGTTGCTGTTGGCATTGTCACCCGGACGATCATCGACCCAGATACCGCCGACGGAGGCGTTAAACCTTTTGTAGGAATATCCCAAGCGCGCCGTAATGCGGTGCGGCGCGAGGAACCGGCGCCGCTGGTTGGCGTAGGAACGAGTATAGGTGGCACCCACGCTGATGCCACGCAGGTATTCGCTTTGGAAGAAGCCCAACGTCTGGTTATAATTAAAATCGAGGTTCTTGTAGCGCTGCAGCAGAGTGTCGTTATTCGAGGTGATGAACAGGTAGTTGGCGAAGTCCGGATCCTTCTCGCCATATTGCTCAGCCGTCAGGGTCCGGGTCACGATGAAGTTTCGCGCCTCATCTTGGATGAGAGCCACGGAGAGTTGGCCCGGCGATCGACCGCCGAAGTAATAGGCCAGACGGGTCTGATAGACTTTGTGATACTCCGGTTGCAGGGCCGCATTCGGCGCGTTGACCGTCGGGGGATTCGCGTTGTCGTTCTGGACGCGCAAGCCGGTGAGATTGTCGATGCCCGGGCGGGAAATCGCCTTGTTGACGCCGATCTGCCATTCGAGATTCGGCAGGATCTGGTATTTCGTCACGAGCGAGGGAAACCAGTCTGTGTATTCGGAGCGACGGGTGATAATCCCGTTGGTTTCAAACATGGTCCGCATCCCCGCGATCGTGAGGGGGCGGCCGTTGTTGGCGGCCGCGGTGACGACACCGGTGATCGGGTTAGTCGTGGACTCATTCAACGGCACTCCCAGCGCCAGCAACTGCGGCCGCGTCAGCGGATCGCGTTCCTTAAAGGCGTTCCTCGTCTGCTCGGCCCGCACGCCAAAACGGATCTGGAGCTTGGACGTGAGTCGCATGTCGGCCTGCGAGTAGCCAGCATACATGGTCTGACGGAAGCGCCGGGCATTCACATATTGGTCCTGATAAAAATTCTCAGGCGTCATCGTGTTCACGAAGAGTTCCGGATGCGCGTGGAAAAGGTTGGCCACCTCGCTGCGACTCACCCGCGGTGGGATGGCCGTGCTGCCACTGATCGTCCGCACCTTGAGGGAGTTTGTCGTGCCGCTGTCCCACGCGAACGGCGAAACGAATTGGGGTCCGACATTCGCCCAGTTTCCGTAGGCGACGTTCTGCCAGGCTCCGATGGTCGAATTGTATGCCACGGTGTTACCGCCCGGCCCGACGTAGGACCAAATATCCATATCACTGTCGGTGCGATTTATGCGGGTCTCTTCGTCCCACTTGCCGCCAAATTTGATCTTGGTCGGGAAGCGTTCCATGAAGGGCACCGCCCACTGTGCATTCAGCGCGCCGGTCCATTTTTCAGTGATCCAGGTCCGGTTGTCATTGTTGACGCGCGTGCCACCCGCCCGGCTGTCGACGAAGTTCCAGTTGCGCAGATCCGCCCAATCGGCCCCTGAGTTCTGGACAATTTTCCATTCCCAGGACGACGCATTGGGGCGCGTGGCGGTGAAGCCGCTCGGCACGCGACCATCCTCACTGTTGGAGAACCCGCGTTCGACGGACTCGTAGTTATTTTCCGCAAATGATTTCGCGATCGAGCCATCGATCACCCAGTTTCCATTCTTGTATTCGAAGCGCGGAACGAACTGGCGATTGTAGGAGAGCTTCGCGGAGGAACCGCCGCCATTGTTGACCGTCGCGACATTAGCCGTCGCCGTGCGGTCGGGAGCGATGACGGTGAGAAGGCCATCACCACCGACCGTGCTGCGGCCATTGTTGACGTTGGCATTGTTGTTCGCCACGACGAAGTCGAAACTCCGATTCCAGAAATGACCCTCGAAATAGCTGTAGCTGATGTTGGCCGAGAGCGTGAGGTGGGGGGTGGCCTTCCAATCCGCCGTAAGAAGCAAGGCGTCCTTGATGATAAATTTCGGACCGTCGCCAAAACTAAGGTTGCGCACGACGATCGGTCGGTCATCTCCGACTTGGGACGATTTGTTGTAGTCGACCGTCATCGCATTCTGCTCCGTATAGGAGTTGGAGTGACTCGCGCTCACCAAAACACCAAAGCGTTGGTCGAAGAATGACTCGGCATAGCCGAGCTGCCAGTTTGGCGCCCACTTATAAGACATGACATTGTCGCGACCGTCCTGGATGCCGGGGGTCTTCTTGAGGGTGAACTCCTCACCGTTGAGGTTGAACCCGTAGTTGTAGGTAAAGGTGCGCCCTTTGCGGTCAAACGCGCGCTTCGACTTCATGTTAATCGTGCCCGCGGGGGAGTCCGCGTCGTTCTCCGGGCTCGCCGTGCGGTTGATCTCGATGGAATCGACGCTGGTGATCGAGAAGCCCTCGAAGCTGGTGGCGCGCGAGGCCGAGCCACCGCCGCGGTTCGCGTCGGCGCTGGCGGTGCGAACGCCGTCGAAGGCGACGCCAGCGTATTGAATGTCCATGCCGCCAAGACGCGGGCCGCGCGGCTCCGACTCGACGTATTCGAGGTCAACGCCGGGAAGGTATTTCAAAAATTCACCCACGTTGCCATCGGTCACATCGCCAAAAATGTCCGAGGACACCGAGGTGATGATATTCATGTCACGCCGCTGGGCCTGCACCGCCTTCGAGTTGCCCTCGCGGGCCGTGGAGACACTAAACGCTTCGAGCTTCACCACGCCATCCTTGTTGACGGAAGGAGCGGCGTCCGAGGTGCTGGTAATGTTGATTTCACGGGTCGCCAATTGGCCGGCCGTGACATTAAGCGTTTCCTTGACAGTCGTGTAGCCGGTGAACGTGACCGCGACGGTCGCGGGGCCAGCCGGCACATTGTTGAATTGGAAAGATCCGTCGTTCTCAGTGAACGCCAGTTGGGAGGTGCCCTCGAGCCGAACCTCGGCGTTGCGGACGAACTCCGATCGGGCGGGGTTGTAAACGTGACCTTGAATCGTGCCCGTCCCGGTTTGAGCCGAGAGCGTTGCGGTCGAAACCAGCCAGCCGAGGAACATGGCCGGCAGCAGTAGCCAATGAGGGAGTGATCTTTTTGCAGTTTTCATGTGTTGGTGTAACAGGGGAATCAGACCCGGACGCGCGAAGCGCCCGAATCGCGATCTGAAGGGTTTGGTAGGGTAGTCAGCGGTCAGGGCGGCAAGCGCACTGACGACGGTGCAGGGAACGACCAATCGTGGGGATGATAAACATTATTAGGCAAGTGCGGAAATCGGGACCTCCGGAAAAACGTAACCTGAATAATTTTCGGGTTTCCCGACCCCGCCTCGCCCGCGGCTGATTGCGCTCGAACCATCGGCTTTCCCGCTGATCGATGGCTTGCGTTGTGCAAGCGGCCGCGAAACACCATCGTCCCCTCCCCTCGATCATGAATCTCCCCTGCCTCGCCCGCGCCTCCGCGCTTATTTTCTGCCTTTCCTCCGCGGTCGCCGCACCGTCGGCCCCGCTCGTTTTATGGTATCCCCAGCCCGCGCGCCAGTGGGTCGAGGCGCTGCCGATCGGGAATGGCCGGATTGCCGCCGTGGTGTTTGGCGGCGGCGGCGAGGAACGCTTGCAACTCAACGAGGACACGGTGTGGGCCGGCGGTCCGCACCACAACAACCAGCCAACGGCTCGCGATGCCATGCCCGAAATCCGCCGCCGCATCTTCGCGGGCGATTATGCGGGCGCCTCGGCGCTCGCGGGTGAAAAAGTCCTGCCCGGCCCCGGCAAGCCCAACGGCATGTCGCTCCAGCCGGTCGGCGATCTGCGACTGCATTTCACCGGCCACGAAAATTTCACGAATTACCGCCGCGAACTTTCGCTCGACGACGCCACCGTCCGCCTCAGCTACGATGTCGGCAACGTCCATTACACCCGCCAAATCTTCACGTCGCTCACCGACCGCGTGCTCGTCGTTCATCTCACCGCGAGCCGCGCTGGCGCGCTGGCCTTCACGGCCGACTGGGCCAGTCCGCAGCTGCATGCCGTGCGCGCCGACCCCGACGGCACATTGGTCCTCGCCGGCACCGGCCCGGCGCAAGAATCCATTCCCGGGCAGGTCAATTTCGAGGCGCAGCTCCGCGTGCTCTCGCGCGACGGCACACTCAACACCATGGGCGCGAACGTCGCCCTCACCCGGGCCACCGAAGCCACCCTCCTCGTCGCGATCGGCACCAATTTCGTCAACTACCACGACCTCTCCGCCGACCCGCCCGCCCGCGCCCGTGCCGCGCTCGACGCCGCGCAGAAAAAGGATTTCGCCGCACTCCACGCCGCGCACACCGCCGCCTACCGGACCCAATTCAATCGCGTCTCACTCGATCTGGGCACCTCGTCGGCCGCCGTGCTCGCCAAGCCCACCGACGAACGCGTGCGCGACTTCGCGAAAAGCGACGATCCCTCGCTCGCCTCGCTCTATTTTCAATTCGGCCGCTACCTCCTCATCAGCTCGTCACAGCCCGGCTCGCAGCCCGCCACACTCCAAGGCAAGTGGAACGATCTCGTCCGCCCGCCGTGGGACTCGAAATACACGGTGAATATCAACACCGAAATGAATTACTGGCCCGCCGAACCCACCAATCTCGCCGAGCTGCATGAGCCGCTCATCGCGATGCTCCGCGATCTGAGTGTTACCGGCGCGCTCACCGCGCAGACGCTCTACGGCGCCCGCGGCTGGGTGCTCCACCACAACACCGACCTTTGGCGTATCGCCGGGCCCGTCGACGGTCCCGGGCCCGGCATGTGGCCGAGCGGCGGCGGCTGGTTTAGCGAGCATCTCTGGAATCATTATCTCTACAGTGGCGACGAAAACTATCTCCGCGAAGTTTACCCGATCATGAAAGGCGCCGCGCAATTCTTCCTCGATGTCCTGGTCGAGGAGCCGACGCATCACTGGCTCGGCCTCGCGCCGTCGGTCTCACCGGAAAACGAACCGAAGGCCCGCCCCAAGAACGGCGGGTCGCGTTTCGATTTCGGCGTCACGATGGACAACGAGATCCTGTTCGAGACTTTCACCAACGTCGCCCGCGCCGCGGCCACCCTCGGTCTCGATGCCGATTTCCAACAGCAAGTTCTCGCCGCCCGCGATCGCCTGCCTCCGCTGTCGGTTGGCCGCCATAATCAGCTGCAGGAATGGCTCGGTGATTGGGACGATCCCGCCGACAAGCACCGCCACATCTCGCACCTCTATGCGCACTATCCGTCCAACGAGATTTCCCCGCGGCGCACGCCCGCGCTGTTCGCCGCCGCCCGCCAGTCGCTCGAATATCGCGGCGATGTTTCCACCGGCTGGTCGATGGGCTGGAAAGTAAACTGCTGGGCCCGCTTCCTCGACGGCAACCGCGCCTACAAACTTCTGACGGATCAACTCCGTCTCGTCGGTGAGCTGGGCACCAACATGACGAATGGCGGCGGCACTTACCCCAATCTCTTCGATGCCCACCCGCCGTTCCAAATCGATGGCAACTTCGGCTGCACGGCCGGCCTCTCCGAACTTTTCCTCCAAAGTCACGACGGTGCCGTCGATCTGCTGCCCGCGCTGCCCGACGCGTGGCCCGCCGGCCGCATCGACGGTCTCCGTGCCCGCGGCGGATTCGAAGTGACGTCGCTCGCGTGGACCGCGGGAAAGATCTCCGAAGCCAAAATCGTTTCGAAACTCGGCGGCGTGCTGCGCGTGCGCTCGCGCGTTCCCCTCGCCCGCGCCGACGGCGCGAAACTCGCCGCCGCCTCCGGTGCAAATCCGAATCCGCTTTTCTTCACGCCACCCGCGCCCGCGCAAATCATCTCGCCCGCAGCGAAGCCCGCCGCCTATACGCCGCCCACCGAGTTCGCCTACGACGTTGCGACCAGGCCCGGCGAAATCGTCGCTTTCGTGGCCGCGAAGTAGGCTCGCTTGCGCTGAAAGCATTTGCCTGGGATCGACCGACCTGCACCGTCGCTGCGTGCGCCCCACGATTTTCTCCGCCGCCGTGTTCCTCGCCCTGGCGTTCGCCGTCGGCTCGACGGCGCGGGCCCAGTGGGTTGTGCCGACCAGCTACAGTTACAGCGTCGCGCCGAACTCCAACGGCAATTACTACCCGGACTCCAGCGGTTCCGAGCTGATCGACAGCACCCTCGGCCTCTCCTTCGGCAATTACTCCACTGAATCCCAAGCCGGCGCTTGGACCGGCTGGGTCAACGGCACGGTGCCCACCATTTCATTCCAGTTCGATTCCGCGCAGACGTTTTCCCGCATCGAAATCGGCACCACCCGGCACGACGGCGCCGCCGTCGGCCTCCCCAGCACGATCACGATTTCAGGCACGACCTTTAATTTCACGAGTGGCGCAATGGCGGACGACACGCGCGACTGGCTCGTGCTGGAGGGCACATTTTTCACGACCGGAGGCGGCAACGTTCTCGCAGTGGCTTTCGGCAGTTCGTATTCGTCCTGGCTCATGCTCGATGAAGTCCGCTTCACCGCGATCCCCGAGCCCGCAAACGTCGCGGCCTTACTGGGAGCCGCGCTCGCCGGCGCGACGATCGTCATCCGCCGCCGCCCACGGACCGTCGTATCCTGAACTGCGGCCGTGCGTTTCAACCCCGTCAATCTCGTCGCCACCGCGATGCTCCTGCTCGCGCTGCTTTGCGCGTGGAGTGCCCGCCGCGATCTCGCCTCAGGTTCGACCAAATGGTTCGCTTGGGCCCGACTCGCCACCCCGGTCAGCCGCCGCGAAACGCCCGTGCGCTATTGGCTCGCGATGATCGCCAACATCACGGTCCTGCTCCTCTTCATGCTCGTCGGCGCGTTCGCACTGCGCGCGGGATTCCTGCGCGTCGGTCGAATTTGAGCGCGTCGGAATCCCTAGCCGCCGGCCTTCTCGGTCGCATCCGCCGCCCACACAACGAGCCAGCCGCTTTTGTCGTCCACAAATACCATCGCGGACGAAGCATCGCCCACTTCAACGGAATCCGACGCCACCGAGGACAAGCCAACGGCGGCTGGGGGGCCGCGAAACCAGGCTGCAGGCGCCACGAACAATCCCAACGCCACCGCAGCGGCCGCCACCGCGAGGGTCGCGCTCCGCCACAGTGTGAAAATACCCGGCGCCGGCCGCGCCGCGCGTTCCGGGTCGCCGTTCAAACGCCGCCGGATTCGCTGCCATTCCAGACGCGCATCCGGCATGCGCACCTCCGCGGTCGTCGCCCGCCAGGCCTCCGCCGATTCCGCCAGCACGGCCCGCATCTGCCGACACACGGCACAGCCCGCCACATGCGTCTCGATCGCCGCACGCGAATCAGCACCGAGCGTTTGATCGCGCTCGGTGCTGAGCAGTTGCTGGACGGCGTCGCAGTTCATCGCGAGAACTCAGCCGCGGTTGCTCACCCACACCCGATCGGTGCGGAAGGCGAAGTGGCCCGGCTCGACCACGCGCACGGGCCGGCCGCGCCAGTCGCGGCTCGTCACATAGCACGCCGGCACCCAGGTCTTCACGACGATCTCTTTCCAGAAACCGACGGGCCGATAGCCGCGATCGTGATCGTAGCGGTCGTTGTCGTAGCGATTGCCTTCGTAACGATTCCCGTCGTAACGGTTGCCGTCGTAGCGATCGCGATCATTGCGATCGAAGACGACGACCGGCGCGGGCGGGCAGTAAGCGACCGGGGCCGCCGCATGAAAGCCGATGCCGATCCGGATTTCGGGATGGGCCGAAGCCGAGTTGGCGAAGGCCGCGAAGCCGCCCAAGGCGGCGAGTGAGATGAGAGCGAGTTTTGTTTTCATGGTGTCCTCCTAAAGGTGTTCGCCCATGAGACGAAACCAGTCGGACGTTTATTCATTTTTCTCGCTCCGTCCCGGAAGTCACTGGGGCACAATGATCACCGCGCACACCTCGCCCTTGTTGCTCCAAGGCGGACCACCCAACACGGACGGTTTGCCGGGGGGCAACGTCAGCGCGATGACTTTGCGATCGCCCTCGAACCACGTGGCGCGAATCGCCCCACCCTCGCTTTTCAATTCGATGCGATGACCGCGCGTCAGCGTCACGGTGGCTTCACCCGCCGAGGGCACCGAGGCCGAACCTTCCGCGACCGCGCGATAACTTTCGAAGCGCAGGATGCGCCGCAAATTCGCCTCGTAGGGCGCGAGCTTCGGATCGGTGCCGCCTTTTTCGTTCGACGCCACGATCATGATCGCGTGGACGGAGGTGGCGCCGCCCGCGGCGGAAAGCATGGCCGGCACCGTCGTAAGCAGCGCGGCGAACATAAGGAAGCGGATCGATTTCATGGCAGGTTCTCCAGTTTTTGCGCCAGCAACCGGCGCGCGTTAAAGAGTCGGGACATCACGGTGCCTGGCGGACAGTGGATGGTTTGGGCAATTTCCTCGTAAGAAAGACCCTCGACCTCGCGTAACACGAGCACGCTCCGGTGTTTTTCCGGCAGCGCGGCCAGCGCCCGCTCGAACCGCGCGGTCCGCTCCGTCCGCTCGCTCGCGTCGCGGGGATCGTCGCCCGTCGCTGCCGGCTCGGGCGCGGTTTCCACCGCTTCGTCGCGCTCCGCGAGAAATGGCAGGAACCGGTGCAGCCACTTCTGCCGCTTGCGCCGCGCATCGATCGCCCGGCGCACCGCAATGGGATGCACCCACGTCGAGAACTTTGCGTCGCCGCGAAACGTCCCCAGATTTTTCCAGACCGCGATCCATACTTCCTGACAGACGTCGCGCGCCTCGTGTTCGTCACGCACCACCCCCACGACGGTGCGGAAAACCCGCTCGTAATAGCCGCGCACCAGTTCGCCGAACGCGTCCTCGTCACCCGCCTGCGCGCGGCGCAGCAGCTCGGGCTCGTTCTCCAGCGTGGTGGTTTCCGCGGCGTCAGGCACGGGCAGTGGGGACCATCACGCGTCGTGCCGGTTCCGCTTCCGTCACATCGCGTGCGCCGCCTGCACCTTCCGCGGATCGGTCGCGGCGATGATCGCGCTCACGGATTTTTGGTTAAAACCCTTGAAGCCGCCCTTGCGCTGCAGGTTTTCCAAATGGCTGCCCAGCGCGCCGTCGCGGATGAATCCCTCCGCCTGCTCCGGTGTGATTAGTTTTTGCTGCAACAACGCCTGCGCCCGCGCTGGACGCACGGCCCAGCGCTCGCCCTCCGTGAAGGCCTGGCGCAGGAACGCGAAATCCGAAAACGGTTTCATCGTCGTGACGCCCTCCCCCGCGAGCTGATCGCGCAGCCGCGCGAAATCGAACCGCGCTTCGAGATGGTGCATGCCCGCCTGCAGAAAACTATCGCCGTGCAGTCCGGTCCACAGTCCGACCGTGCGCAGCGCCGGCGCGGCGGGCAGTCGCTGCGACGAAAAATCCACCGCCGTCTCCTCCGGCATCAAGTCCACGTCCGCGAACACCACGATGCCCGCGACGGCCTGCTCGGAAATCTGCGCCCCCCAGCCCGCCTCGGCGCCGGCGTAGTAGCGTTCGCGTTTTTCGAAGCCGAGCTTCGTCAGGAAATCCATCAAGTCCGCGAAGTGCGCCCGCGAGCTGCGAAACGTGTGGTGGTCGTGATTGCCCCAGCCGAGCCCGAGTCGATCCTGGCGGCGCTTCTGGATGCGCGCGGCCCGGTTGCGCGCCTCCCAAAACACCCGCTCCTCCGCGAAAAACAATTCACACGCCGCGTCGCGATCCACCAACGCGAGCACCGCATCGAGCCGCGCGAACGCGTGTTTCACCCCTGGCGCGTCGCTCTCCGCGAAATCGCGCTTGCGCGTCCGCCACAGCTCGCGCGCCCGCAGCGCCGCGCTGACAAACTTCGCCGCCGGCTCGTGCACGACGAACCCGCGCCAGCCCAGCCGCTCGACCGCGAAAAACTTTGTCCCGTTCTCCTCGCTCACCGGCGCGCGCCGAAACCGCGCGCCCCACGCACCCTCAATCGTCGCGTCGACATCGTGCGCGGCGATAAAATCCGCGAGCAGCTCCGGGCGAATCGCGAGAGCCGAGGGCACGCCGTCCCGGCCGCCGTCGGCACTCAGCAGCACCCGCGGCATCATGGCGCGCGGATGCCAGAAGACGATGGCGCCTTCAGGCGCCTCGACCTTTTCCTCGACGAATCCCGCCACGCGCAGCGCGTCGGCATGATTCGGCGCCAGCACGAGATGATCGATCCACTCGAAAAAATCCGTCCCCGTCTCGTCGCGCATCCGGTCGGCAAGCCGCCGCGCGAAGGTGTTGCGCAGCAAAAAGGCCTCAAGGTAACCGCCGACTAATTTTTCCGCCTCGTAAGCCAGGGGCCAGTCGAAGGAGGTGGTGGGTTGGGCGGCGGCACTCATGGGGATGCGCCACAGTGCCACAGAATTCGCCCGATTGAAGGGAAAAACACGCCCGACCTCACGCCGCCCTTTACCCTGCGTCCGAAATGGCCAACCTCCCGCCATGTCTGACGAGCCCGCCCCGCCGCGAAAAACTTACGGCTTCAAGCCGCGCGAGTTCGAGCGGGCCAATCCCGCGCGACCCGGGGCGTCCGCCGATGCCACCCCGCCGGCGCCCGACCCGGGCATTGCCGCGGCCGGCGCAGAGAAAATCGACGTCAACGATCTCATTCGCGTGGGCGCGGGCTCCGGCCGGCAGCTCGGCTCGCAGGCCGGCGCGAACCGTCAGAATGAGGTGCACGCGATGCTGCGCGACAATCTCGCGCACGCCAACGCCGCGGGACTGAACGACGTCGCGCCGCAGCCCAGGCGCAAATCGAAGCGCACCCGCGACTACCTTCTCCTGCTCGTCAGCGGCAACGCGATTATCGCGTTGGGCTTCATCCTTCAACCCGTCTTCGCCGGCGCCGGGCTCGTCCTGTTCAACATCGGATTGACGTGGATCATGTGGGTGGTGATGGGCGATTATTGAGCGCCCCCCTTTCCGTCATGCAGGACGAACCCGATCCGCCGCGCAGAGTTTACGGTTTTAAGCCGCGCGAATTCGATCGGGCCAACGCGCCGCGGCCGCCCGCGCCGGCCGACGCCGCTCCGCCCGCGCCCGATCCGGGCATCCCGGCCACCGCCGCGGGAAAAATCGACGTCAACGATCTCATCCGCGCCGGAGCCGGCACCGGTCAGCAGCTCGGCTCAAACGCGGTGGTGAATCGCGCCAACGACGTTCATGGCATCCTGCGCGACAATCTCGCGCGCGACATCGCCGCCGGCCATTTCGAGCTGGGCGTGCTCGACGATTCGAAGCGCCGCCTCCGCCTCCGCAATTACTGGATCGCGATCGTCGCGTTCGACACGCCGTTCGCCGCCTTCGCCTCGTGGATCGGCCACGACACCCAGGCCGCGGTGATTCCCTTCGTGTGCTCCATCGCCGCCATCGCGCTCTTCACGTCCTACCTGACGTGGCAGACTTTTTTTCTGCGCACGCACTACTGACGCGGTCCGAGCGGCCCGCCCGTAGTTTCTCCGACCCCGCGGAAGAGACGTCTGCGCCACTCTCACGCAAACTCCAGCCCGCGCATCGTGCCGGTCGACGACGCAAACTTGTCCGACTCGATCCCCATGCGCTGGAGCATCGAGACGAAGAGATTCGGCAGCGGATAATTATACTCGGTGTTGAACCCGAGATGCTGCCCGTGCCGGAAGCCGCCGCCGGCAAAGAGCGTCGGCAGGTTCGTCGTCACGTGAGTGTTCGCGTTGCCGAGGTTCGAGCCGTAGAGGATCATCGTGCGATCGAAGAGCGACTCGCCGTCTTCCTTCACCGCCTTCAAATCATTGAAGAGGCCGTCGAGGAGTTTCATGTGCCACTGATCGACCGCCTTCAACTCCGCGAGCTTCACCTCCGATCGGCCGTGGTGTGAAACGTTATGGTAACCGTCGGAAAGTTTTTTGTCGCCCAGCTCGATCGCGGGGGAGTTCACGCTGTCGAGCATGAGCGAGATCGAGCGGGTCGAGTCCGTTTCAAACGCGAGTTTCGCCATGTCATACATGAGCTTCACCTTGCTCATGTATTCCGCCGGCGTCGCGGGATCGTGCGGCGCCGGGACATCGACGACGGGCTTCGGTTTGCGCTCCCAATCTTTCGACATCTCCATCCGCTGCTCGAGATCGCGCACGCCCGTGAAATATTGATCGAGCCGGTCGCGATCGCGCGCGGTCACGCTGCGCTGGAGGTCTTTCACCTGGCCGGCGACCGCATCGAGGATGCTGCGGCCTTGATCGAGCTTGCGCATCTGCGCGTCCACCTCGGCGGGCGTGCCTTGCACGAACAAGCGGCGAAACACTTCCGAGGGTTTTTCCTCGCACGGAATGAGCACGCCCGCGCCGGTCCACGACAGGCTGCGCGCGCCCGACACATTCACCCCGAGCGTGAGCGACGGAAACCGCGTGAGATGCCCGATCCGCTCCGCGATATATTGATCGAGCGAGATCGTGTTGCGAAAACCGCCGCTACCCGGGTGCGGCGCCGCGGTGAGAAAGCAGATGTCCGCCGGGTGGCCGCCGTCGACGTCCGGGTGCGACACGCCGCTGAACACCGTGAAGTCGTCGCGATGCGTCCTCAGTGTCTCGAGATACGGCGAGAGCGCATAGCCGCGCCCCGTCTCCTTCGGGAAAAATTGGTCAGGCAACAGGCCGAGGTTATTGCAGATGCCGAGCACGCGCCGCGGCTTTGCCGCGGCGGCGGCCTTGTCCGCGCCGCGCGCAAACACCGGCAGCATCGAGTCGAGCAGCGGCAACGAGAGCACGATGCCCGCGCCGCGCAGAAATTGCCGCCGCGAGATCGGCCGGCGCGTCGACACAAACGATCCGGCCGCGGCCGAAGGGAGGGAAGGTTTTTTCATCGGGGGATCGGGGCAGCGGCGGACCGCCGGATTATTTACTGAGAAAGAGGTCGCTGGCGATGATTTCGTGCACGAGCGAACGCACGCCATAATGCGTGCCCGCGGTGCGCTGGAGGATGCGCTCGACCGCCGGGCGGTCGCCATAACTTACGCCCGCGCCGGTTGCGTAAACGATGAGCTGTCGGGCAAGATTGCGCGCGATCTGGGCTTCGTCCGCGACCAGCAGCTTTTTAAATTCGCGCACGTCGGAGAATTTTCTCCCGTCCCACAGCTCGCCGCTGCAATCCACCGGCTGGGCTTGCTTGAAAAGAAACTTCTGTCCGCCGTGCCCGAATCCTTTTTCCGCCACCAGCGGCGTTTCGGCCGTCGCGCGATACTTTTCGCGCCAGCCGCCCATCACATCGAAACTCTCCAGCGCAAAACCCGGCGGATCGATCCGGGCGTGGCACGCCGCACAACTCGCCTGCGTGCGATGCAGATCGAGTTGCTGGCGGATGGTGGTCGCACCGCGGATATCCGGATCGACGGCCGCCACGCTCGGCGGCGGTGGTGGCGGCGGTTGCCCCAAAATCCGCTCCATGATCCATGCGCCGCGAATCACCGGCGAGGTCGTCGTGCCGTTGGCGGTGACTTTGAGCACGGCGGCTTGCGTCATGAGACCACCACGCACGCTGGCCGCCGGCAGCGTCACGCGCCGCACCGCCACGCCGTCCACCGCGGGCAAATCGTAATGGTTGGCGAGCCGCTCGTTGACCATCGCGAAGTCCGACGCCACGAGATGGCGCGCGGGCAAATCGCTGCGGATCAGTTCGGCGAAAAACGATCGCGTTTCCTCCAGGGCTGATTCCTGCAGCAGATCGTCGAGATAGTAATCGCCGTAGAGATTGGAGTCGGGTGCGTTCCCGACGATTTTCCGCAGGTCGAGCCAGTAATCGAGAAACGCCTCGACGAAACGCTGCGCCTTCGGATCGTTGAGCAGGCGATCGGTCTGCGCGTTCAGCGTCTTCGGCTGGTGCAGTTCACCGCGCGCGGCGAGGGCGCGCAGTTCCTGGTCCGGCTCCGAGTTCCACAGGAAATAGGCGAGTCGCTCCGCCAGCGCAAAATCATCGAGCCGCCCTGGTTTTTCCTCGAGGCAGAGAAAATCCGGCGAACACAGCACCGCCGTGTAGCCCGCGATCATCGCGTCGGCGAAGCTGCCGCCATGCTTCAACTCCTGCTCGATCACCGGCAGGAAGCGCGTGGCCTCGGACGCGCTCACCGGCCGCCGATACGCGCGCGCCGTGAAATTTTTCAGCAGCCGCGCCGCGTCTTTCTGGGGCTCGGTCGACGCGACTTCAATCGGCGCCGTGCCGGGCGCGGGCTTCCCCTTCTCCAGTTTCTTGATCGGCAGATCGCCGAAGAGCAGGCGGTGACTCGCGGTCGGCCACGCGTCGAGGAGCGGGCCTTCGACTTCCAGCCAGCGATACGACACGCCCGGCTGCCCGTCGCGTTCCGCGAGCGGATTCTGCCAGCGGCCCGCGCCGGGCCGCGAACGAAAGAACCGCGCCGCGTCGGGCCGGATCGTCTCGCCCTGCAGGAGCCACACGTCGAGTTCGTTCACTTTCGCCTCGGGCGTGACGTCGAACTTGCCGAGCCAGCGCATCAACCACGGCGGCCGTTCGGAATAAAGCGTCATCGGCTCGGACCGCCGTCCCTCGCTCACATCGTCGAGATCGGGGATCCACCATTGGGTGGCTCTTCCCGGCACCGGCTTGCCCGGTCCGACCCAGACCGCCTGCGCCTTCAGCCGCACTTTGTAGCGGCCCGACATGGGCGCCTTGAATTGGTTGAACTTCGGTTCGATCGGTTCGTAGGCGCTCGCGACCACGCCGACGCCCTCGAGTTCGCGCCGCGCTTGATCCGCCGCACCCGCCGTCATGGGAGCGGTTTCCCGGCGCACGTCGGGCTGAGGCCCGGAACCCAGCGTCGGAAACGTCGCGCGCTCCGCGGCGGAATTGAAAAACGAAAACTTCATCGGCCCGAGAAAACTGCGCTGTTCGCGCGCGTAGTAACGCGTCGTCTTGGTTTCGGGTCGCACCGGCTGCGCGGCCATCACCTGCCGCAAGGCCGTGTCCGCCGCGGCGAGATAGCGCGCCATCTGCACATGGGAAATGTCGAGCGCGTCGCCGACCTTGTTGAACCGAAACGCCTCGCCATCCTCGGGCAGTGAGTCGCGCACCTGCAGCCATGGGGCCTGCAACAGATCGCGCAGCGTGTTTTCGTATTCGTAGCGATTGAGCCGGCGCTGGGTCGCGCGGCCCTCGCGCGCCACGCGGTCGCGTTCGACGGTCGTCAGCGCAGCGTCCAGCGACGCGACAAATTTCTTCACCGCCGTCGCCTCGGGCTGCTCGTGTTTCTTCGGCGGCATCTCGCCCGCGGCCACGCGATCGTGAACCTTCACCCACAGCGCGAAATTTTTCGGGTTGGCCGGATCGAACGTCAGCGCGGTCAGGTCCAGATCAGCCTTCTTGTTGTCGGCGTCGTGGCAGTCGGCGCAGTTGCCGTCGATCAGCGCCTGCACGGGCTTCGGCATCGGCGCACCGGGCATGACGCCGCCCACCCCCAGTGCGACCAGCGCGCACGCCCAGCGCACACGACGACGGGAACGGGCGAAGGCGCCAACGGGGGAAAATGGGTCAGGGGAAAGCATGCTCAGCAAAACGCCGCATCACGTCCGAAGAAACAGCGGGAAGTAAGGTTGCATGCTGGCGCTGCCACGCCCGCCGCGCCAATCAAAATTTATTCTTATCAGGCTCGACGTGTAAACGGCCGGAGCCGCCCATACAGGCGACAGATTGAAGTGGCACGGGCGTCTCGCCCTGATTTCGCCCGACCCATGGGCGAGACGCTCCTGCCACGAAATTCCCCGTCCCACTACCGCCGCGCAAAAAGCTCCCAGAGCAACACCGCCGCGGCCACCGAGACATTGAGTGACTCCACTTTTCCGCTGCCGGGAATCGTCACGAGCCGGGTGCACGCGGCCGCCACTTCCGGCGCGAGGCCATATTCCTCGTTGCCGAGAAACAGCGCGAGCGGCTTCCGGTCCTTGCCCTTTTCGCGCGGGGCATCCGCCCGGCCGCCGCGCGTCGCCGCGCCGACCACATCGTAGCCGGCCGTCGCCAGCTCGCGCGCCAACGCCACGAGATCCTTCGCGAGCCACACTTCCAAATGTTCGAAGCCGCCCTCGGCCACGCGATGCGCCGAATCGCTCGGCCGCGCCGCGCTCGCATGATCCGGGATCACGATGCGCGCCACGCCAAGAAACGCCGCCGTCCGCGCGATCGCGCCGAGATTATGCGCGTTGCCGATCCGATCGAGCACGAGCACGGCGTCGCCGGCCTTGGCCCATTTCGCCGCATCGGCCGCCGTCGTGGTGCGGATCGGCGGCGCATACACCACCGCGACGATGCCGCCGTGATGAATCGAGCCGGAAATCTTGGCGAGTTCGTCGGGTTCGACCTGCCGGTAGATTTTTTTTTGCTGCGCGAGCGCCTTGCAGATCAGCCCGACGCGCTGACCGGTCTCGTGATCGAAAAAGAGCCGCTTGATCGAGCCGGGGTCGCGCGTGAACCGCGCCTTCACCGCCGCAAGCCCGCACAGTTTCAACTCGTCGTGTCGCGCCGGCCCGCTGCGCATGCCCGCCGCCGCGATCGCGTCGTTCTCCCCCGAGGCGCTACCCGCAGGGCCGGCGGGCGCCGCGGACGCAGTCGTGCCGCTGCTCGCGGCGCGCGATGCGGGAGCCGCGGGCGGCGGCGGCGGTTTCGCGCCGCGATATTCCGTCGAACCACGCGGTCGCATGGCACCCGTCGGCGCGACAAATTCATCGGCCCCAGGGGCGGGACGCATCGCCGGACGGAAGCGCGGATCGGGTCTCGAGAAATTAGGCATGCTGCACAGTGACGCCACCACGCCACGAAACCAAACAAAAGTGCAACGACTTCGCTGGCCGTCTCAGGGCGGGACCCGTTGCTGCCCACGCTCAGCGCGCGGCCACTTCGCCCACCACCGTAAATTCCTCGCGGTCGTGATAGAGCTGGCGGATGCGGGTGCCGGGAGCGTGCTGCAGGAACGGCGAATCCGGCGCGCGCAGTTCGCGCAGCAACGCGACGGCATCCACGCGGCCGAACTTCAGGTTGATGACGAAGCGCCGGCACCAGCCCCGGCCGAGCCACGGCGCCACGATATGCTGCAACACGTGATGCGGCTCCTCGAGCAGGTCGCAGAACAGCCAGTCAAAGGTCTCGCCCGCGCGCGGGGAAAATTTAAAGGCGTCTGCCAGCAAATGCTCGATCGCGGGATGGCCGAGGGCGCCGCCCTTGAGCGGGCCGTTGTCGATCGCGACCACGCGCGCGCCGCGTTTCGCGGCGCTGAAGCTCCAGCCACCCGGTGCCGCGCCGAGATCGCAGACGAGGTCGCCCGGGGCCGGCTCGCGCCCGAGGATGATGTAGGCCTCCTCCACTTTCAGATACGAGCGCGAGGGCGCAAGATCGTCATCGGCCATCCGGCGCTGGCCGTGCACGAACGCCTCCCGCGCCACGAACATCCGCCCGAAGTCCACGAAGAAAACCCACAGCCCGCGCGCCGGGCTTCCCGCCACGCTTACGCCGCGCGGAATGTCCGCGACCGCGAGCTTCGCCACGCGCGAGAGTTTTTTCTTCAGCAACTCACCGCAGGCCGACTCGACCGCCGCGATGCGCCGGCCGAGTCCGACGAGTTCCGCCGGTCCGAGCCACACGCTCGGCCACGCGGCCTCGATCCGTTCGCCCCGGAGGTTGGTCAGAAGAAATTCCGCGACGCGCCCCGCGAGTGCGTTGACCGCGTCGCCCTTCACCTCGACCGGTTCGCGCAACGTGAGCTGCGCGAAGGTGAGGTTTTCCGTCGCGATCGGTTTTTCCAGGCGCACCCAACCCGGGCCTTTTTCGGCCACGGTCGCGCCGTGCAGCTCCGTCACTTCGCGAGCCAGCAAATCTTCAAAGCCCGCCTGGCACGTAAGGAGCATTGGGCGTTAAATCGAAAATCGAGTTACCGGGCGGAGCGACATCGTCATTCAAAACCGGAAATTCTCAGAGCCGGTGCAGATGAAAGCCGCCATCCACGTCGAAGACGGCGCCGGTGGAAAACGGAAAGCGATCCTCCGCGATCGCGCGCACGGCCCGGCCGATGTCCTCGGGCTTACCCCAGCGGCGGATCGGCGTGATGCCACGCTCGGCGTGAATGATCAGGTTGTCGTATTTTTCCTTCACGCCGCCGGTCATGTCGGTCGCGATCACGCCGGGGCGGATTTCGTAAACATTGATGCCGTCGTTCGCGAGCCGGTCGGCGAACACCTTCGTCATCATCGCGAGCCCGGCCTTCACGACGCAATAATCGCCCCGGTTGATCGACGAGGTGTAGGCGGAGATCGAAGTAATGTTGACGATGCGGCCGCGGAAACCCTCGGCGTCGGGAGCCTGTTGCAACATCTGCTTTGCGACGAGTTGCGTCAGGAAAAACGGCCCCTTCAAATTAATCGCGAAGAGCCGATCCATGCTCTCCTCGCCCGCGTCGAGCAAATCGGCGCGGACGTTGGGCGCGACGCCGGCGTTGTTCACGAGCAGATCGAGCCGCCCGAATTTCGCCCCGACGTCCGCGACCAGGCGCGCGCGATCCGCCGCGAGCGAGACGTCGCCCTGCACGGTGAAGCCGTCGCCCCCGGCTTCCCGCACGAGCTTGAGCGCCTCCTCGGCGGCCGCGGCGTTGCCGGCGTAGTTGATCGCGATACGATGGCCGGAGCGGGCGAGTTCGATCGCGATCCCGCGGCCAATGCCGCGCGACGCGCCGGTGACGAGGGCAGTTTTGTTCGACATGCGACGCAGCAACTAAGTCAGCGCAGCCCGCTCCCGCCAGACAAAATGCCACGCGGGATTGAATCGCGCGGCATGGGCCGGGTCCGTGAGCCCCACCCCACCGGCCGCACGATGAAAAATACTCTTCACCTACTCGTGCTGCTCGTCGCGCCGTAAACGCCGGCGGTTCGTTCGCCCTCTCACGGGCGGCTCACGGTGTGAACTGCCTCGTCCACGCGATCCCGGGCCACATCGCGGGACCAGTGTTTTTCTGCGGCGCGCCCGGCGTGCTGCGGCCGTTCGCGATGATCCGCGCGAGCTGGGTCGCGAGCCGCTGCACGACCGCGGCGTGATCGGCGTAGAGATTTTTGGACTCCGCCGGATCGTCGTGGAGATTGAAAAGTTGAAATGGCGGTGAGCCGGCCGGCGCCTGGCCCGGCTTCGGATCGCTCCAGCCGCCGGAGTCCGGGCAGAGGCAGAGCTTCCAGTCGCCCTCTCGAATCGCAAACGAGCCATTGATCGAGTGGTGCACCAGCGCGTCGTGCAGCGGCCCGCGCCGTTTTTCGCCTTCGAGCACGGATAAAATACTCACGCTGTCTTCGCCGGCGTTGTCGGGCAGCTTGGCGTCAACCAGCGCCGCGCAGGTCGCCAGCAGGTCGCCTTGATAAATAGGCTCGGCGCTCCGGCTCCCGGCCGCGACATGTCGCGGCCAGCGCACCAGAAACGGCACGCGATGGCCGCCTTCGTAGATGTCGGCCTTTTCGCCGCGGAGGCCGGCCTGCGGATCGTGATGGAGTTTTTCGAGCGCGGGGAAATCCGCTGAAGGACTGCAGCCGTTGTCCGCCGTGAAGATCACCAGCGTGTTTTCCTCGAGGTGCCGCGCCGCGAGCGCGGCGAGGACTTGCCCGACGGTGTCATCCACCTGCGCGCAAAAATCACCATACTCCGTCGTGTGCGTGCGGCCGGAAAACTTCTGGTCCGGCACAATCGGCGTGTGCGGTGCGGTAAGCGCGAGATAGAGGAAGAACGGTTGCTTCGCGTCCTGCTTCGCGATGTAGGCCACGGCCTCGTCCGCCTCGCGCGGCAGCACCTCGACATGTGCAAAGCCGGGCTCCGCCAGACCTGCGCGCCACATCGCCGGGAGCTTGCTGCCGCCCATGGTCTGCAGCGGCTGCGAGCGATCCAGATGATCGTCGCGCAACCACGCATAGGGCGGCATGTCGAGCGACGCGCTGATCCCGAGGAACGATTGAAACCCGATTGCGATGGGCCCGCCGCCGAAGGGCTTGGTGTAATCGATCGCGGCCGCCTTGGCGGCGGCGACGGTCGCGGCGTTGCGGCCCGGAGCTTCGCCATCAGACGGATCGTCGGACGCGACGGCGGCGCCCTTGCCCTGACGCACCCAGTTGAGCCCGAGATGCCATTTACCGATCATCGCGGTCGCGTAGCCGTGCTGCTGCAACCACGCGGGCACGGTGAGCCGGCCCGGCTCGATCAGCGCGGGGGAGAGCCCGTCGCCCACGCCGGATTTCCGCGCGCTGCGCCAGTTGTAGCGTCCCGTCAGGATCGCGTAACGCGAAGGCGTGCACACGGCCGAGCTGCTGTGTGCATCGGTGAACGTGAGTCCCATCTTCGCCATGTGATCGAGGTGAGGCGTTTGCCACGCGCTGTGCGGATTGAGCGCGGACACGTCGCCCACGCCCATATCGTCCGCGAGGATAAAAACGATGTTCGGCCGCGGCCGCTCGGCTGCGGCACCGAGGCCGGTGCACACGCACAGACCCATCATGGCCATGCGGGACCCGCGCGCGAAAAACGGAGAAAGCACGCGGCCAGCTTTTGAAACTCCGCCGCCAGATCGAGATCGAATTACGCGCGATCGTTTCCCCGCACGATTGGTGAGAGGCCCGTCGCCGTCATCGGATTTTCTCCCATGCGTAACGCACGAAGGGAGAAATCCTGCGTGACGATGAGGTGAGCAACGAACCGAGTATTCCGCGCGCGGTCAGTGCGGCCGCACCCTCAACCCTATCACACCATGAACAAAACCCTCTTGTTCTCCTCGCTTACCCTCGGGCTCGCTCTGGTCGGCTGCTCCAAATCCGCCCGCACTGACAGCGCCACGGTCTCGAATACTCCGGCGCCCGCCACCAATCCCGCGGACGCGCTGGCGCGGAATGCCGGCAACGCCTTCCATTCGGTCGCCAGCACCGCGCGTCAGGTCGAATGGAAATTGACCGGCGATGATCTTAAGGACGACATCGCCGCCGGGCGCACCATCGAGCGCTCGAAAGCCGGCGCCCCGACGGGCAAGGTCAAGGTCGACCGCTCGGATCTGAAGAAAGCCGTCGAGGCGCGCTTCCGCGCCGACAGCGACATCGCGAACATGCTGATCGACATCGATGCGGACCGCGACGGTCAAATCAACCTCAGCGGCAAGGCCAATACCGTCGAACGGATTCGCCGCGAGAAACATCGGCGTATCGAGATCGGCAAACGTGAAGCCACCCTGCCCAGCCGCGAAACACGCCGAGACCATCATCGCGAGGAGCGATTCGGTGTTGCCCCCGATCATCAGCGTGAGCCCGGCCGCGCGCGCGACCGCCGCCAGGTCGAGCGCTTCGGCGACGTCGAAGCGATCAGCCTCACTCACGCCGACGCCGATCACCCAGGCTTCGCGGAACGTGTCCGCCGCGAAACGAATGCCGCCGTCTTCATCCCTCGTACGATCTTTCGGCCTTCGGCGGTCAATCGAACTGCCGCCGGCGCGGGACCGGCCTTGCCCGCCGGGCATGTTTGCGCTATCGTCTCCGATGACTATTCCCAGTGCACAGCCGGCCGCACCGCCCCCCGTGAGTGCCAGATTTCAGGAACGCATCTATCGCGTTTGGGATGAATTGGCGACCTACGAGGCGGGCAGGAGTGAGGCCGCCTTGATGTATCTGCTGGACACCGTGGCCGAGATGGTCGGAGCACAAAACGCCTACTGGATGGGGGCGGTGCGGATCATGGACAGTGAACAGGATCCGCTGCGCGGCTGGCGTCCGCGCGCCGTCCGCTACCTGAAGCCGTTGCCGAACGATGAGAAGTTCACCCAGCAGCGGGTCCGCTCGATCCAGCGGGGCCAGCTGGATGAATCCGTCGTGGCGCACGCACGCTTAGCGGGCACTTTTCGCGCGTGCCGGCTGCGGGATCTCGTTTCGCCCGAGTGGTTCAAAAGTGAGACCTACCAAGGCTACCTGGGCCGCGGCGTCCACGACTCGCTCGTTGTTGGCGTGCCGGTCAATCCGATGGCGGAAGCGTACTACGGCTTCCTCCGCATGCGGGAGGGCGAGCCCTTCACGGAGGAGCAGCGGGTGGTGGCCTATTACGCCTTGCGTGGTCTGAGCTGGTTTCACCGCCAGGTGCTCCTCGCCCACGGTGTCGTCACGGCCGACCCGCCCCTCTCCCCGGTAGAACGCCGTGTGGTGGCGCTCCTGCTCACGGACCAGTCGGAAAAACTCATCGCGAAGAACCTCGGTGTGACTCCCTCGACTGCTCACACCTACGTCAAGACGGTCCTGCGAAAGCTCGGGGTGCGTGGCCGCCAAGGACTGATGTCCCTCTGGCTGGGCCAGCCGGGCTGACCGGTCTGAGCAGACACCCCTCCCTCTTTAGGGACTATGTTTTTGTGGTCCGGATCAGGCATAATGGTGTCTGACCCTACCTATGATTTCCTCCCTGCACCGTCCCCGTCGGTTTCTCGCGTTCGCCAGTGCGGCTTTGCTCGGCATTGTAGCCGCTGCCTCCGCCTCCGCCCAAGTCACTTTTAGTTTCACCACCACGGCCCAGCAGACCGGCTTCGGCTACACCATGGGCAGCACCTACACGTTCGTCTTTACAGCGAACGGCAGCTATGCGGAGAACAGCTCGGGGTCTTTTACTAACATGTCCAGTTACGGGGCAAGCTACCAGTCCACCCAAAATTCGCAGGGAGACGTGTGGACGTCCTTTTCCGGCACGGGCCTGCTGGGCACCTATGTCACGCCGGGTTCGGATAACCTATCGTCCGTTCTCACGGTTGCCGCGGCGGCTTTACTCCCCAACCTTAACCTGACGGCCCAGGACCTGACTGGCACCCAGTTCGGCAACATCGGACTGCGGACCCTCGACAGCACCGTGCTGGCCCGCATCGATGCGCAGATCAACAGTTCGGCTCTGCCGACCTTCGCGGGGCGCTTTGATTATAGCACGGACGGCTATCAGACGCCCGCGTCGTTCCTAACCGGTGTGTCGGGCACCTACACCAGCAGCTTCAACGAAAACGTCTCACCAAATGGGACGGCGAATGCCTCCGCGCCGCAGATTACGCTCCAGTTCTGGGGCGATACCGGTGAAGGCATCGGCGCCGCCTCGATGAACTTCACGGTTTCCAGCCTGAACATTAGTGTCTCTGCCATCCCCGAGCCTTCAACCTACGCTACGCTGGCCGGGCTCGTAGCTCTTGGGGCGGCGGTTGGCCTGCGACGTCGGCGCCAGGCTTAAGGATCACCTCAGTGACTTCCCGGGCGCCCGCCTTCGGGGGCGCGGGCTTCGGGGTCGGCGGCGTTTACTCCAGCAGCCACGATCCCCAAATAGAAAACATCGCCGCGAGCAGCCGTCGCGAAAGGGTTCGACGAGAGCTTTCGATCAGCACGTGGATGCGCCAGCGAGGCAAGGCCACTCCGCGGCGGCATCCTCAATTCCGCTCTGGACGCGCGCGCGCCGCGCGCCGTCCGCTCAGTCGACCGCGCAACCCGCACCTATTTTTTCGGCACGACGCCGTGACCCGCCGCGATGTGCGCGACGGAGATTTTCCCGCCGTCGAGCGCGTAACCGCCGTCGAACGGATTCGCCGCGAGAAACATCGGTGTATCGAGATCGGCGAACGTGAAGCCACCCTGCCCCGCCGCAAAACACGCTGAGACCGTCATCGCGAGGATCGATTCGACGTTGCCCCCGATCATCAGACCGAGCCCGGCGGATTTGACGACCGCGGCGATCTCCAGCGCTTCGGCCACGCCAGCTTTCATCAGCTTGATATTGATCACCTGCGCGGAGCGCTCGGCGACGACGCGGCGCGCATCGGCCGCGGTCGTGACCGTTTCGTCGGCGGCGACGAGCCAGCCGCTCTCGGCCCTGAGCGCACGCGCGCCCTCGAAATCGGTCTTCGCCAACCATTGCTCCAGCAGGGCTGGCGCGATGCCGCGGTCTTTCAGGCCGCGGACGAGTTCGCTCGCGGCGGCGCGTGAAACTCCCGCGTTGCCGTCGAGAATGAGCGGCGAGTCGGGGGCGACGGCGTGAATCGCCGCGACCCGCTCGAGATCGTGCGCAGGACCGAGTTTGCCGCCGACCTTCACTTTGATCATGCGGATGCCGCGCTTGAGGATCGCACGCGTCGCGTCGGCCGCTTCCTCGGCGGAGCCGGTGGTGACCGTCATGTCGGTTTCGAGCGTGGTGCCCTGGCCGCCGAAAAACTTCCAGAGCGGTTCGCCCCGCTGTTGGGTAAGCGCGTCGAGCAACGCCATTTCAAACGCGCACTGGGCCGAGCCGCAGCCCGCGCCACCGTGCGTGCGAAATTCCGTGGCGAGCGCGCGCCAGTTTTCCCCGGTGGCGTCGCGGCCGAGGACGACCGCGCGGGCGGTCGCCAGCGTCGCGAGCGCGTCGGCCTGCGTCTCGCCGTTGTAGGCGGGCAGCGGTGCGGCCTCGCCGTAGCCGCGCGTGCCGTCGGCGAGTTCGAGCGTGACGAGCACGTTGTTCGCCGCGGCCTGGGCGCCGCCGGAAATGCCGAACGGTTCGAAGAGGGGAATATCGAGAACCGCGATGTCGATCGCGCGAATTTTATGGGGGGAAACAGACACGCGAGCACGAGAAGGAACCCGCCGCGCGGGCGCAAGCCGGAGCATAGCGCTGGTCCCAGACCGGCGCCCCTTCACTCCGCGTGCCGATACCGCAACAGATCGCTGGGGGCGACGCCGTGGACGGATTTGAAGACGCGCGAGAAATGATACGGGTCGGCGAAGCCCACGCGTTGCGCGGCTTCCTTCACGAGGCCGCCGTTTTCGACGAGGTGTTCGGCCGCGAGGTTCATTTTGCGGCGGAGCAGATATTGATAGGGGCTCGTGCCCTGGTAGCGGCGGAACCACCGACACACGCTCGAGGCCTCGACATTGGTCGCCCGCGCGATCTCCTCGAGCGTGCCGAGGCGCTCGGCCTGTGCATCGATCAACGCCTTGCAGCGGAGGAATGCCTCGCGCGCCGGCTCGCTCGCGTGCGGGGCG
Source organism: Opitutales bacterium (assembly GCA_038231575.1). Lineage (GTDB taxonomy): Bacteria > Verrucomicrobiota > Verrucomicrobiia > Opitutales > Opitutaceae > CAITWF01. Next base: position 13,393 of record JBBRLB010000038.1, on the reverse strand, counting down.
AGCGTGGAGGTGTCCTCGATTTTCAGCAGGAGCAGTTCGAACAGCACCGCACAAATCCGGCGCGCGAGCGCGCCCGAGCGCTGGCCTTCGCGGACAAGATCCTCCAGCACGCTCGTCACCTCGGCGTGCGCGGCGAGCTGGCGGGCGCGGCCCGACGGCACGCCACAGCGGCGCAACCGCGCCGGCACGTCCGTGCCGGCGAACGCCAGGAAATATTTCTCCATCGGATCGCGCGGATCGGTGTGGATTTCGCAACGCGTGGTCGGCGCCGTCGCAAACACCATGCCGGGGCTGAGGGTGTGCGCCTTGCCATCGAGCTTCACCGAGCCGACGCCGCGCACGACGTATTCGAGGACGTAAAAGGGAAAATTACGCCGCACCACGGCGTAGTCGGGGTTGCAGTGTTCGCGTCCGCCCATGACGAGCGTGACCGGCGCGGCTTGGCGGGGCGCGAGGTTTAGAAAGAAATAACGCGCCCCCGTGACCTGCTGCGAGAGCAGGCCGGAGGCATCTGATTGGCCGATTTTCTCCATGCGAAAGTCTTTTCTATCCATTCCGGTCAGCGCATTTCGAGTGCATTCTTTGCCTCCCCCGTCGGCCGAATTTCTCTAGGCTCCGCGGTCCCCGTTCCCCCACCCTGCTTTCCATGGCCAAATCCAAGCCCATCCTCCTCGTCGCCAACGGCGATCTCCGCCAATCCGCCAATGAAGTCTGCTGGCCCGCGCAGCAGGCAATGGAGCAAACGCTCACGGTGGCCGTCGCGAAGCTCGGTTACACGCTCCAGCGCGCGCACCCCTACCTCCCCGCGCGCAAGCACGGCTTCATCCAGTCGCAGAAGGAGGGCATGGCCGTCTTCGCCCAAATCGACCCGGCCACGCCGCTCATCGTGGCCGAGGCGGTGTGGCAGTATTCGCATCATCTGCTGCCCGGGCTCATCTCGCACCGCGGTCCGATTCTCACCGTCGCCAACTGGAGCGGCACCTGGCCGGGGCTGGTCGGCATGCTCAATCTCAACGGCTCGCTCACCAAGGCCGGCGTGAAATACTCCACGCTCTGGAGCGAGGCGTTCACCGACAAATATTTCCTCACCGGCCTCGCGAGCTGGCTGAAGACCGGCCGCGCGAAACACAAAACTGATCACGTGAAGCCCCTCGCCGCCGCCGCCGTGCCGCTGAAGGCGAAAGCGCTCGCGAAAAAAATCGCCGAGGATCTACGCCGCAAAAAATCCATCATGGGGATTTTCGACGAGGGTTGCATGGGCATGTATAACGCGATCATCCCCGACGAGCTGCTGTTCCCGACCGGCGTTTACAAGGAGCGGCTTTCGCAGTCCGCGCTCTATTACGGCGCCACGCAGGTGCCCGACGCGGAAGCGCGCGCCGTCTACGACTGGCTGGTCGCGAAGGGCATGACGTTTCACCTCGGCCCCAACGAGGCGACCGATCTCACCGAGGCGCAGGTTCTCTGGCAGTGCAAAACCTACGTCGCCGCGCTGCGCATCGCCGACGACTTCGGCTGCGAGACGATCGGTATCCAATACCAGCAGGGTCTGAAGGATCTTTTGCCGGCGAGCGATCTCGTCGAAGGCCTGCTCAACAACTCTGATCGGCCGCCGGTGAAAAACGCCGCGGGCCAGGTCATCCGCGCCGGCCGGCCGCTCACGCATTTCAACGAAGTCGACGAGTGCGCCGGCCTCGACGGCCTGTTCACCAATCGCGTCCACGCCGCGCTCAGCCAGCCCGTCGAAAACACGCTGCACGATCTGCGCTGGGGCGATCGCGACTGGAGCGAAACGACCGACGACTACGTGTGGGTGTTTCTGATTTCGGGCAGCGCGCCGCCGGCGCACCACGTCGACGGCTACAAGGGCACCGACTCGCTGCGCCAGCCGCCGATGTATTTCCGCCTCGGCGGCGGCACCGTGCGCGGCATCGCGAAGCCCGGCGAAATCGTGTGGAGCCGCATCTTCGTCGAGGGCGGCAAGCTCAAGATGGATCTCGGCCGCGCCAAGGTCATCACGCTCCCGCGCGCCGAGACCGAGCGCCGCTGGAAAGAAACCACCGTGCAATGGCCGATCATGCACGCGGTCACCTACGGCGTGTCGCGCGATCAGATGATGGCGCGGCACAAGGCCAACCACATCCAGGTCGCCTACGCGAATTCCGCCAGCAGCGCCGACCTCGCGCTCTACACGAAAGCCGCGCTCGCCCGCGAACTCGGCCTCGAGGTGTGCGTGTGCGGCACGAAGGCGGACGGCAAAGCATTCTGAGATCGCCGCGCGGCAGTCTGGCCGGCCGTCTTACTTAAAAGTCTCCTTGCCTTACTCACCTCCCTTACGCTCAAGTAAGGCCATGCAAACCACCGTCACCAGCAAAGGGCAGCTCACCTTGCCCCGCGAAGTTCGCCATGCCCTCGGCATCGACGCCGGCACCGTCCTCGAAGTCGAAGTCGGTGGCGAAGGCCGCATCGTCCTCCGCAAAAAAACCACTCCGGGCTTCTTCGATCAATTCGTCGGGCTCAAGGCCAAGGGCGCTCCGTTTGCCAGTGGCGACGATGCTCGCGAAGCCCTTCGCGTCGCCGAGGATCAGACGCCCTATTCCGCCAGCCCCCGGCGCAAGCGCCGTTGATCCATGGCCGTCGCGCTCGATTCCAACATCCTGATCGATGTGCTCGGTCAGCCCAGCGAGCACACGCTGCACGCCGTCGAAACCCTCAACGGCGCGATTGGCCGCGGTGCGCTGATCATCTGCCCGATCGTCGCGGCGGAGACGTCGCTTTACTTCGGGAGCGCCGACGAAGCCGAAGACACGTTCAAGCGCATGCAGATCCGCCTCTCGCCCTTCACGTGGCGCGACCTCCATCTCGCGGGAAAAATCTTCCTCGAATATCGCAAGCTCGCGCCGAAGCCGCGCCATCGTGTCGTCGCGGACTTTCTCGTCGCCGCGCACGCGTTTTACCACGCCACGGAACTCATCACGCGCGACCGCGGTTTTTATCGGCACTATTTCCCGAAGCTGAAGATCACCCACGTCGGCTCCACGGAATAGTTCGGCTGCGGCGGCATCGGGTAGGGACGTCTCTCCGAGACGTCCGCGGACGGTTCGGAGAACCGTCCCTACCTATTTTTCCGGCGCAAGATGCTTGGCCAGAAACGACCGCGCCACGGGCCGCAGATCGCGCGGGAGCGGCAGCTTGTTTCTTGTTTACCTCGGGAAAGAGACCAATCGTCCTCTGGCCCACCTCGATCTGACGATCGTCGCGCGGCGCCCGGTCCGTCGTCAGAAATTCCACCCCTCGCTCGCAAGTCCCACGGCCGCGCCGTCGCCCCGCCGTGCCGTCGCTGCTTTCCTGCAACGCGCCGATTTTTCAGGCGCGAATCTCTGCTTCCATTTCGCCCGCCACTCGCCTTTGCTCCGCCCACCCTCCCCGGCGATCATTGCGCGCCTTCGGCCGTTCGCCGGTTTCCCAACCCCAAACTGCAACTTCATCCGCGCCCCACTTTGCCGCTGACGGCTCGGCGGGCACGCCCCTTCTGTATGAATCGCCCCACCCTCTCCTCGTTGCTGCCGCGCCTGTGCGCGCGTTTCTTACTGGCATCCGCCATCCTGGTGTTCGCGTTATCGGCCCGCGCCGCCGACGCTTCCGGTTCGCTCACCGGCTCGATCAGCAATGCCGCGACGCGCAACACCCTCGAGGGTGTCGTGGTCTCGGTGCCGGCTCTCAACCTCAACACGTTCACCGACAGTTCCGGTCGCTACACGCTCTCCCGGTTGCCCGAGGGGGTCCACGAAGTCGTCGTCACTTACATCGGGCTCGATCCGGTGCGGCAGAAAGTCGCCGTCGCCGCGGGCCAAAGCATTACTCGCGACTTCGAACTCACCACCGGGATCTACAAGCTCGAGTCGTTCAAGGTCACCGGTGAGCGCGAGGGCAACGCGGCGATGATTACCGAGAAAAAGAACGCCGACAACGTGAAGGACGTAATCGCGATGGATTCCTTCGGTTACCTCCCGAACATGAGCGCCGGTGAAGTCGTCATGCGTCTCCCCGGGGTCGCCGGCAGTCCGACGGACGAGGGGCTCGCTTATCGTTTCAACATCCGCGGGATGGACCCGACGCTCAACAACGTGACAGTGGACGGGGGCTCATTGACGTCGCTCGGGACGAATCGCAGCTTCGAACTCCAGTCGATCACGGGCGCGATGTTCGAGGGCATGGAACTGATCAAAGGCCAGACGCCGGACAAAGGGGCCGATTCCCTCGGCGGCACGATTAACTTCAAGACCCGTTCGACCTTCAGCATGAAGGAAGACCGCCGCACGACCTACAACTTTAGCATGCGGATGGCGCCGGGTTTTTTTGAACAGACGCCGTGGCGTTCGCAGCATCGCTCGCATCCGATCCTCAATGTGACGCACCAGCAGGTGTTCAGCGTGTTCGGCGGACATCGCAACCTCGGCACGTCGGTGAACGTATTCTACTCGGAAAACGCCGTGGGGGGCTTCGAGACGATCTTTGATCGCACGAGCCTGCTCAATGGTCCGGCCCCGGTCTTCAACTACCAGACGTGGGACAATATCAACAACCGCAAGCAGCAGAGCATCGCGCTCAAGACGGATTACAAGTGGTCGCCGACAACGAAGTTCTCCCTCGCGGTCACCGAGAACGACAACTTCGAGCGCATGCGGCGACGCGTCCGGGTGACGGCCGCCGCCTCCGGCAACAGCAACACGCAAGTGCCCAGTGCCACGACGGGGATCGTGCCGGATGGGTTTACCAATTTCGTCACGACGTTGCGGGCGATTCCGAGCACTTCGGCTGCGGGCACGAATACGAACAACATCGATGTGCAGATGGATGGTCCGCTGAACTACTACGTGCGCATGGGCCGCGTCGATTTCACGGGCGAACACACCTACAGCAACCTGAACATCGAGTATACCGCGGGCATCGCACGCACGACGCTCAATACCGGCAATGGCCGGGGCGGCACACTCAACATGCGCCTCTTCGATCCGAGCGCGCAGGTGCCCGGCCGCGCCGTGTTCTTCGGCGGCGCCGGCTGGATCATCGACCAGACGCAAAACGAACTTCACCCGCGGTTCATCCAAAATGGTGGCCCCGACTTCACGAATCCGAACAACTACCTGCCGCGTGCGACCGACGGTCTCACGCAGGCACGCAATGAGCAGGATCAGTTGCAGAAACAATTTCGCCTCGACGTGCGCTACAAACTGCCATTCGCCGCGCCCACGGCGTTAAAGGCGGGTTTCCACTGGCGCTCCCTGCAGATGGACCAGTGGGGCAAGGATCGCCATCGCTGGGTGCCGAAGGCGACCGCCGCTTACGATCCGAATGTTCACTTCGCCCCGGATACGAGCTATGTCAGCTACGATGCGATCAAGACCGGTCGGAAGATTCCCGTCTGGCAGGCCCACGCCTTCACCATCGATGGACGACCCGCCGATCCCGCGCTCTGGAACGAGGATCGCTACTTTAACGAGAGTCAGAAATTCGTCGGGACGAACGGTGTCACGGAATGGATTCCGGCAACCTATGTGATGGCGCAGGGCCGGCTCGGTCGCGACGGTTGGCTCGCCCGCACGGGCTACCTCACGGGTATTCGCTTCGAGCAGGTGCGCACCGAAAGTTGGGGTTGGGTGCGCTCCCGCGTTCTCAGCACCGCCGCCCAGCAACTCGCCGATCCGGTCGGTTCGGCGGCCCGTGATTACCAGGCCAATCCCCGCAACCTCTCGGGCACGTTCAACCAGAAGTTTCCCAGTGTGCACGTGTTTCACGACATCACTCCCAACCTGAAGGCCCGGGTCAGCTGGTCCACGGGCTACGGTCGCGCGCCGCTGGGCAGCCTGCTGCCGGGTGAAACTCCGGACGACGTCAACCGCCTCCTCACCGTGAACAATGCCGCCCTCAAACCGCAGCAGGCGCGGAATTGGGACACCACGCTGGAATACTACTTCGAGCCCGTGGGCAGCCTCACCTTCGGTTGGTTTCACAAAGACATTCGCGACTACATCGTGGCCAATTTGGAACGGGGCATCATCGGAACCGGTTCGGCCAACGGCTACGATGGCCAGTATGAGGGCTACACGGAACGCACGAGTTTGAACGCCGGCACGGTGACCGTCCAAGGCTGGGAGTTTGCCTACAATCAGCAGTTCACCTTTCTGCCGGGGCCGCTGAAGGGGTTGTCCGCTTCATTCAACTATACCTGGATCACGCAGCACGGAGTGGGCAGTGCGCCCACGCCCGGCGGGACGCCGGTGTTGGGCCGGTTGCCGACGTCGACGACGCCGGCGGTTTATTTTTCGCGTCGCGACATCGCGAATTTCATTCCGGCGGCGGCCAATGCGTCGCTCAGCTGGCGCCATCGCAAATTCAACACCAGCCTCCTCTACAACTTCACGGGGGAGTATCCTACTTCGATCAGTATCCTGAGTCCGGCGCTCAGCCAGTTCCGCTATGCGATGAAGACGCTGAACGTGAGCGCGGGTTATCAATATCGCCCGAACGTTGGCTTGAGCCTCAATTTCTCCAATATCCTCAACGAGCCGCAGCGCTGGTATGTGGGCTATAAGGACCGGATGCGCCGCACGACGATCAACTTCGTGACGGTGACAGCCGGCGTGAACGGGCGGTTCTAGCTCCCGTCGCTGCTTCCTCCGTGGTGGGCGGGCACCTCCCTGTGCCCGCCTTTCGCAAACTTCCTCGCGTGCCCCCTGCGCCGGCCAGGGGTAAATCAGGTCGGCCACTTTCCCTGGAGCGGTCCACGGTCCGGCGGTCGCGTTAAGACGGTCGCGGTGTTGATAAACATCGGCAACCTCAACGATACCTTACCAAGGCTGGAAATTTTGCGCCCCCACACCCCCGCCTCCGCCAGCTTCGGCCACCCCACCGACGACAGCTCCGCTTGGACTTTCGGCCTCAAGGGCGATCGTTGAGCGTGCGTTAAAAGCGGTCTGTCAATCTGCGCGCCGCACCGTCAGCGCGCCACCGGCGCGAGATGCTTGGCCAGAAACGCCAGCGCCACCGGCCGCAGATCGCGCGGGAGCGGTTTCTTATTCCACGTCTCCCAGTCAAACGTGTGGCCGATGCCATCGATAAAAATCGCCTCGTGTTCGACGCCGGCAGCCTTCAGGACGCGCACGAGTTCCTCCGATTGCGGATAGTCCACCGTCGTATCGGCGTGACCGTGAAGGATGAGCACGGGTGGCGAATCTTTTGTCACATGATTCACGGGCGAGGCGACGCGCAGCACGTCGGCGTCCTCGCTCGCCGCGCTGAACGCCCCGCGTGAGTTATCCATGAGCTTTCGCGTCGCGGTGGGCTGGCCGGAGGTGTCGGTCTGGCCGCGCGTGAGCAGATCGGTGATGCCATACATGTCGATCACGCAGCGCACGGCGCTCGACACACCGGGATAGGGCGCGTCGGGCTCGAGATTTTTTTCGCCGGCCGTGAAGCCGACCATCAACGCGAGATGCCCGCCCGCCGACCCGCCCGCCACCGCGATGCGCGCCGGATCGACGTGATACTCCGCCGCGTGCGCGCGCAGAAACCGGATCGCGTTTTTGCAATCGAGCAGATTCGTCGGCCACGAGCCCGCGCCGAGTTTGTAGTCGATGTTGAGCGCGACGTAGCCGGCGTTCGCGAGCGTGGTGCAGATTTCCTGAGCACGCGCTTCGCCCTTCGTGCCGCCCGTCCACCCGCCGCCGTGAATCCACACGACGGCCGGCGAAAGTTTTCCGGCGGCCGGCGGCGCTGGCAGAAAGACATCGAGCTTTTCAGTGCGGCCGGCTTCGAGGTAGTTGATGTCTTTAATCACAGTCGGCGCGGCGATGGATAACGTCGCCGAGCTGAAAAGGAATGCGAATAAGCAGAGACGAGTTTTCATGGGGATTTTTTTGGGGCCGCTCCTCCTCACGGATCGATCGGATCGGGTAGCGCGGCGGCCCACGCACTTTCCTGTTTCATCATTTCCTGGAATCGCGGATCGGCGCGGACCGGCGCGAAGTCGGGATTGTCGCGCAATTCGTAGCCGAGATGAAATCCGGCGGACAGAAATTCGCGAATCAGGGCGATCTCTTCGTCCGGCTTGCCCAGCTGCGCGTAGAGGCCGAACACGCGAAAGTTTCCCTCGCAAATCCGCAAGAACGCGCCCAGCCGACTCCGCGCGTCGCGGCGCATTTCATCCATCGCCGTGAGCGCGGCCGCCTGATGACCGAGCACGAATTCCGCCCGCGCCAAGGAGTTCATGACGTTCGGCCCCCGATTGCCTCGCGCCACTTGTTTCATCGCATCGGACCGGATCCCTTCCGCCCGCCGCCGCGCCAAGTCCAGTTCGCCGACAGCATAAAGCTGCGCGATCGTCGCGCGCGCGCCACCGCCCACGTTCGCGCTGGTTTCGGGCGTCGCCACGTTCGCTTTCCGCTCGGCTTCATCAATCAGCGCCTTGGCTTCAGCCACGCGGCCGAGTTGGCTGAGCCAGCTGGCGCGGATGAACTCGGCCCCGGCTTGCCCGATCGGTGCATGCTCCGCCAAACGCAGTGCCGCCTCCGCCCCACGCCATCTCATGCGTATCAGCACTCGATTGTTGAAGGGACTGCTTTCGCCCAGCCCGGAAATCGCCATGCCGCGCACAAAGAGTCGGTCAGCTTTCACATAGTCGCCGCGTGGGTTGTAATAGATGAACGCAATCGTGTTGGTGTTGTCGCCGTTCTGCGGATCGAGGCTCAAGCACGCTTCGGCCTGGCGCAGTGCTTCGGCGTAATCGTCCCGCTCGCGCGCGAGCGCAGCCTGCGCGAGCCGCAATTCCGCCGTCGGCGGCTGCAACGCTTCGGCGCGCTCGAGGTCTTTTCGCGCCGCGGTCAGATCGTTTTGCGCGTAACGCGACCAGTTGGCCCGGACGATGAGTGCCTCGGGCAGATCCGGCTGCGCCTGCAACGCCCGGTCGATCGCGTTGCGCGTCGAAGTCACCAATTCAGCGCTGCGATCGGAGCCAGCGCCATAAGACCGAAACCGCGACTCCGCGAGCCGCGCCCACGCGAGCGCGAACGCCGGGTCGAGCTCCACCGCCCGCTCGTAGAGTTTGGCCGCTTCGTTTCTATTCGCCGCCGTGCGCGTCTGGAGCGCGCGACCGCGCAGGTAGAAATCGTAGGCCTCGGCATTTTTCGTCAGCACTTCGACGCTGCTCTTCGTCGCGCGGTGTGTGAGTTTTTCGACGACGGCGCGGGCGACTTTGTCCTGCAGCGCAAAAATGTCCGTCAGCTCCTCGGTGAACGTGCCGACTTCCTCGCTCGCGTTGTCGGCGACGCGGGTGAGCGACACGCGAATCCGCACCTTCGTGCCCGCGCGCTGCACGCTGCCCTCGACGAGCCGCGAGACATTGAGCGCCGACGCGATTTCGGCCGGCGTGGCGTTCTTGCCCTTGAACGAAAACGACGACGTGCGACCCGGCACGCGCAGGTCGCGCTCGCGCGCGAGCGCGTTGAGAATTTCCTCAGTCAGCCCGTCCGAAAAATATTCCTGCTCCTTGTCCCCGCTGAGATTCGCAAACGGCAGCACCGCGACGGCTTTGTCGTCAAGTGAAACCGCGCCGGGAGTCGGGACCACTTTCTTTTCCGGCGCGAGCGCCGCGACGAGCACGTCCTTGAAACCGGCCTCGGTTCGCAGCGGATCGAACGCAGGGTCCAACTCCAGCATCGCGCGCGTGATGGGCGTATCATCGTTCAACGGCGCCGGGCCGCGTAACTCCGCCAGCGCAAGATCGGGCCGTCCCACGGTGGCCCACAGGGCCGCGGCCGAAGGGCATTGGAAATAATAGTAGGCCGCGATTGGGTTGGATGCCACGGCACGAAACGAGAGCTGGTTCCGCTGTTGCATTTGCACGGCGAGCGCCTGCGCTTGCGCCACGTCGCCCAGTCGCGCCAAGGCCCAGGCCTTCCAGTAAGCGGCGGATGAATCGGTCGGAGCGGACGCCAGCACGCGATCGGCGGCTTGCGCGACCGTGCGCCAATCTTCACGCGCGGCCTCGCGGTGGCCCGCCATCTCGTGCGCGCGCGCCGTGAGCACGGCGCGTGGCCCGATGAAAAAGGTGTCGCGCAGGTAATCACGCTGCATGCGTTGGGCGATCGCCAGCGCCTTCTCGGGCTGCTTGCCCCACAGCGCGGCCCGCCACGCCATAATCGCGCCGCGATCCTCCACCAGCAGCCAGTCCGGCCACGTGGCCAATGCCGCTTCAGCTCCGGCCATATCACCACGCCACTGCGTGCGAACAAAGACGTCGCTCGCACGCAATCGGCCGGAGGCGTGCTTGGCAAGGGCTTGCTTCAACGTGGCCTCGGCCTCGTCGAGATGATGAGAACGAACCAGCACGTTCGCCAAATCTGCTTCCGCCTTCGGGGCTCCATCGGACAATGCCACGGCCTGACGATGCGCCTCGATCGCATCGTCGTATCGACCGAGGTAGCGATACACCCGGCCCAAGGAGCGCTGCACGAGCCAGTTTTTCGGTTCTCGCGCGGCCACCGCCAACAGGTCGCGCTCTACGCCGGGCAAATCCTGACGCAAATAGTAACGTGCGTCAGCCCACGCGATCACCGCGTCACTCATTTCCGGGGCTAGCGCATGCGCGCGCTCGGCCTGACTTCGCATCGCCTCGATGCGCGCCTCGGATGCGTCGATGCTCTGCCAGACCATATAATACGAGATCTGCGCATGCAGCGCCCAGGCGCTGGGTTCGGTGGGGTCGAGTTTGGTCGCCCGCTCGACCAAGTCTTCAGCCAGATAATAATTCTCGCGATTCAACTCGTCGCTCTCGTCGAAAATCTTGCGGGCCTTTTCCACAAGCTTCTGCGCTTCGGTGAGCGTGGCGGCGGCCGCAACCGGCGATGAGCGCGCCACCGTTTTTTCCTTTGCGCGCCAAGGTTGCCACAGCGCGAGGGTGACGACCGCGGCGACGGCGAGAATCGCCGGCACGAGCCAAGGGTGCGTCGGTTTGGGCGGTAGGGACGTCTCTCCGAGACGTCCGTGACTTTCGTCTGAATCGGACGACGGACGCCTCGGAGAGGCGTCCCTACCTTCTCCGGTCAGCAATTTTTTCACCCGCGCGCAAAACGCCGGCGTGGTTTCGCCGCCGGGCAGCCGCGTCCATTGCACCGCGCGAAATTCCGGCGGCACGCGCGCGGCGGCATCGGTCGTCGCATCGATCACGACGGGCAGCATGAAAGGCTTGTCGTGCGCCATGAGATGCGAGCGATCGACGGCGAGTTTCCACTCGAGCCGGAAATAGCCTTCATCGCGCGCCTGCGTCGCCGCGGAAATCACCGGCACGAACAGCGCGCACGAACCGATCTGACCGCGGATCTTCGCGTCCCACGCGTCGCCGCCGGTGAGCTCGTTCTTGTCGAACCACACCTCGGCACCCACCGCGCGCAGCGCCTCGGCCATGCGCTGCACCGCCTCCGCGTCTTGCGACGCATAGCTGAGGAAAACGGCTCGGGTTAACTCACTCATCGTCAGTTTTCCAAGACCAGCACATCCGTGGCCTCGTATTTGCGCATCGCGCGATCGAAAGTGACCAGTCGGAGCCCGTGCCCGCGCGCGAAGGCGGCCAGATAGGCGTCGGTCCACGTTTTCGTCGCGGATTGATCGGATGCGGTGCGGTCGCGCCAGATTTTTTCCAATGTCGGCGGCTCAGAAAGGAAGTGTGTGCCCGGCCGAGTCAGGGCGCTGTCGTAGATGCGCCAGGCGGTTTTCTGGGTGCAAACGTGTGAGCCCATGATCGCCGCGGCAGTGAGATGACGGAGCAACGCCATCTGAGTGATCCGGCAGAAAATCAACGGATGCGATTCGCGGCCGGCCACCCAGGCCTGGCCAGCTCCGTGGTGCGCGTGCCCCTCCGCGGCCAGCGCCAGCCAGACATTCACGTCCAGCAGGTCGCCGTTAGAGGAAGTCATCGAGCTGTTCGCGCGTCGGATTGATCACGTGCTTGCCCTTAGACTTCAGGACGAGGAATCCGTTCTTGCCACGCAAGCGGCCGCCGGGCGCCGCCACCTTCCGCCGGGCATGCGGCTGAAGTTGAGACCGCAACGCCTGCTCCACGACCTCACGTAACGTGACGCCCTGAAGCGCTGCGACCGCCTTGGCTTCGCGGAACAGGGGATCAGGCAAATCAATCGTCGTTCGCATAAAAGCATATTTGTGCCGGCGACTGGGGTGGGTCAAGCGCCACGACTGAAACTCCCTCGGCGGTTTCCTCGGCCCGAAATTCGCATTTGCTGTCACCCCGATCGCGGTTGAGCGTCTGGCCTGCGTTCATGAGTTTCCTCTCCACCTCCGTCCGCGTCGCCGTCGTCGCGCTTGCTTTCACCACCGCGGCGCACGCGCAATCGTTGCTGCCGCCCGAGCGTGTGCCGCTCGATTCGCTCGCGGCGTTTCGTCCCGCCGCCGCCAACTGGCAACTCGCCGGCGGGCTCGCGGGCGATCCGCGTCACGACAAATCGCTCTCGGCCGCGCCCGGCACCGGCGTGCTCGTGTGCAACCCGCTGAAGCCCGTGCCCGACCCCGGCGAAAATCTTTTCACCAAATGGGACCATGCCGATCTCGAGCTCGATTTGGATTTCATGCTGGCGACCGGCTCGAACTCCGGGGTCTTCCTGCAGGGCCGCTACGAGGTGCAACTTTTCGACAGCGCGGGCGTGAAGACGCCGACGTTCTCCGACTGTGGCGGGATTTATGAGCGCTGGGACGCCAAGCGCGAAAAAGGCCAGGAGGGCTACGAGGGCATCGCCCCGCTCGCCAACGCGTCGCGCGCGCCCGGCCTCTGGCAGCATCTCCACATTGAGTTTACCGCACCCCGCTTCGACGCCGCCGGTAAGAAAACCAAAAACGCGCGCTTCGCGAAAGTCGTCCTCAATGGTTTCACCGTGCAGGATGGCGTCGAGGTCACCGGCCCGACCCGCAGCGCCGCCTTCGACGACGAAAAACCGCTCGGCCCCTTGATGATCCAGGGCGACCACGGCTCCGTCGCGATTCGCGCGCTCAGCGTGAAGCGCTTCGATCCGGCGGCGGAGCTGCGCGTCGCGAAGCTCGGCTACAAACTCTATAACGGCACGTTCAAGGCCGTCGGCGAGTACGACAAGGAGCAGCCCGCAAAAGAGGGCGTGCCGGAAAAATTCTCGCACACGGCGGTCGAGAAAAACGGCAAGTTCGCGCTCGTGTTCACGGGCTCGTTCGTCGTGCCGCGCGAGGGCGACTATGCGTTTACGGCGGCCAGCAACGGCACGGTCCGCCTGCTGATCGACGAGAAGCTCGTCATCGCCCCGATGGAACGGGGCACCGAGCCCGGAAAAATCACCCTGAAGGCGGGCCCGCATGC
>JBBRLB010000037.1:0-45921 GCA_038231575.1 Opitutales bacterium | reverse complement strand
GTTTGATTCAAATTCCGACGCCTTTCCTTTTTGCGCCTTCTGCGCCTTTTTGCGGCTAATGATTCCGTTTGCTCGAAGGCGCGCCGACGAGCGGCGGCCCTACAGACTTTGATTGGCCGCAAAGAGGCGCAGAAGGCGCAAGAAATTCAAACACGGTAGACCACTCATTGGCACTGATGGGTCGGTAATCCCCGCGGGTTTGCTCGATGAGTCACTGAAGCAGTGATCATGAGTGGTTCAAACTCCGATGCCTTTCCTTTTTGCGCCTTCTGCGCCTTTTTGCGGCTAAGATTCAGTCGGAAACATTAACCCTTGACTCGACCGCGGGCGTTTGAGTGTTTGGCCGGCTCAAAACACCTTTCCGATCATGGCCAACACCAAATCTGCTATCAAAGCCGCCCGCAAATCCATCCGTCTCCAGGGCCGGAACCAGGGCGTCAAGACCCGCTTGAAGACCCTGCGCAAGAAGCTCGACGCCGCCGTCGCTTCCAAGGATGCCGCCGCCAGCAAGACCTCAGCCTCCGCCTATGTGTCCGCGATGGACAAGGCCGTGAAGTCCGGCGTCGTGCACAAGAACGCCGCCTCCCGCGCCAAGGCCCATATCGCGAAGATCGTTTTCGCGAAGTAAGCGCCCGGCCGGCCTCGCCGCCGCGTCGATCGCGGCGCGGTAAACTTTCCACCCCGCGCGCTTCGGCCGCGGGGTTTTCGCTTTTTGCGCTCGCGGGCCGGGGCCACCCGGAAGGACTGCGCAGATTGGTTTGAGCTTCGCGGGCGCATCCCTGTTCATGCGGGCCACGCGTGGTTCCTCCGCCCTCCAACGTTTGCCGCCATTTCTTGCCGTGGGATCGGCCGCTGCTCGCGCAGGCGGTGGCCTGGCTGGCGCGCGACTGGCGGGGCGACGGCCCGCTCGATCTGGCGCGAGGGTTGGTCGTCGTGCCGACGCGGCAAGCCGGGCGCCGGCTGCGGGAAGCCCTCGCCGAGCATGCGGCCGCGCACGGCCAAGCGGTGCTGCCGCCGCGCGTGCTCACGCCGGACGCGCTGCTGGGACAAGCGATGGCGGCGGGCGCGGCGACGCCGCTGGAGTCGCTGCTGGCGTGGACGGAAATCTTTCGCGCGCTGCCGCTCGATGAATTTCGCGACGTGTTTCCCGTCGATCCGCCGGCGCGGAATTTTGCGTGGGCGCTGCGGCTCGCGCGGGAGTTCACCAAATTACAGGTCACGCTCGCGGAAGGCGGCCGCCGCCTCGGCGAGGTCGGCGCGGGGCCGGCCGCGGATTTTCCCGAAGCGGCGCGCTGGCGTCAGCTCGGCGAACTTGAGGCACGCTACGACCAATGGCTCGCCCGCCGCGATCGGCGCGATCCGCAGGCGGCGAAAATTCTCGCGGCCCGGGATCCGATGCCGTTTCCGGACGTGGAAAAAATCGTCGTGCTGGCCACGCCCGATCCGCTGCCGCTGGCGTGTGCGGTGCTGGCCGCGCAGCCGCGCCTCCGGCCGATCGATATCGTGATCCACGCGCCTGCGAGCGAGGCGGAAAATTTCGACGGCTGGGGCCGCCCGCGGCCGGAATCGTGGAATACCCGCGGGCTCGCGCTGCCGGACTTCGCCACGCGGGTTCAGCTGTGCGCCGATCCGGCGGCGCAGGCCGACCGCGTGGTCGAGGCGGTGCGCGGTTACGCCAACGCGCCGGCGGTGCTCGGCGTCGGCGTGGCGGACGCCGAGGTGCTGCCGCTGCTGGAGCGCGCGCTGGCTCGCGCGGGCGTGGCGGCGTTCAACCCCGAGGGCCGCGCTCGGCGTCACGATGGCCTGCACGCGCTGCTCGTGGCGCTGGCGGAGTTCGCGGCGGCGCCCGCCTACGAAGCGGTGGCGGCGCTCGCGCGTTGTCCGGATGTGCTGGCGTGGTTGCACGCGACCGCGGCGGAAAATTTCTCCGCGGCGGAAACGCTGGCGCAACTCGATGCGCTGCGCGATCGTCACCTGCCGCCGACGCTCGCGGCGGCGCAGGCGCACAGCGAAAAATTTCCCGCCGCCGGCGCCGCGCTCGCCGCGCTCGCGGCGTTGCGGGTGACCCTCGTGGGCGGCGTGTTTCCCGCGAATGCGGCCGCGGCGCTCACGCGGATTTTCGCCGCCCGTTCGCTCGACGGGGCCGGCGCGCTCGCGGAATCCGCCGAAGCATGGACCGCGACCTTGCGCGAAGTCGGGCACGCGCTCGCGGCCGCGGAGGGTGCGGCGCTGACGCTGGCCGACGCGTGGGAGTTTGCGCTCGCGGCGTTCGGCGCCGAGACGCGCACGGACGATCGCGATCCGCACGCGATCGATTTGCTCGGCTGGCTGGAACTGCTGTGGGAGGATGCGCCGCACCTGGTCGTCGCCGGGTTCAATGACGGCCGGGTGCCCGATACGATTGTGGGTGATCCGTTTTTGCCGGAGGCGCTGCGCGCCCGGCTGGGGCTCAAGACCAACGCCGAGCGCTTCGCCCGCGACGCGTATTTGTTGCAGGCGCTGGCAGCGGCGCGGGCGCGGCCCGGGGCGCGACTCGATTTAATCCTCGGCAAGACCACGGCGGTGGGCGATCCGCTGCGGCCCTCGCGCCTGTTGCTGCGGTGCCCTGATGCGGAGTTGCCGGCGCGCGTGGCGCAACTGTTCCGGCCCGTCGTCGCGGCCCGCCCCGGCCGTTCCTGGCGCCGCGCGTGGCAACTGGCGCCGCGGCGCCTCGCGCCGCCCACGCGCTTGTCGGTGACGGCGCTGCGCGACTGGCTGGCGTGTCCGTTTCGCTTTTATCTGCGGCACGGGTTGAAGATGGAGCGGGTGGAGCCGACGAAAGAAGAACTCGACGCGCGCGATTTCGGCACGCTCGTGCACACCGCGCTCCAGCAACTCGGCGAAAATGTCGCGCTGCGCGAATGCGCCGACGCCGCCCTCCTGCGCGAATTTTTGCTGCAACGGTTCGAACTCGCGGCGCGCGCGCGCTATGGCGCCGAACTCACCCTCCCGCTCGTGGTGCAATTCGAGTCCGCGCGCCAGCGCCTGCGCGCGATGGCGGAAATCGAGGCGGAGCAGCGCGCGGCGGGCTGGCGAACCGAGCGCGTCGAGTGGAAATTTACGCTGCCGCTCGGCGGCGTGACGATCAGCGGCAAGATCGATCGCATCGATCGGCAGGCGGACGGGCGCACGCGCGTGCTCGACTACAAGACCGGCGACACCGCGATCGCGCCGGCGCTGGCGCACGGCCGGGCGTGGCGCGACGACGATGCGGCGCGGCCGGCGTGGCTGCGCTGGGCGGATGCCGCTGGCAAGCCGCGCGCGTGGATCGATTTGCAGTTGCCGCTCTATTTGCAGGCGGTCGCGGCGGAGTTTGGCGACGCGGTCGAATGCGGTTATTTCAATTTGCCGAAGGCGGCGGGCGAGACCGCGATCAGCGTGTGGGAAGATTATTCGCGCGACACGCAGGCGGCGGCGATGCAATGCGCGGAGGGCGTGGTCGCTGCGGTGACGGCGGGAAATTTCTGGCCGCCGACGGAGCTGACCGGCCGGGCGGCGGAGTGGGACGACTTCGCGGAATTATTTCACGAAGGCGCGGCGGCGAGCGTCGCGTGGCCGGAGGCGCCGTCATGAACACGCTGCGGCACGAAATGATTCTGGCCTCGGCGGGATCGGGCAAGACCTACGCGCTGACAAACCGTTTCGTGCGGCTGCTCGCCGCGGGGGCGGCGCCCGAGCGGATTGTGGCGCTGACGTTCACGCGGAAAGCGGCCGGCGAATTCTTTGACGAGATCCTGAAGAAGCTCGCGCGCGCCGCGACCGAGCCGGCCTTCGCGCGCACGCTCGCGCAAGAAATCGGTGGGGGTGGGATCGGCGCCGCGGATTTTCTGCGGATGTTGCGCGCGATGATCGACGCGATGCCGCGGTTGCAACTCGGGACGCTGGACGGGTTTTTCGCGCGCGTGGTGCGGAGTTTTCCGCTGGAGCTCGGCCTCGGGGGCGAATTCGAAATCATGGAGGAGTCGGCCGCGCGCCGCGAACGCCGACGCGTGTTGCGGCGGATGTTCACCGCCGCCGGCGAGCCGGATGCAGCGCAGCGGGACTTCATCGAGGCGTTCAAGCGGGCGACCTTTGGCGTCGAGGAGAAACGGCTGGCGCGCGTGCTCGACGGGTTTCTCGACGCACATGCCGATATGTTTCTCGCGGCGCCGACCGCGGCGCAGTGGGGCGACGCGACGCGCATCTGGCCGGAGGGCAGCGCGTGGCTCGCGATGGCGCCGCAGCGCGAGGCAGCCGTGGCGGCGCTGCGGGCGGCGCTGCCGTGGGAGACGCTCGGCGAAAAGCAACGCGCCCGGCTCGAGAATTTTTTCGCCGCGCTGGAGGAGTGGTCACCCGGCGCGCCGTGGCCGGCGCCGGTGGAGTATCTGTTGAAAAGCGCCTTCGCGGCCTGGCCGGAGTTGGCGGAGATTGTGGTGGAGCGGAAAAAAGTTTCCCTGTCCCCGGTGGCGCGCGCCGCGCTCCGCGCCGTGATCGGCGCCATCGCCGGCGCGGAACTCGAGCGCCGAATCGAAATGACGCGCGGGCTTTTTAGCGTGCTGCAAGGCTACGAACGGAATTATCACGACGCGGTGCGGCGGGCGGGCCGGCTGACATTTGCCGACGTGCTGCGGCTGTTGCTCCCGGGCGCCGGGGCGCCGATGTTGTCGGCCGAAATGGCCGGCGACGCGCGGCTGTTGATCGACTGGCGGCTCGATGCGCAATTCGATCACTGGCTGCTCGATGAATTTCAGGACACGAGCTTCGCGCAGTGGAGCGTGCTGCGAAACCTGATCGACGAGGCGGTGCAGGATCCGGAAAAGGGGCGGAGCTTTTTTTACGTCGGGGACGTGAAACAATCGATCTTCTCGTGGCGCGGCGGGGATCCGCGGCTGTTCCGCGAGATTTTTGACCACTACAATCATGCGAGGCCGGGCGCGATCGTGGAAGGCCGGCGCGACGAATCGTGGCGCTCGGGGCCGCCGGTGATCGCGATGGTGAACCGGGTGTTTGGCGACGAAGCGGCGCTACGCGCGCTGGTGCCGGAAGCGGCGGCCACGGCCTGGACCAGCGAATGGCGCCCGCATGCGAGCGCACAGCCCACCTTGGGCGGTTATGCGGAATTGCGGCACGCCGCGGACGAAGCGGGACGCTTCGCGGAGACGTTGCGCGTGCTCCGCGAAATCGAGCCGCAGCGTCGCGGCCTCGACGTGGCGGTGCTCGTGCGCACGAATGACACCGCGGCGGCCCTGGCGGATTTTTTGCGCCGCGAAGGCGGCCTCGCCGCCGTGGCCGAAAGTGATCGCCGCGTCGCGACGGACAATCCGCTCACGGCGGCGCTGCTCGCGCTGTTGCGCGCGGCGGCCTATCCGGGCGACACGCTGGCGCTGGAACACGTGCGCATGACGCCGCTCGCGGCGCGGCTCGAAGTGGAGGCCCGCGAAACGCTGACGAGCCGCGTCCTCGCCGCGGTGCACGAGAGGGGCTTCGCGGGCGCGATGGAGCGATGGCTTGAGCGGCTGGGGCCCGCGCTGGCGGACGATGCGTTCAGCCGCGAACGCGGCGCGCAATTGATCGCGGCGGCGGCGGAGTTCGACGAAGGCGGCAGCCGCGACGTGGCGGAGTTTCTCGAGTTTGCGGAGCACTGGTCGGTGCGCGACACCGACGCGGCCGGCGTCGTGCGCGTGATGACGATTCACAAGTCGAAAGGGCTCGGCTTCGATCTGGTGGTGCTCCCGGATCTCGAGGGCCGGACGCTGGCGGAACCGCGCGGCGGACTCGCCGTGCAGCGCGCCGCCGATCGTTCCGTCGAATGGATTTTGCAGCCGCCGGCGAAAATCTTTGTGGAGCACGATCCCGTGCTCGCGGCGCGCGCGGCGGCGGACGCCACGGATGCCGCCAGTGAAAATTTGAGCCTGCTGTATGTGGCGATGACCCGCGCGAAGCGCGGCTTGTATGTGATCACGCAGCCGCCGGGGAAATCGGTGTCGAAGAATTTTCCGCGCCTCCTCGAGGAGACGCTCGGCGAGACGTGGCAGGCCGGTGATCCGCGCTGGTTTGAAGCAATCGCCTTCACGGAGCCGGCGAGGACGAGTGAGGCGGCGGAGCGATCGACCGCAGAGCCGGCGTGTGCACCGCGCCCCGCGCGGCGGATGGCGCGTGCGCCGTCGGAACTGAAAAAGGAAAACGTGAACGGGGGACTGCTTTTTTCGTTGGAAGGCGGCTTCGCCGGCGCCGCGGATTTTGGGCATGCCGTGCACGCGCTGCTGGCGGAAGTGGAGTGGGCGGGCGGCGCGGACCTCGAACGCTGGGCCGCGGAGTGGATCGGGCGCGGAGCAGACGAACTCGCGATCCAGGAAGCGCTCGCGTGCCTGAGCGCGGTGGACCTGGCCGCGGTGTGGCGAAAAATTCCCGGGGCCGAAGTGTGGCGCGAGCGGGCGTTTGAGATTGTGCTGGAAGGCGCGTGGATCACGGGCCTGTTCGATCGCGTGGTGGTGGAGCGTGATGCGCGCGGCCGGGCGGTGCGGGCCACGGTGTTCGACTTCAAAACCGATCGCCTGGCGAGCGAGGCGGAGATGGCGGGCGCGGTGGCGCGGCATGCGGGACAAATCAATGTTTACCGCCGGGTCGTGGCGCGGCTGGCGGGATTGCCGGAAGCGGCGGTGGCGGGCGAGGTCGTGTTTACGAGGGTGGGGCGGCGCCGGGCGGTCCGGGCGGCGGGGCAGAAATTCTAGCTGGACAGCTTGGCGGCCGCTCAGCACGGTGCACTTTCACCAACTCGCAATCACCATGGGCAATCTGAAAAAGAAACGTCGTCTGAAAATGAACAAGCACAAGCGCAGAAAGCGCTTGAAGGCGAATCGCCACAAAAAGCGCACGTGGCAGAAGTGAGCGGCGCGCGTTTTCGCGCTGCTGCCACTGCCGCATGGTTCTCGATCCGCAAGCCCGCCGCCGAACGCGGCGGGTTTTTTGTGAGTTGAAACCGCGCCCGTGGATCGACTTCGCCATCAACGCGGGGAGATTCGTGTGAACAACTTGGGAATTGCCAACGTGAACCGCGCAGGCCGGATTTGAACTTATCGCGGCAGCCGATCAATCGATTGCCGCGATCAAGAAAAGGTAAATGGCGATCAGGCTGGGGTTAAGCCCTTTGTTTAATCTTGTCTTGCCCGGTGGCATTTGGGAACTTTCGCCGCCGATTAGCGCCAGCGGGTGTTGGCGCGGCCACTACTGAGAAAAACACCCTAGACGCTGCCCACACCTAGACCACCCTAGACCTCTGTTCCCACACCCAGTTCGCGACGACATGCTTTTTTCCCAGAAAACGAAAGGATTCTTCGTAGAGTTGAACGATCAGGCGGTCATGCTCGCGCGCACCTCTGCGCCCACGCTGCCGTTTACCGTGGAAGACATGCGGGAGTGTCCGCCGAACGACCCCGCGGCACTGGAAGAGGCGCTCAAGCAAATCCAGCCGAAGAAAAGTCCCAGCGGCTATCTGCATTCGGCGGTGGGCGTGTATCCGGGCAAGCGCTTGGTGCGGCGCCACGCCCTCGAACTGAAGCGGCTCAAGGAAGCCGGCTATTTTCCCGAGGTGTTTTCGCAGCAATTTCGGGTGGAGCAGGACAAGTATTCGATCGCGATCCTCAATGCGGGCGACGGTTCGGACTACGATTTGAACAAGGCAGCGGGGAAGGACGTGTTGTTTTGCGGACTGCCGAACGACGACATCGCCGCCTTGCAGACGTCCCTGCTCGAGTCCGGCATTTATCCGGAACGCCTGGAACTCGGCACGGTATCGATGCTCGGCGGCGTGGTCGACTGTCTCGCGTTTACCAAGTCGAAGACCCCGACGCTCGTCCTCGAAATTGGCGCGGAGTCGACGCATTCGTTCATCGTTTCGGCCGTGGGGGTCGAGGCCTCGCGGCCCATTCCGCAAGGGCTCGATGCCATGGTGCCGATCGTGCAGAAGGAACTGGGTTTGAAGGACGAGGAGTCCGCCCGAAAACTCTTTTATTCGAACACCTTCGATTTTACCGGCATGGGACCGCTCCTGACCAAGCGGCTCCTGAAGGAACTCCAGTCCTCCATCGGGTTTTACGAGGTGCAGACCGGCCAGTCGGTCGGCCAGGTGTTGACGACGCAGCTTTCACCCAAACTCGCGTGGCTCGATCTCGCGATCGCCAATGCGCTCGGAATCACGAGCCTCAAGCTCGACCCGGGACCCTGGCTGCAATCCCGACAGATCACCCTGCCAGACACGCTGGCGAAGAATGCCCAGGACATCCGCTGGTTCGGACTGCTCAGTCTGATGGCTCACTACAACACCCCTGCCCCCGCTGCCCATGGCGCTCCCGTTCCTGAAGAGAAAAAGTGAGGCGGCGGCCATGCCCCTCGTGCCCGCGTGGCACCCGAATTTCCGCAACTATCAAAAGTTGCCGGACATCAAGGTCGTGCGCACTGCGTTCTTCGTCAACGCGGCGGCGATCACCATCGCCCTGGCGCTGCTGACCTATTTTGGATTTCAGGAGTGGCACCTGCGCACGATCAAGGGCCAGGTCGCCGACTGGCAGCGCCAGATCGATCGGGACAAGTCGGGCAGCGACAAGGCCCTCGCGCTCTATAAAAAATTCGAGGCGCAGCAGGCGAAATTCCTGGAGGTCGATGCCTTCCTCAAGTCGAAGCCCCTCGTGTCCGATTTACTGGTGCGGCTCGGCCAGACGCTGCCCAGTAACATCGCGCTCGACAGCCTCGACCTGCGCGAGACCGGCATGGCCCTCCGGTTGACGGTGCGCGGCACGCCGGACTCGGCCACCGGCTACGCCAACGCCTATCTCGAACAGCTCCGCGCCGACAAGGCGTTCGCGCGCTTCGATCAGGCCGGCATCACCAATGTGCAGCGCAACACCTCGACGGGCCGCCTCAACGTCGAGTTTTTCCTCAGCACCAAGCCGGTCAAGGATAAGGACGCGAAGAAATGACGAACGACGAACTCTTCGCCCTGGTGAAGAAAAACCCGATCAGCGTCGGCTGCGCGTTGCTCAGCCTGGCGCTCGGCGCCGGCATCTATTTCCGCGCCGACGAACTGCCCGCCGCCATGAAGGTGCTCACGGAAAAATCCGACGAAGGCAGCCGCCTCGCCGCCAACCTCCAGAACGCGAAAGATCTGAAGGAGCAGGGCGACGCGCTCGCGGTGTGTGAAAAGGAGTTGGAGACCCGCCTCATCCGCGGGTCGCAATCGCAGACCCTGACGAACTACCAGTATTTCTATAAGCTCGAAGCCGAGACCGGCGCGAAGATGACCGTGATCTCCCAGGGGATTACAGCGCCCGCAAAAAATGCGGCGAAGACGATTTTCAACGGCGTGCCCTTCACGATTACCGTGCAAGGCACGATGAACCAGATGGTCGACTACCTGCGCCGCCTCGAAAGTGGCGCGCGTTATTGCCGGGTCATGAGCATGACGTGTGGCGTGCCCGTGACTGATCGCGGCAGTGTGGTGACGCTGGCCCTCAACCTCGAACTCCTCGGACAACCATGAAGCACCCCGCTCATCCCTTGGTGGCCCTCGCGCTGACGTTCGCCGTGCTCGCCCCGCTGGCGCGCGCGAAGCCCATCTCCGATCTCGTTTCACCCGAAAAACGCCGCACGCTCGTGGAGCAGGCGCAGCGCCTCACGCGTCCGCCCGAACCGGTGCCGGTGCCGGCGGACTTTTCCCATCCCTTTAATCCCGCGGGTTTCGATCAACCCGATCCCGAGGAAGTGCGCGCGGCCGCCGCGGCCTCCAACAAGGTCCAAGGCCCGGCCCCCGTCAATTCCGGCGGATCGACCACCGTCGCGCCGGCCGTGCGGCCGCCGGGCGAACGCGAAATCCTCGAGAGTCTCGCCGCGAAATTGCCGACGACCGGCTCGGTCGTCATCAATGGCGAACCCGTCCTGTTCCTCGGTCGCGGCAAAGTGAAAGTCGGCGACAAATTCACCGTCGCATTCAACGGGCATGACTACGAGCTCGAGCTCGTCGGCATCGACCGCACCACCTTTACACTCCGCTACCACGGCGAAGAAATTACCCGGTCCATCAAACTAGGAAAGTCCCCATGAGAACCAGCCACTTTCTTTTTCTGTCCGTCGCCGCGCTGACCGCTGCGACCTCCGCCGTCGCCGCCGTGCAGCCCGAGCCGCCCGCGACGCCCCCCCCCGCGGCCGCCGGCGACAAGCCCGCGGCCGTGCCCACCCAGCAGGCGCCCTCGCCCGCGGTGCCCGCGGACGCCAGCAAGCTGGCGGACAAGCCCGCCGCGCCCGAGGTCGCGCTGAAGACCGGCGACGATGGCACCAAGGCCGTGGTGGCCAAGGCCGGCAAGGACGCCGCCGGCCACGAGACCCTCTCGGTTGATTTCCCCGACGAGGATGTGCGCAACATTCTCCGCAACGTCGCCGATCTTTTCGAACTCAACATCATCATGCCCGAGACGCTGCAGGGCAAGACGACCATCAAGCTCCGCGACGTGACGTGGCGCCAGATTTTCCAAAACGTCCTCGACCCGGTCGGCTACGCGGCCGTGGAGGATGGCAACATCATCAAGATCGTCACGAAGGAGTCACTCAACGACGAGCCGACGACCACCGAGGTGTTCCTCATCAACTACGCGAAAGCCTCGGAAATTTCGGCCACGATCACCGGCCTCGTTGATCCCGCGAAGGGCAAGCTCATCGTCGATGCGCGCAGCAACAGCCTTGTCATCACCGAGCGCCCCACGCGCATGGGCCGCATCCGCCCGATCATCGAGCAACTCGATCGCGCGACCGATCAGGTGATGATCGAGTCGAAGTTCGTCGAAGTCACCAACAGCGACGTGAAGAATCTCGGCGTCAACTGGTCCTCGTTGCAGAACTATAATCTCAGCGCGGGCGGCCTCCTGGGCAACGTCACGCGCTCCCGCGGCCAGACGGCCAGCGACGGGGTCAACGGCAGCACGGCGAGTTCGCAAGGTTCGACGAGCGGCACCAACGCCGCGACGACCAGCACCACGACCGCCACGCAGAGCAACGGCTCCAACACCGTCAGCAGCGTAACCTCCACCAACGGCGTGCCGAGCACCACGTCCACCACGGGCACGAACGGCGCGCTCACCAGCACTGCGACCACGGGGGCGAACAATGGCACGAACGGGGGGACGAGTAACGCGATCACCGACGTGCTGAACCTGGTCAATTCCGTCGCGAACACCGCCGACACTGCGCGCGCCGTGCAGGCCGTGTTTTCCGCGTCCGACTTCAAGATCGTCCTCAGTGCGCTGCAGACGCTCAACGACGTGAAGATCGTTTCCAACCCGACCATCGTCACCCTCAACAACTCCGAGGCCACGATCAACATCGGTTCGGAATTCCCGGTGCCGAGCTACTCCTACAACGAGCAGCGCGGTTCGTTCGAGGTGAGCAACTTCACTTACAAGGCCATCGGGGTGAATCTGCGCGTCACGCCGCAGGTCAACGGCCGCGGTTTCATCAAGCTCTCGATCGAGCCCGAGGTCAGCCAGCAGAACGGCTCGACGACGTTCGGCGGCGCCGGCGGCGCCTCCATCCCGATCATTGCGAGCCGCAAGGCGAAGACCACCGTCTCGCTCAAGGACGGTTTCACCATGGGCATCGGCGGACTGCTCACAGTCCAGACCACCAAGGGCGGCACGCGCGTGCCGCTCCTCGGTTCGATCCCCGGCATCGGCCGGCTGTTCCGCTCCGACGATCTCAACAAACAGCAGACCAATCTGATCATTTTCATCACCGCGAAGACGCTCAGTGCCGAGGGCGGCGCGGTCGAGCAGGTCTTCGACTCGCAACGCGTCCGCGACCTGCAGATTCGTCGGGAGGATTTGCCCGGTCACCGCGATGGCAGCGATCCGTTTCTCCCGCCGTCAAATTCCAGCGAAAAAACGCCCGCCAAGAAATCGTTCTTCCCTAGCTCCGGCTCCGGGGAGAAGAAATGAGACAACTTTGTCTTCATTTCCCACAATTAATTTAGAGGTGCACCCATGAAACTTTGGCCCCGTTTTTTACTCGGCAGCGCGCTGGCGCTGCTCGCCAGCGGCGTCGCCCACGCGGCATCGAACCTCCGCCCGACGGGTGTGACGGTGGCTCCCAGCTCGGCCAAGCCCGGGGACACGGTGACTTTCACGCTGTCGGTTCAGAATTCGGGTGCCGCCACGCCCGCTGACGATTTTCTCGCAGCCAGCACCGCAAATTTCACCATCACCTTTAGCAACGTCGGAAGTGGCTACTCGTTTACTCGGAGTGGAACGGGTTCAACGGCGTCCGTGATCGCGGGGGCGGGCGGTGCGGGCACCATGACCTTTTCGGCCCAGATTCCGACGCAAACGACGGAAGCAGGAACCTACGATGCGTCGGTGGTAATAACCTCCGTCACGGGTGGCGGCGGATTCAGCGGCGCTGCCGCCGGCGCGACGTCGGCTTTGACTGTCACCGGCAAGCCGAACCTCATGATCACGAACGTGGCCTATCCCTCGGGCACGTCCTACCGCGGCGGCGACATCATTCCGATGACGCTCACCTACAAGAACACCCAAGCGACGCTCGGCACGCAGAACGTTCCCGTGGTGCCGGGCAGCAACGGCTTCGCTTCCTACTTCCGCATCAAGCTCGTGCTCTCGACCAACGCGACCTTCGGCGACGGGGATGACTTCCAACTGACGTTTTATGACGACGCGGTGAAACTCAACGCCGACGACAGCATCCGCACGATCAATTGGAACCAGCTTTTGCCCGGAAATTTTGCCGGCTCCTATTACATTATCGCCAAGATCGATGCACTCGATGCCATCGACGAGAACGACAACGCCGCGCTCACGGTCAACGGCGATAATATTTGGGGCACCAACGCACTCACCCCCACGGCCACGCTGATCAATTTGCTGCCGTCGAATTTTCCGTCGATGACGCTCGTCTCGCACACGACCGTCGCAACCGGCAGCGGCAACGCCTACAGCGACAATCCCTCGATGAGTTCCGACGGCCGCTACGTCGCCTTCGCGTCCGATGCTTCCAATCTCGTGGCCAACGACACCAATGCCGTCCGCGACATCTTTATCTTCGACAGCCAGACCAGCTACACCACGGCCAATTCGATCCGCCGGCTCAGCGTTTCGCAGCAAGGTGGCCAGGCCAATGCCGCCTCGAACAATCCGGCGGTTAGCGGCAACGGTCGCTACGTCGCCTTCGCGTCGGATGCGAATAATCTGATCACCGCCTCTTCCACCGCGGTCGGCGACACGAACGGCTTCAGCGACATTTATGTCGTCGACACCATCAACGGACAGATCGCGCGCATGAGCGTGACGACCGGCGGAGCGCAGGCGAACAACCCCAGCTTCAAGCCGGCGATCAGCTATTCGGGCCGTTACATCGTGTTCGAGTCCACTGCCACGAATCTGGATCCGGCCTACTCGCTGAGTGCGGTCGGCGGCTTCAGTCATATCTATCTCCGCGACCGCGATGTGAGCGGCAGCGGCACGTTCGACACCGTCGGCAACGTCTCGACCAAGCTCGTCGATGTGGATTCCGCGGCCCCGACGACGACCGCCGGCAACGCCAGTGCATTTCAGGCGGTCATTAGTTCCAGCAGCACCTCGGCCACCGACGGCCTCATGATCGCATTCGCCTCGAAGTCGACGAATCTCCAGGCCACCGCTTCCGGCGGCTTCCAACAAGTTTATGTGCGTCCTCGGGCCAACGTGGGCACCGCCACGAATGGCAGCGTGATGGTCAGCGTGGTGACGGGCACCGGGGTCGCGGGCACGGCTGACAGCCAGACGCCCTCGCTCAATCAGGACGGCAAGTATGTCGCCTTCGCCTCGCTCGCGAGCAATCTCCTCGGCGCCGGCGTCGATACCAACGGCGTCTCCGACATTTTTGTTTATGATACGACGCAAGCCGTCGGCACGCCGGTTGTCCGCCGCATGAGCGTCGCGAACAACGGCACGCAGGGAGTCGATCCGACCGTGCCGAACAATCAGCAACTCGGCAGCATCAATCCAACGATCAGCTCCACGGGTCGCTACGTCGCGTTTGCTTCGCTCGACAACAATCTCACGACCGGCGATTCCGTCGGCCAGTTTCAAGGCAGCGGCGCCACGGCGGGCGCGGTGACGGTCGCCGCTGGCACGATCACCGCGATTGCGGTCGGCTCCGGCGGCACGCAATACAGCCAGACGCGGCCGCCGCGGGTCGTCATCACCGATCCCACGGGCAGCGGCGCAAGCTACACGGCCACGGTCAGCGCGGCGGGTGTGGTCACCGGCTTTGTGCAAGTTTCGGCGGGTGCGGGGTATTCCGCGACACCGAGCGTCGTGGTCGCTTCCGACTCCAACACCGCGCTCGATGTCTTCGTCCGGGACCGCGATTCCACGGCCAGCGGCACGTTCGACACGGTCGCTGCGACCACGCAGATGGTCAGCGTGAACACGTTTGGCTATCAAACCTTCAGTCTGCTCGGCACGCCGAGCACGGCGGCCAACAACATCTATCCCGTGATGAGTTCGGACGGACGCTTTGTGGCGCTGCCCTCCGATTCGGAAGGCATTGCCGGCCTGGCGTTCAGCGCCACCAACCAAGTCTCCCTCGACAGTAACACCGCTCGCGACGTTTTCATCTTCGATCGTCGCACCACGACGCTGCCCAACAGTAGCGTCGCCCCGGTCGTCACCATCACGAATCCTGGCAACGGTGGCACGGCGCTCGTCAATACGCCGATCAGTGTGACCGCCAGCGCGACCACGACGGTGGGTGTCGTCGCCAGCGTGCAATTCTTCGTCAACGGCACGAGCCTCGGCACGACCAGCACGTTCCCCTATTCGGCGACGTGGACGCCCACCGCGGTCGGCACCTACACGCTCAGCGCGCTGGTGACCGATAGCTTTGGCAACCTCGGCGTCTCGCCGAATGTCACCGTCTCGATCAATGCCGCGCCTTCCGTCGGCATCGTCAATCCGATCGGTGGCAGGTCGATTGTGGTCGGAACGGCCACGAGCGTCACGGCCACTGCCGCGCCGTCGAATCCGACCGGCGTGATGACCAGCGTGCAGTTTTTTGCGAACGGTCAAAGCCTCGGCACGGTTACGGTGGCGCCTTACACCGTCACGTGGACGCCGGCGACCACGGGCGCCTTCTCGCTCACGGCGGTGGCGCTCGAGACCATCGGCGGCGGTCCGCAAACCACGCAGACCACGTCTCCCACCGTGGCGGTCACGGTGGTGGCCGCGAGTGGTGGCGGTGGTGGCGGTGGAACGGCTCCCACCGTGAGCCTGAGTCCGATCCCGCCCGCGGGAGTCGCGGTCAACTCGTCCGTAAATCTGACCGCGACGGCGACGGCTGGCGTCGGTTTCACGGTGGCCAATGTGCAGTATTTCGCGAATGGCGTGTCGATCGGTTCATCGGCGGCCTTCCCCTACTTGGTGAAGTGGACGCCCACGGCGCTCGGCACCTATGCGATCACCGCGGTGGCGATCGATAATGCCGGCAGCACCAGCACGTCGACCGGGGCAAACGTCGTGGTCAGCACGGGCACGGCGCCCACGATTGTGCTGGTTTCGCCCAACTCGGGCGCGAGCTACGCGGTCGGCAGTCCGATTTCCTTGTCGGCTTCGACGACGCTCGGCTCCGGCCTCATTGCGGGGGTCGACTTCTTTGCCAACAACGTCGCGATCGGCAGCAAGACCGTGGGGGCCTCGGGGCAGGGCAGTGTGCCTTTCTTCAATCTCGAATGGTCGCCCGCCGCCGCCGGATCGTATGTATTCTATGCGGTCGTCACCGACACCTCAGGCAATCGCACGTCGTCGACCTCCGTCACCGTGACGGTCGCCGCCGTCGCCGCGCCCGTCGTGACCGTGACGAGTCCGTCGAGCGGCACCACGCTCACCGTCAATCAAACGCAAACCGTCGCCGCCGCGGCCACCGCCGGCACGGGCGCGACGATTACCTCGGTCGCGTTCTTCGCGAATGGGCAGAGCCTCGGTTCGGACACGACGTTTCCATTCTCGGCGTCGTGGACGCCGACTGCGCCGGGCACCTACCTGTTGGCCGCGGTCGCCACCGACAGTTTCGGCACGCAGAAAACCTCGAGCACGGTCAGCGTCATCGTGGGCTCGGGCAGCTCGAGTCTGCCGTTTGTGTATCTCACCTCGGTTCCCACGGGCACCAATGTCACGGCCAACACGCCCGTTTACCTCGCTGCCAATGCCGGCGACCCCGACGGCGTGGTGACCAACGTCCAGTTCTACGCCAACGGCCAGTTGATCGGCGCCAAGGCCACCGCGCCCTACGCGACGATTTGGACTCCCACCACCGCCACGAATTATTCCGTCACGGCGGTTGTGACGGACGATGCGGGCAATCGCGTGACCTCGACGGTCTCGACAATCACGGCGCTCGTGCAGGTCGGCGTCGTGCCGGTGGCGGGCCTCGATTTCAACAACCCGGCAGTTGACACCCCGACGGGCAGCGCGGCCGCGACCCCGGTGCCGCTCTTCACCCCCATCAAGGTTGATTACGGCTCCAAGCTCATCTTCTCGGCCTCAGCCGTGGACCAGGATGGCTCGATCGCGAATGTGCAATTCTTCGTCAACGGCACGAACATCGCGACGCTCGGCGCGGCCCCTTACTACACGACCTACACGCTCAACACCCTGAGCGACATCACCGTGACGGCGATCGTCACCGACAATTCCGGCAACGCGATTTACACCACGCCGATTCTGATCAGCACGCAGGCCAACGATCCCACGGGGGATCTGGTGACGCTCGTGAGCCCGCTAAACGGGTCAACCTACGTCACGGGTGGCCAAGTTATTTTCAGCGCGACGCACAACTTCGGCACTGCCAACCCGCCGAAGATCGATTTCTATCTCAACGGCAGCCAGTTCACGACGGTCAAGTCGGCGTCGACCGGTGGCGCGTCGGCCCCGTATGAGTTCATCATCGGCCTGACGCGGGCTGGCACCTACGACGTCCACGCGGTGCTGCGCCTCGGCAACACCACGACGATTTCGACCCCGGCGCGCATTACGGTAACTTCGAACACCGCGCCGACCGTCAGCATCCGCAGCCCCAGCAACGGCGGCACTTACGTGATCGGCACGTCGCTCACGATTGCGGCCAATGCGGCTGACGTCGACGGCACGATCCAAAACGTGAAGTTCTTCGTCAACGGCACGGCACTGTCGACGGCGACGGCGGCGCCTTACAATGCGGCTTGGAGCCCCGGCTCCCCCGGCATTTATACGCTGACCGCGTCCGCCACGGACGATGCCGGCACCCAGACTCTCGCCACGCCGGTCGTGGTCACTTACACGGGCAACGCGGCACCATCCGTTTCCCTTTCGACGCCCTCCGTGGGTGCGCGCGTCGTCGCCGGCGCGCCGGTCTCACTCGTGGCCACCGCCTCGGATATCGACGGCACGGTCACCAGCGTTCGCTTCCTCGCGAACGGCACGGTCGTTGGCACCGGCTCCGCGGCGCCCTTCACCGCGACGTGGACCCCGACCGCGGCGGGGATCTACTCCGTCATCGCGCAGGCGACGGACAACTCCGGCAACATCACGTCGTCGACCGCCGTCTCGGTCAACGTCCTCGTGAATCAGCCGCCGGTGGTCCGGGTCACCACTCCCATAAATGGAGCGTCAACGCCCGCCGGCACGGCCACCAATCTGGTTGCGGACGCCTCCGATCCTGATGGCACCATCGATAACGTGAAGTTCTTGATTAATGGCAGCGTCTTGGGCGCTCCCGTTACCACGTCAACGTCTTCTTCCTATACCGTGCCGTGGACTCCGCGTAGCGCCGGCACCTACACCGTGGTGGCGCAGGCGACAGATAACACCGGCAACGTTGCCAGTTCCGCCGCGGTGACAGTCACCGTGCTCGCCAACCAATCGCCCACCGTGGTGCTCACGTCGCCCGCGAACGGCGCGGTGGTGACGGCCGGTTTGGCGACCACCCTCAGCGCCTCCGCCTCGGACCCTGATGGCACGGTCCGAGACGTGCAGTTTTTTGCGAATGGCGGGTCGCTGGGCGCGGCCGTCACCGTGCGGACCTCGGGGAGCTATCGCCAGCAATGGAATCCCGACGTCCCCGGGATCTACACGATCACCGCGACGGCGACGGACAACTCTGGCGCGGCCACCTCCACCACCGCGACGGTGCTCGTCGTCAATACGGCCAGTGGCGGCGGCGATACCGTTTATACCGGCAACCTTTTTGGCGCCAATGAAACTGGGCGCTTTGCGGTGATCAGCATCAGCGGCAAAACGGCTGCGGTGCTCGGCTATTCCACGGTAGGTGCGGGTAAAGTTTATTTCTACCCGAGCATTGCGGTCAACGCAGCGGGCGGCTTCAACCTCGCCGATGCCACCGGTCGCGTGCTGGTCGCCGGCTCGGTCAACGAAACGGCGGTGACGATCACGAATCTGGATGGTGCGCCCACGACCCAGATTGGAATTAAGGCATTCCCCAGCGGCTCCGCCGTGGCGAGTGGCTATTACACCGGCAGCCTCAGCGGCCGTCCCGCGAGCCAGCTCGCCGCCATCGTCGGCCCCGACGGTTCGATCCTGCTCGTCGCCGCTGACGGCGGGGTGCGCGCGGCCGGCGCGGGCGTGGTCGACAGCACCGGCGCCTTCCGCAACATTGCGGCCACCGGCGGCGGCGTCTTCAACGGCAAGGCCGATCCGCTCACGAACTTCCTCTCGGGCAGTCTCACCGGCCCGCTCGCGGGCGGTTTGATGGGTGCGGTCGAATCCGGGGTTTCGTTTAGCGACGGGTTCCTGCGCAATCTCTCCTCCCGCGGCCAAGTGGGCACGGGCACCAATGTGCTCGTGGCCGGCTTTGTGGTCGGCGGCACCACGCCGAAGCAAGTGCTGGTCCGCGCGATCGGCCCCTCGCTCGTGCAGTTCGGCATCACGGGCGCACTCGCCGATCCGCAACTGCAGTTGTTCGGCGGGGCGGGAGGCAGCGTGCTCGTTTCCTCCAACAATAATTGGGGCGGCACGGTCCCGCTCTTCGACGCCTCCAACAGCGTGGGCGCGTTCCCGCTCTCCCCGACGAGCCTCGACGCCGTCCTTCTCGCCACGCTCGCGCCCGGCAACTACACCGCCCAAGTCAGCGGCGTGGGCGGCACCTCGGGCACCGCCTTGGTCGAACTCTACGACGTGGACAACCCCACGGCCTACTCCTCGCAGAAGGTGATCAACATCTCGACGCGCGCCGTGGTCGGCACCGGCCAGGGCCGGCTCATCGCGGGCTTCGTCATCAGCGGCAACACTTCGAAGAAAGTGCTCATCCGCGCCGTTGGCCCGACGCTGGGCGCCACGCCGTTCAACGTCCCCGGCGTGCTCGCGGATCCGGTGCTCCGGCTCATCCGCAATTCCGACAACATGCTCGTCCGTGAAAACGACAGTTGGGAAGTGGGCAATGACGCCACGCTGGTCGGCGACGCCACGACGAAGTCCGGGGCGTTCCCGCTTGCGCCTGGGAGCAAGGATGCGGTGATCCTGATCAGCCTGCCGCCCGGCACGTATAGCGCGGAAGTCACCGGCTCGGGAGCGAGCACGGGCATTGCGCTGGTCGAGGTTTACGAAGTGCCCTGAACGCGCAGAGTTTTTCCCCTTCGGCCGCGCGGTTCGCCGCGCGGCCTTTTTATTTTCACCACGCGCCGGCCATGAATCCGGCCGCCGCCTTGATCGCGACGACGCCCAAATTTTTCGCCGCGTGCGCCGCGAAGCAGGGCAGCAAGGAGCGCGAGTGATTCCACCCGGCCAGCCGCGCGGCGTAAAGCCACAGCGACGTGACGAACACCGCTCCCGTGCTGAACCAGCCCTTCGCCGAAAAGGTGAACGCAAATCCCGCGTCATCCCACCGCCATAAAAACGGATGCAACGCCGCAAAGATCACCGATGCCCCGAGCGCCGCGGCCCACATCACGGCGGGGCCACGCGTCGTCACGACCAGCCAGCCGCGGAAAATCAGCTCCTCGATGATCGGCGCGGCTGCCACGGAATAGAGCGCGAAGAGCCAGGTCAGGTGCGATTGCTGCGCCGCGAGCCCGAGGGCGTTTTCGCCGCATGTTTCCGCCGCTAAAATCATCAGCGCCCCGAGCACCGCGATTCCGACGGCGCGTGTCGTCGCGTCGGTCGTGCCGGGCAGGGCGCCGGGGTGGGGCGCGCCGGCCCTTGCGGCCCGCCGATCGGCGAGCCACAGCCGGCCGACGTAGAGGCCGGCCGCGGTCATGAGGAGGAGCACAAGCGGGTGATGCATGGACTTATGGTGGCGAGTATTGATTGGTCATTTCCGATTTCCCGCCTAGCGTCGAGTCAACCATGAGCAGCGTCGCCAGCCCTGCAGCCGCGGCCGCGGCCACCAAGCCGCATGCCTTTGCCGGCGTTTTCACGCTGCTCGCTCCGCATTTGGCGGAACTTGACCGCTTCCTGCACGGGCAACTGGCGGCCTTCGAGCCCGAGATCCGCACGATGGCCGATTATTGCATCGATACGTCCGGTAAACGCCTCCGCCCCGCGCTCGTGTTTCTCAGCGGCTGGCGCGGTCCGGGCGTGGTGGCACCCGATCTGGTGCGCGTATCCGCCGTCGTCGAACTCGTTCACCTCGCGACGCTCGTGCACGACGACATCATGGACGAGGCCGACGTGCGTCGCAGCCGCCGCACGGCCGCGCGCGAATTCGGCCCGACGGCCGCCGTGCTATTGGGCGACGCGCTGTTTGCGCACGCGTTGCACCTGGCCACGCAGTTTCCGACAACGGAAATCTGCGCCGCCGTTTCCGATTCCACCCGCAAAGTGTGCGCGGGCGAAATCGTCCAGACGCTGCGCCGCGGTTCGACCCGGATTACGTTGGCGGACTACCAGCGGATCGTCGATCTCAAGACGGCGGAGCTGTTTCGCGTCTCGTGTTTTCTCGGAGCGCGCCTCGCCGGTTTTGAACCGCGTTTTGTCGACGCCGCGAGCCGTTTCGGCCGGCATCTCGGGATCGCTTATCAGATTTACGACGACCTCGTTGATTTCTTTGGCGACGAGGCCCGCATCGGCAAAACCCTCGGCACCGATCTCGCCAGTGGCAAACTGACGCTCCCGCTGATCGCGCTGCTCGACCGCCTGCCCGCCACCGATCGCGCCGAACTCACCGCCGAGATCACCGGCGAGCGCCCGTCGCAGCTCGCGTTGCGGCTGCAGCAGATGCGCGATCTCGGTATCTTTGCCATCGTGGCGGAGTCGGTGCAGGCCGAGATTGCGGCGGCCACCAGTGCGCTACAGGACTGGCCCGCTCAGGCCCCGACGCCCCTTTTGCTCGGATTGTGCGACGTATTGCGTGCGCAGGTCGCCGCGTTGTGCCCGCGGGCTTGATTTGACACGGATTTGGCAAGTTTCCGTTTGCACCCACGCCGGGGTTGTCGTTTCTTCCCTTCGTCATGGACGCGATCAAAGTTTTCGGCAAAACCCTCGTGGCTTCGCCCGAGCGTCAGCTGGAAGCCGATTCGGACATGGACATTGTGCATCGCGTGCAGGGGGGTGACGTGGCGGCGTTTGACCGGCTCATCCTGAAATATCGCGAGCGGGTTTACGGCATCGTCTATAACATGACGTCGAACCGCGAAGACACCGCTGATCTCACGCAGGACGCCTTCATCAAGGCTTTCCAGTCGATCCACCGCTTTGGCGGCCAGTCGTCGTTTTTCACCTGGCTCTACCGGATTGCGGTCAATTCCACGCTCAGCCATCTGCGGAAAAGTCGCCTGCGGTCGTTTTTTAGCCTTGAGCGCGTCAATTCCGATGAACCGGTGTCACGCGAAATCATTGCGGCCCTGACAGATAAGACGGGCGTGGATCGCGACACGTTTGTCCGCGAGCTCCAGGAAAAATTGAACGATGCGATGCAGAAACTGTCTACCAAGCATCGCACTGTGGTAACTTTATTCGAAATCGACGGGCTGGGCCACCAAGAGATTGCCGAAGTCATGAACTGTTCGGTGGGCACAGTGCGTTCGCGTCTGCACTACGCGAAACAGCTGCTCCAGTCGGAGCTCCAGCCCTATATGCGCAAATGATGAATCAAGAGCAAAAGCGTCCAGTCACCCTCGAAAATCTTCTCCAGCTGAAGCGGGCCGAGCGCCCGCCGGCGGAATTCTGGAATCAGTTCGATCGCGAGCTGCGTGCGAAGCAACTCGCCGCCCTCGTGGAAAAGCGCCCGTGGTGGCGAACCTTTCCCCGCGCGTTTGGCAGTTTGTCGCGTTATCACCTGCCGCTGGGTGGCACCGCGATCCTGGCCCTCACGGTTTTGACGGTGCGTGAATATCGTTCGCCGAGCGCGCCGGCGGTCGCCGGAACCGCCCGGACTGCCGTCGCCGTCGCGTTCGCTTCGCCGGTCAATTCGAATGACGTCGCGCGCTTGGGCGTTGCGGCGCCGTTGCACGAAGAGAGGGCAGGCGTCGCGACGACTGACGGCGTCGCC
This sequence comes from Opitutales bacterium, assembly GCA_038231575.1. Classification (GTDB taxonomy): domain Bacteria; phylum Verrucomicrobiota; class Verrucomicrobiia; order Opitutales; family Opitutaceae; genus CAITWF01. The sequence goes on along the minus strand of JBBRLB010000037.1, from coordinate 23,388 downwards.
GCGGATTCTGCTGAGTTGGGATTGGCTTCCGAAGCGGTCGCCACCGGTCATCTTTCGCAACTGGTCGTGCCGGCGCTGACGGCAGATTCCAGTCGCACGGCGACGCCGGCCACGCGGTTCATCGCAGCGAATCTCGCTCTCGCCAAGGCCGCCGAGCCTGCCATCGCGCAGAATCTCCTCGGGGCTTCGCACGGTTTTGAAGCTCGTGCCATGCCCGCGAAAACTCCGGTGGTCGAACCGCTGTCCCAAATGGCTTCGCCGTCGGACGTGCGTCGCTCACGCCTCCTCAACGGCGCGGTGATGTCGGTCTCGATGAACACCGCGACGCCGGCGCGCGCTCCCGAATTTCGCTCTCGTCGCATTTCCGATGAGCAGCTCTACGACAGTATTAGTCGTTTCGAGGGGCGCGGTAATAGTCTGGCCGTTAAATTCTGAGCCCGCGTCACGCGCTGGCTTCTCGCCCCGCTTTGGCGGGGCTTTTTTGTTTTTGGCGTGGGCGCAAAACCTCGTTTGCTCCCGTCATGGCCGTTCATCAAGACACGCTCCGTGTTCGCACGCCCGGAGTGGGGCTGCACGAAATCACGGACCAAGTCAGTCGCGCGGTGGTCGCGAGCAAGCTTTCGCGCGGTGTGGCCAACGTTTTCTGCCAGCACACGAGCTGCAGCCTCGTCATCATGGAAAACGCCGACCCTTCGGCGCGGCGCGATCTCGAGGCTTGGTTCGACCGGCTGGTGCGGGAGGACGATCCGCATTTCACGCATACGCTCGAAGGCGCGGATGACATGCCGAGTCACATCAAGATGGCGCTGAGCCGCACGAGCGAGTCGGTGCCGTTTGTCGCCGGCCGGCTCCTGCTCGGCACCTGGCAGGGAATATATCTTTGGGAACACCGCCGCGCGCCGCACATGCGCACGCTGGTGGTGACGGTCATGGGCGACTGACGCGTTTTGCGTTTCAGCGGATAGCGCGCAGGTTTGCGCGATGCGAACGGAACGCGACTCGATGGGCGAGATGTCGGTGCCGGACGATGCGCTTTACGGTGCGTCGACGCAGCGGGCCGTCCTGAATTTTCCCATCAGCGGCCGGCCCATGCCCGCGGCGTTTATTCACGGGCTCGGTCTCGTCAAAGGCGCGTGTGCCCGGGCCAACGAAGAACTGGGCCTGCTCTCGCCCGAAAAGAGTCGCCTGATTCAGCGGGCCGCCCGGGAAATATCCGAGGGCCGCCATGATGCCCAATTTCCGGTGGACGTTTTTCAAACCGGCTCCGGCACGTCGACGAACACGAACGCCAACGAGGTCATCGCGCACCGCGCCGCACAGTTCGCCGATGGCGATCGCGCAGTGCACCCCAATGACGACGTCAATCTCGGCCAGTCGTCCAACGACGTCATTCCGACGGCGCTCCATGTCAGCGTGGCGCTCTCGCTGCGCCGTGATCTCTCACCGGCTTTGGAGCAACTCGCCGCCGCCCTCGAGGGGAAGGCCGCGGAGTTTGCCGCCATCATCAAAATCGGGCGCACGCACCTGATGGACGCAGTGCCGCTGACCCTCGGTCAGGAATTTTCCGGTTACGCGGCGCAGGCGCGTAAATCCGTCGGTCGCGTCGAGCGCGCGGTCGCGGCGCTCGGCGAGCTCGCGGTCGGCGGAACTGCCGTCGGCACGGGTCTCAACACGCACCCGCGTTTTGCGGCGCGCGTCTGCGAGCTTCTCAGTGCCGAGACCGGCCTCGCGTTTCGAGAGGCGGCGAATCACTTCGAAGCGCAAGGGGCCTGCGACGACTGCGTGGAGGTCGCCGGCATTTTGGCGGCCGTCACGGCCAGCCTCACCAAGATCGCGAACGATATCCGCCTGCTGGGCTCGGGGCCGCGGGCGGGTCTGGCCGAGTTGAAATTACCCGCCACCCAGCCCGGCTCATCGATCATGCCCGGGAAGATAAATCCGGTGATGAGCGAAATGCTTGGGCAGGTCTGCCACTACGCGCAGGGCCTCACGCAGACGGTCACGGCCTGCGGTCGTGACGGCCAGCTGGAGCTGAACGCCACGCTGCCGCTGATGGCTTACTGCCTGCACGAAGCGATTCGGTGCCTCGCCACTGCCACGCGCACGTTCACCGCGCGTTGCGTCACGGGGCTCGAAGCCGACGCCGCCCATTGCCGCGCGCTCGTCGATCAGTCGCTCATGCTGGTGACAGCGCTCAATCCCCACCTCGGCTACGACGCGGCCGCGAGCGTGGCGAAGGAAGCATTCGCCACCGGACGAACGCTCCGCGAAATCGTGCTCGCGCGAAAATTACTCGATCCGGCCACGCTCGATCGCGCCCTCGACCCGCGCACGATGACGCAACCCGGCGACCGCGCCCTTGCCGGCGACGCCTGACGCGAAGTCTCGGGGCCGCCTCGTCAGTTCTTCGCTGGCAGGCACGCGCCGCAGCCATTCACGAAGAAGTCATTGCCCTTGTCATCGACGAGGATGAACGCCGGAAAATCCTTCACGTCGATCTTCCAAATCGCCTCCATGCCGAGTTCGGGATACTCGAGCAGCTCGACCTTTTTGATATTTTCCTTCGCGAGGATCGCGGCAGGGCCGCCGATGCTCCCGAGATAAAATCCACCGTGCTTCTTGCAGGCGGTGGTGACCTGCAGGCCGCGGTTGCCCTTCGCCAGCATCACCATCGAGCCGCCCTGCGACTGAAAAAGATCGACGTAGCTATCCATGCGGCCCGCGGTCGTCGGTCCAAACGAGCCGGACGCGTAGCCCTTCGGGGTTTTGGCCGGACCCGCGTAATAGACGGGGTGGTCCTTGAGATATTGCGGCAATCCCTGGCCCGCGTCTATGCGCTCCTTGAGTTTCGCGTGCGCGATGTCGCGCGCGACAATCAGCGAACCGCTCAGCGAGAGGCGGGTGGTGACGGGATACTTCGAAAGCTCGGCGCGGATCTCGGCCATCGGCCGGTTGAGATCGATCTGCACGATGTTGTCGTCCTTCCACGTGCGCAGGGCGGGCGGAATGAAACGGCCGGGCTTCGTCTCCATCTGTTCGAGAAACACCCCGTCTTTCGTGATCTTGCCCTTGATGTTGCGGTCGGCGCTGCACGAGACGCCCAGACCCACGGGGCAGCTGGCGCCGTGACGCGGCAGGCGGATGACACGCACATCGAGCGCAAAATATTTCCCGCCAAATTGCGCGCCGATGCCCGTGCGGCGCGCGATTTCCATGACCTTGGCCTCCATCGCAAGATCACGAAACGCCCGGCCGCCTTCGTTCCCCGTGGTCGGCAACGCATCGAGATATTTCGTCGAGGCGAGTTTCAACGTCTTCATGCACGCCTCGGCGCTCGTGCCGCCGACGACGAAGACGAGGTGGTAGGGCGGACACGCGGCGGTGCCGAGCAGCGGCAGCTTGTCGGCGACAAATTTTTCGAAGCTCTTCGGATTGAGCAGCGCCTTCGTTTCCTGAAAAAGGAACAGCTTGTTCGCCGAGCCGCCGCCTTTGGCGACGAACAGAAATTCATACTTCCCGCCTTCAGTGGCGAGAATGTCGATTTGCGCGGGGAGGTTGGTGCCCGTGTTGACTTCCTTCCACATGTCGAGGGGCGCGACTTGCGAGTAACGGAGATTTTCTTTCGTGAACGCTTCGTAGACGCCCTTCGAAATCGCCTCGGCGTCATTGACGCCCGTCCACACTTCCTGGCCTTTCTTTGCCATGATCGCCGCGGTGCCCGTGTCCTGACACATGGGCAGGATGCCCTCGGCGGCGATCTCCGCATTCTTCAGCAGCGTGAGCGCGACGTAACGGTCATTCGCGCTCGCCTCCGGGTCGTCGAGAATCGCGGCGACTTGCTGGAGATGTTTTGTGCGCAGCATGAACGACGTGTCGTGAAACGCCTGCTGCGTCAGGAACGCGATCGTCTCCGGCGTCACCTTGAGGATTTCGCGACCCTCGAAGGTTGCCGTGCTCACGCCTTCCTTCGAAAGCAGGCGATACTCGGTCGAATCTTCGCCAAGTGGAAACGGATCTTGGTAGGCAAAAGGCGGCGTGGGCATGGGGTGGAAAAATTGGCCAAAGTTCGGGGCAAGTAAAGCGACGCCTCGCGCGTCCGCGGCAATGAGAAGCCCGGCTGGCGGCTGGCGTGCGCCGCGCTTAACGCCCGGCCATCTTCCGCACGACCTCGTGGAAACGGACGAGATCCGCCGGCGTCGTCACTTCACCGGGCTCGCGTTCCCAGCCGTTGGCGCCCGGCCACGCGCCGCGCACGAGAAAATTCTCATGGGCCGCGGTCATGCCCGCGACGTGAAAATAATCCTTCTGCTCCTTCTCCTCGCGCACGCCGCTGACGAGCGCGGCCGGAATCGGCGCGATGCGCCCGCTCGAGACGTGGGCGAGATCGTTGAGCGCGACGAATGGGCGGGAGTCCACGAGGGTTGTGGCCGGCCGCGGGGTTTCGTCCCGCAGATAGCGATAGTAGTCGAGGTGGTTTTCGACGAGTGGGTCGAACGGCGCCGCCGCGATTTTTTCGATGCGGCCGTCATTCCAGCGAATTTCGATTTGCCGACCGACGGCGTAACGCAGGACCGCCTTGTCACAGAGCACCATTTCGAGATGCGTGCCTGCGCCGGCACACGCATGCGAGAGCGCGAAGCGGATGTTCACGCCCGCGGTGGTGTCGGTCTCGACGAAAAACGTGTCGGCGCCCTCGATGGCGTGGGCGCGGTAGAGCTCTCCACGCACTGCCGCGGGCTGGCCCCAGCTGAACAATTCCGGACCGCCCGTCCAAAACAGCAGATTGTGGACGAAGTGCGCCATCGCGTTCCCGAAGCACGAATCGAGCACGACGCGGTCGTTCATCATCAGCCGGCCGGCCCAGTTGTTGCGGGAAAAATAACTCGCGGGCCGCGGCCAGAGTGCGCTGAGCGTCGCGCCGCGCACCGCGCCGAATTCACCCGCGAGCATCCGCTCTTTCAGCGCGAGCCGCGGCTTTTCGATGATGAAGTTGAAACCGACGAGCGATGATTTCCGCGCGCGTCCATCCGCCGTGATCATCTGCTCGAGTTCCGCATGGTCGAGCGTGGGCGGTTTCTCGAGGTAAACGGGCAGGCCCAACGCGGTCGCCGCGGCGTGCATTTCCGCATGCAGATTGATCGGTGTCGGCACGACGACGAGATCGAGGCCGCGATGGCAGGCGTCGAACATCGTCCGATAGTCCGGGTAAACGCGGACGCCGCGCTCCGCGAAGCGCCAGGTCTGCTGTTCGATGGCGAAGGCGTCCGCGCGCGGATCGCACGTGGCGACGAGCTTCGCGTGGCCTTGCTCTTCGAGCCGCGCGACCGCCGTGTGATGGGAGCCGGCGAAACCGCCCATGCCGATGATACCAATCCGGATGGGGGCCTTCACACAATTTTCAGCTTGGGCAAATCCTGTCCGTCGATCAATCCGACCGGCTTGCCGCGGACGTCGACGACAATGAGGTCATCGATCTTGTGCGCCTCAAAGAGGCGCAGCGCATCGACGCCGAGCGCGTCTTCCCGAATCGTCTTGGGCGAACGCGTCATGAATGTCGCGACCGGCTTCGACAAAAAGTCCGGTCCCGTGAGTGCGCTGCGGCGAAAATCACCATCGGTGAGGATGCCGGTGAGCTGGCCGGATTTTTTCGCGACCAGCGCGATGCTACCGCTTTTCGCCTTCGTCATGGCGAGAATGGCCTCTTGCGTCGTGACCGTGTCGTTCGCCACCGGCAGGCGCGCGCCCGAGCGCATGATGTCGCGCACGCGCAGGAGCAGCACGCGGCCGAGATTGCCGGCCGGATGGTATTGGGCGAAATCGTCGCGGGTGAGGCCGCGCGCCTCGAGCAACACCATCGCGAGCGCATCGCCGAGCGCGAGGGCGGCCGTGGTGCTGGCGGTCGGGGCGAGCTCGAGCGGGCAGGCTTCGCGGCGCGCCCGGTAGAGCAGGCGATAGTCGGCGGCCCCAGCGAGATCGGAGGCGGCGTGCCCGGTAAACGCGACGACCTTCAGGCCGAAACGTTTCAACATTGGCACGAGCCGGAGAATCTCGTCGGACTGGCCACTGTTGCTGAGTAGAAACGCCAGATCGCCCTCGGTGCACAGCCCGAGATCACCGTGAAGCGCTTGGGTGGCGTCGAGGAAACACGAGGCCACGCCCGTGCTGTTGAACGTTGCCGCGACTTTTTGCGCAATGTGCGCCGACTTGCCGACGCCGCTGAAGATCAGTTTGCCGCCGCGGGCGCTGACCGCCTCGACGGCGCGCGCGGTGGCGACGAATTCGGCGCCCAAACTCCGGGCCGTCTCGGTCAGTGCGGCGGTCTCAATGCGGATGCAGGCGCGCGCGCGGGCCAGAGTGGGTTTCGGTTGCAGGGCCATTTAGAGTTTGAGTAGCGAAGCGAGGTTGCGGAATTTACGGCGAACCACTGCCCGTTCAATCCCATTCCCCGCCAGATGACTGTCCGCCCACAATCCGCCGCCTTGCTGGCCGCCGCCATCCTCATCTTCGGCGCGGGCTGCGGGGGTGGGGGGACCGTGGCGTTCACGGCCGAGACGGATGATCCGTATTATCAGGAAGGGCAGCGGCTCGTGAAGCAGGGCCGTGATCCGGAGGCGTTGTCCGCGTTTCTGAAGGTCATCCAGAAGCGCGGCGAGCAGGCCTCGGCTGAATCGCATCTCGAAGCCGGCCTGATCTGCCTCAACCGCATCAAGGATCCGATTGAGGCCATCCATCATTTTCGCAAATACCTCGAGCAGCAGCCCAACGCCAAGCAGGCGCCGAGCGTCCGCGGCCTGATCGACACGGCCAAGCGGGAGTTCGCCCGCACGCTGCCGGCCCATCCGCTTGAGAGCCAGCCCATCGGCCTCGATCAATCGGAGCAGGTCCGCCAGCTCCAGCGCGAGAACGACGAATTGCGCGCCGACCTCGGCGCCCAGCGCACCGCGACGACCACGCAATTTCTCCGCTCTTCGCGGACCACCGTCGATGCAGGCGAATCGCTGTCGATCGCGCCGCCCTCGAGCAACGCTCCGCTCGTCCTGCCAGCGCCTTTACCGCCGCGCCCGGCACGGACCGAGCAGACGATCTCGGCGGCGCCCCCCGCCGCGCCGTCGTTGGCGCCGGCGAATCGGCCGACGAATCGGACGCCGCCGGCCGCACCAGCCTCGTCCGGTGCCCGCAAACACACCATCGTCGCGGGCGACACCCTCTACCGCATCTCGGTGAAATATTTTGGCAATGGCTCGAAGGTGGAAGCCATCTTCAACGCCAACCGCGATGTGATCCCGAACAAGAATTCCCTGCCGCGCATCGGCACCGAGTTGAAAATCCCCTGACGCCACGTGAAAACAGCCACGCGCGGGAATCTAGATAACAATGCCTTTGATCTCGTGCGCCTGATGCTGGCGGCGATCGTCGTTTTGTTTCACGTGCAGGTTTACACGCAGTCCAGCGGCTGGCTGCTGGAGCAAAGCAAGGATCACGTCGGCTTCGGCGCGATCGCGGTGATGGCGTTTTTCGGCATGAGCGGATTTCTCATCACCGCCAGCTACGATCATTTGTCCGAGGGGCCCGGGACGGCGTGGGAATTCATCAAACGTCGCGTCGCACGCATCCTGCCGGGCTACTGGCTGTCCCTGCTCGTGACGGCCTTTGTCGCCGCGCCGGCGATCTGGCGCTTGTATGGCCATCCGCTCGCCACGTTCGACGTGAGTGGACCCGAGGGCGCAGGGAATTTTGTCGCGCGCAACTGGACCTTGCGCGTCCAGCAATTCGCGATCGGTGACGTGCTCCGCGAGGCGCCGCCGGGGGCGTTTCTCAATCCCAACTACTGGTCGCTGTTTCCCGAGACGATTTGCTACGCGCTGACCCTCGCGCTCGGGCCGCTGGGCCTGTGCCGCGGCAATCGTTGGATGGCGGTCTTCGTCGTCATGGCGATGACCACCCTGGTGGCAATCAACCTGCACTCGCCCAACGATCCCTATGGGCCGACGATTTTGATGCTCGAGCGGTTGGAAAGTTTTTTCACTGCCTACTTCGTGGGCAGCGCGATGTTTTGCTTTCGGAACGAACTGAAGCCGGCGGACTGGCGGCAGGTGGTTTTTGCCGGCGGGTTGTTGGTGATTTTGTTTCGCTTCGGTGGCTTTGTGCTGTTTGGGCCGCTGTTGATTCCGGTCCTCGTGATCAACCTCGCCCAGATTTTTTCGTGCCGGTTGCGGCATGATTTGTCCTACGGCATCTATGTCCTTGGCGTGCCGATGCTCCAGATTCTCCTGACCTTTGATTTCATGCGCCGGCACGTTCTGGTGCTGGCGGTGTCCAGCCTCGCCTTGACGGCGGCCGTGGCCTCTATGAGCTGGCTGCTCGTGGAACGCCCCATCCTCCGGCTGGTGCGACGCCGCTGAACCCCTCTGCCATGCCGCGCACCTCCCAACGCACCTCCGTTTTTTCCGAGTCGGTGATTCGCGGGATGTCGCGTCTCGCGACCCAGCACAACGCGATCAACCTCGCGCAAGGTTTTCCGGATTGGGATCCGCCGGCCGCGCTCGTGCAGGCCGGGCGCGACGCGATGGACGCGGGCCGTCACCAATACGCTGTCACGTGGGGCGCGCCCGAGCTGCGCACCGCGCTGGGCGCCAAGCTCACGCGTTTCATGGGCCTGCCGATCGATGCGGACCGTGAGTTGGTCATCACGTGCGGCGCGACCGAGGCAATGATGGTCGCGATGATGACCGTCTGCGATCCGGGCGATCGGGTGGGGCTCTTCTCGCCGTTCTACGAAAACTATGCCGCCGACGCGATTCTCTCGGGCGCGACCCCGGTCCTCGTGCCGCTGCACCCGCCGCACTACAAATACGATCCGGCGGAATTGCGGGCGGCGTTTGCGAGCGGGCTCAAGGCGTTCGTGCTCTGCAACCCGTCGAACCCGTGCGGCCGCGTGTTTACCCGCGAGGAATTGCTGCAAATCGCGGCGCTCGCCGACGAGTTCGACGTGTGGGTGCTGACCGACGAAGTCTACGAGCACATCGTGTTTCCGCCGCACGAGCATGTTTATTTCGCGACGCTCCCGGGCATGGCGCAACGCACGCTGAGCTGCTCGTCGCTTTCCAAAACCTTTTCGATCACCGGCTGGCGAATCGGCCACGTGCACGCGCCGCCGGACGTGATCGCACAGGCGCGGAAGGTGCACGACTTTCTCACCGTCGGCGCGGCGGCGCCGCTGCAGCACGCGGTCGTGACGGCGCTGAATTTCCCGCAGAGCTATTACGATGAACTCGCCGCGGAATACGGGCGCTCGCGTGAAATCTTGCTGGGCTATCTTGATCAGACCGGGCTCAGTTACACGCGGCCCGAGGGCGCTTACTTCGTCATGGTCGACATCTCGCCGTTCGGCTACGCGAGTGACGTGGAGTTTGCGCACTGGATGACGCGCGAAATCGGGGTCGCGCCCGTGCCGGGCTCGAGTTTCTTCGCGCACCAAGAGCATCGCTACATCCGCCTGAACTTCGCGAAAAAACCCGCGACGTTGCACGCCGCGGGTGAGCGGTTGTTAAAGTTAAAACGTTAGCGCGCCGTTAGTGGTGCACGAGCAAATGTCACCCTAAGAAATCGCGGGTAATAGAGCTTCATGTCGTCGAGGCAGCGTTCCCAGTCGGTGTTGGTGGCGTAGGTGACGACAAGATCGGCCCCGATGAGTTCGGGATGCGCTTTGCCCGCGTAAATCAGCACCCGAGGCAGCGCGGCCTCCGGGGGGCGGTGAAATTTCTGCGGGGACGGCCACGGCCCGGTCAGGGCGGGCGACCAGCGGAGCGCGAGGTCGGCTCCGCCAAAACCGCGCGTTTGGATTTCAAGAAATAGGCCGGACCGTTCGTCATGGTGCACGGTGAATTCGGTCTGGGCTTCGCCGAAGAGAGGAGTGGGTCGTTTTGCCAGTTCGCGTTGCGCCACCCACCGCTGGCCAGCCGCATCCCACCATTCGGGCGCAGAGAGATCGAGGCGCCGAAAGGCGGTAAGCGGCCAGCGTGCGACAAAGCCGCTGTGCGTCGAGCCGCCGTCATCGGAGCAGTAGGCGACGATGTGATCGCCGAGTCGCAACACGCTCGCCCCGCCCGTCATGAGTTTGAAATCGTTCGGAGGGATTGGCACCGAACGCAGACGCCAGTGGTCGGGCGACTCGTCGGGATTGTCGACCGCGACAGCGGTCGTGCCGACGGCGGCGAAGCCGAACATGCCATCGCCCGTGCGGCGAACTTTGATGAGGAAGATCACCAGCCGGTCGTCGAGGCGGATGCCACCGCCCGGCCAAAACCATTCCTGCCCGGCGTCTGGAAAAAACGAGGCCGGCGGGCCCGCGCTCACCTTCCAGTAGAACTGAATGTCCGCTTTCGTGGGATCGGAGCCGCGCTGGAGCGCGACGGTGTTGCGCGGCATCTTCGACGCGCGGCGCGTGTGCGCTTCGCTGGTCGCGACAAACGTGTCGCCGAACAACCACAGCACGCGACCGCCCCCAAGGTCGACCGAGTAGGCGCAGTCCGAACCCAGCCAGCGCGGGTCCCGGTGAAACAGTGCATCGGCCTCCGGCCACGGCTCGGCGGAAGCGATGTGCGGAGGTGCCTGATTCGCCGCGAAGACCGCGGAAGCGATCGCGAGTGCGGCAACACCGCGCCAACCGGTGGTGGCGCGGTGTGAGATCATAGCGCCCCGATCGACTCATCGAGCACCGCGAGGAGGAAGTCGGCGTCGGCCTGTGTGATGTTCATCGGCGGGGCGAAGCGGATCGTCTGGCCCCAGAGTCCACCCTTGCCGAGGAGCAGGCCGAGTTCGCGGGCGTTTTCGACGGCCTGCGCGCACTCTTCTTTGCCTGGCACTTTTGTCGCGCGGTCTTTTACGAACTCGATGCCGAGCATCAGCCCCTTGCCGCGCACGTCGCCGATGACTTTATATTTTTCCTTCAGCTTGTTCAGGCCGGCGAGGATGTAGTTACCGAGTTTGAGGCAGTTTTCCTGCGTCTTTTCTTTCTCGATTACCTCGAGCACCGCGGTGCCGACCGCGCTGACGACAGGATTGCCACCGAAGGTATTGAAATGAACTTTCTGCGCCATCACCGCGGCGATCTTCGGGGTGGTGACGACGGCGGCGAGCGGGGCGCCATTGCCGATGCCCTTGGCCATCGTGACAATGTCGGGAATCACGCCTTGGGTCTCGAAGCCCCAGAAATGCGAACCGGTGCGCCCGAAGCCCGTCTGCACTTCGTCGGCGATGCACACCCCGCCCGCGGCGCGCACGTGCTCGTAGGCGTGCTTGAGGTAGCCCGGCGGGAATTCGACGAAGCCGCCCACGCCTTGAATCGACTCGGCGATGAATGCGGCAACTTTGCCCGGCGTCGCGTAGTTTATCAGGTCCTTGACGTCGTCGGCGTATTTACGGCCGGCGTCAGCATCGTCGTAGCCGTATTGGCCACGGTAAGGGTAGGGCGCGATCGCGTGGTGCACGCCGAAGGAGTGCGGCACGTTGAATTTCCACGTGCTATGCGCGGTCAGGCCCATCGAGGCTGGGCTGCCGCCGTGATAGGCGTTGCGGAGCGCGATGGCGTCGTAGTTGCCGGTGTAGAGGCGTGCCATGAGCATCGCGAGATCGTTGGCCTCGGAACCGGAATTGACGAAGTAGCAGACCTTGAGATCGCCGGGCATCTTCGCCGCGAGCGCCTCGGCAAACTCGGCGATCTTCGGCTGCAAGTAGATCGTCGTGGAATGCTGGATGAGGGCGTTCTGTGCGGTGGCCGCAGCGACGACGTGCGGATGGCAATGGCCGACGCTGATCGTCACGATGCCGCCGAGGCCGTCGAGGTAGCGTTTGCCGGTGTCGTCCCAGACATACTGCATCTTTCCCTCCACGATCATGATGGGCTTCTTGTAGTAAAGGAAGAGGCCGGGGTTGAGGTATTGCTTGCGCAACGCGAGCACCTGGTCGGCCGACGGACCGGAGTATTTCGCGGGCGTGTGCGGGGTGGGCGGGAGCGGAATCGATTTCATTTTGAGCGGGTTTTTTTAACCACGGATTTAACGGATGGGCACGGACAAAATCGGACTCACGCCACGATCGCCGAGGGCGCAAAGTGCCGGCCTGCTTGCCCCGGGCCGCGGCGACCTTGGCGTGAGGCAAGCATCCATCAGCGATTCGGCGCGAGTTTGCGCAGCCCGAGATAAACGAGGAACGCGATCCCGAAGCCGACGAACCATGCGTAACTATAGAGGCCGACAAAAGCGGCGGGCACGTGCGGGGCGATGCGGGTGCTCACCGTGGCGAGGAATCCGGGCAGGCTCGGCAGCGCACCGGCGAGCAGCGCGGTGATCGCCACCCAACTGAAACCGCCGGAATAGGTGTATTCGCCGTCGGCGGAGTAGAGCGCGGGGACGTTGAGCACCTTGTTGCGATAGGCGAAGTAGTCGGCGATCATGATGCCGCCGATCGGGCCGAGCAGCGCGCTGTAGCCAATGAGCCACGTGAAGATATAGCCGCTGGGATCGGCGACGAGTTTCCACGGCATCATGACGATCCCGACCAATCCGGTGATCAGGCCGCCGATGCGGAAGGTGATTCTCTTCGGGGCGAGCTGGGCGAAATCGTTGGCCGGGGAAACGACATTGGCGGCGATGTTGGTCGCGAGCGTGGCGATGCAAAGGGCCACGAGTGCACCGACGAGCACGACGGGATTCGTGAACCGGGTGAGCACGTCGATCGGATCCCAGAGGGTCTTCCCATAGATGACCGTGGTGGCGGATGTGACCGCGACGCCGATGAACGAGTAGAGCGCCATCGTCGTCGGAAGCCCGAGCGCCTGCCCGACGATTTGATCGCGCTGCGATTTCGCGTAGCGCGAGAAGTCGGGAATGTTGAGCGAGAGTGTCGCCCAAAAACCAACCATCCCGGTGAGGGAGGGGCCAAAGAACGACCAGAATTGGCCGGCCTTGGGCTGGCCGGCATCGAAGGCAGACGGTTGCGAGAGAATCGGACCGAAGCCGCCGGCGGCTTGCCACGCCCACCAGAGCAGCAGCAGGCCCAGCGCGATCAGGAGCGGAGCCTTGAAATTCAGCAGCAGGCGGATCGTGTCGATGCCGCGCCAGATGACCCACATGTTGATCGCCCAGAAGAAAAGGAAGCACGCGAAGTGCGCCGGCGTAATCGCGAGAATCGGCAGCGGCGTGCCGGAGGTGAACGCGGGTGAAAACACCCCGACGATCTTAAAAATGGCGTCGCCGCCGATCCACGTCTGGATGCCGAACCACCCGCAGGCGACGAGGGCGCGGAGGAGCGCCGGAATGTTGGCCCCGGTCGTGCCGAACGAAGCGCGGCAAAAAACGGGAAAGGGGATTCCGTAACGGGTGCCAGCGTGGGCATTGAGGATCATCGGGATCACGACGATCACGTTGCCGAGGAAGATCGTGAATACCGCCTGCGACCAGTTCATGCCGCTGCCGATCAGGCCGGACGCGAGCATGTAGGTCGGAATGCACGCGGACATCGAGATCCACAGGGCCGCGATTGAAGCGGCGCCCCACTTGCGGCCGGACGGAGGCACGGGCGCGAGGTCATCATTGTAGAGCGGCGAACCATGCGCGCCCGCCAAGGCGGCCGTGGAGTCGATGATCTCGGAAGCGGCGGCGTCGGACATCGGTTAGAAATGGCTCGGCTCGCGCTGCAGGAATTTCCCACGGCCAAGCTTGCCGGTGAACTTACCATCGCGCGCCGCGACTTTACCACGGACCGTTACGACGCTCGCCCGGCCCTCCAACGGCCAGCCTTCAAATGCACTGTAATCGACCGCCATGTGCTGGGTCTTTACGGAAATTTTTCCGCGGTAATTCGGATCGAAGACCACGAGGTCGGCGTCGGCGCCCGGCTGGATCGCGCCCTTCTTTGGAAAGAGATCAAACTGCTTCGCGACGGCGGTGCTCGCGACGTTGACCATGGTGTGGAGGTCGATCTTTCCGGTCTTCACGCCGTAGGTGTAGAGGAGATTGACACGTTCCTCGAGTGAAGGGATGCCGTTCGGAATTTTGGTGAAGTCGGCTTTGCCCATCGGTTTTTGCTTTTTGAAATCGAAGGGCGCGTGGTCGGTGGCGACCGTGTTGACGAGGCCGTCGCGCAGGCCGTTCCAGAGGACGGCCTGGTTGCGGGCGTCGCGCAGCGGGGGCGACATTACGTATTTCGCGCCCTCGAACTTCGGCTTCTCAGCGTAGGTTTTATCGAGCGTGAGATATTGAATGAGCGTCTCGATTCCAACACGGACACCGCGTTGGCGCGCCGCGATCGCCTGATCGAGCGCTTCCTTGCACGAGAGGTGGACGATGTAAGTCGCGGCGCCGGTGAGTTCGGCAAACGTCATCAGATGATGCACGCCCTCGGCCTCGACGGTGGGTGGCCGACTCTCATGATGCTGGCCGGGATCGGTTTTGCCGGCGGCGAGCAGTTCCTTGCAGCGTTCGGCGACGAGCGTCTCGTTTTCGCAGTGCGCGGTGACGACCACGCCGAGTTCCTTTGCGAGCTTGAGCGTGTGGTAGAGCTCCGTGTCGTCGATGCCGAACGCGCCTTTGTAGGCGAGGAAGATTTTGAAGGACGAGATGCCGCGCTTCACGATCTCGCGGAGTTGGGCGGCGGACTTCTCGTCGAATTTCGTGACGCCCATGTGAAACGTGAAATCGCACGCCGACTTGCCGACGGCCTGCGACATCCAGAGTTCGAACGAGGCGAGCGCGTCGTCCTTGCGCGCGGGGCAGCACATTTCGATCAGGGTCGTCGTGCCACCGACGAGCGCGGCTTGGGAGCCGCTCTCATAGGTGTCTTTCGCCAGCGTGCCCATGAACGGCAGATAGATGTGCACGTGCGGATCGATGAAACCGGGGAAAACGTATTTCCCTTTCGCGTCGACGACTTCGCAGCCGGCGGGCGCGGAGAGGTGCTTGTCGATCTTCGTGATCGTTTCGCCTTCGCAGTAGATGTCGGCGACGTAGCGCGAGTCGGCGGTAATGATTTCGCCGTTTTTGATGAGAAGGGCCATTGATGAGAGTAAGGTTTTTGCCCGCGAATCACGCGAATGGGCGCGAATCTGGAAGGAACTTTTTTTCGCGTCTATTCGGGTGATTCGCGGGCCGGTATTATTTCTTCCACACGTCACCGACCTCGCCGCCGAACCAGCGGCTCGTGATGACTTTTTGCTGAGTGTAAAACTGGACGGCTTCCTTGCCTTGGATGTGGAGATCGCCGTAGAAGGAGTCGTCCCAGCCGGTGAAGGGGAACATCGCCATCGTCGCGGGGACGCCAACGTTGATGCCGACCATGCCGGCTTTCACGCGGTGCTTGAACTCCCGCGCGGCGCCGCCGCTGTTCGTGAAGATCGCGGCGCCGTTGCCGAACGCGGAGGCGTTGGCCTGCGCGATCGCCTTGTCGAGATCGTCCATGCGCATGACGTTGAGCACGGGGCCGAAGACTTCTTCCCGGGCGAGCGTCATGTTGGCCTCGACGCCGTCGACGATCGTGGCGCCGAGATAATAGCCGCGCGGAGCGTCGGCGACTTTTGCGCCGCGGCCATCGGCGATGATCTTGGCGCCTTCCTTTTCGCCGGCAGCAACGAGGCTCAGCACGCGGTCGCGATGCGGGGCGGAGATGACCGGCCCCATGTCGGGTTGGGCGGCAGGGGCGGGTTGATCGGTGCGTCCGACTCTAATCGCTTTGGCGGCGGCGATGAGATCGGGGAGCAGGCGATCGGCGGCTTTGCCGACGGTGAGGGCGGTGGAGCCAGCCATGCAGCGTTCGCCGGCGCAGCCGAACGCGGCAGTCGAGAGCGCCTCGACCGTCTTCGGGATGTCGGCGTCGGGCATGATCACGATGTAGTTCTTCGCGCCGCCGTTGGCTTGGACGCGCTTCCCGTGTTTCGTGCCGGTCTCGTAGATGTATTTTGCGATCGGCGTGGAGCCGACGAACGAAACGGCCTTCACCTTCGGGTGCGTGAGCAGCGTATCGACGCAGGCGCGGCCGCCATGGACAATGTTGAAGACGCCTTTCGGCAGGCCCGCTTGCTCGAGGAGCTGCCCGAGGAGAATCGCGGTGAGGGGGACTTTTTCGCTCGGCTTGAGGACGAACGTGTTGCCGCACGCGATCGCGAGGGGATACATCCAGAGCGGGACCATCGCGGGAAAGTTGAAAGGCGTGATGCCCGCGCACACGCCGAGCGGCTGGAGGATCGTCTCGCAGTCGACGTTGCGCGCGAGGTTTTCGAGCGTGTCGCCGAAGAGGAGCGTGGGGATGCCGCAGGCGTATTCGACGTTTTCGAGTCCGCGGAAAATCGAGCCGCGCGCTTCGGCGTGGGTCTTGCCGTGCTCGCGCGAGACGGTGGTGCAGAGTTTGTCGAAGTTCGCCTCGATGAGCTGACGGTAGCGGAAGAAGACGCGCGCGCGTTCGACCGGCGGCGTCTCACGCCAGGCAGGGAACGCCGCTTGGGCGGCCTCGATGGCGGCGCTGGTCTCGGCGGCGCCACCCGAAGGACATTCGGCGATCACGTCGCCGGTGGACGGATTAAAGACGGGAGTGGTGGCGCCGGAAGGCGTCAGCCATTCGCCGCCGATGAAGTTCGGGCAGGGGGTGAGGGTCGTGGTCATGGGGAACGAAATTTTTTTAACCACGGATTACACGGCTAGAGACTTCCGCCATTCGTGCCCATCCGTGGTCAAGTGGTTTGTGGGATTGAGATTCTTGAGATTACAGGCTGAGACCAGATGAGGGTTTCCAGTCCTTGTCCTTTACCTCCACGAGGTAGGTGGTGACGCTCTCGCCGGAAACGCTTTCCACGCGATGCGTGACGGCGGGCTCCCAGCCCACCTCGCCGGCTTTGCCTTCCGCGACTTCAACTTTTCCGTCGGGGGTGGTGACGCGAAATTTGGCCGCGTTGAGCTGGATGTAGAGATGCGCCGGATGGGAGTGCATCCCGAAACCGCAGACGTTTTTGCCGGTGCCCGTCTGGTAGAGAATGGTCCGCACCTTGTCGTTTTCAAAGACCACCGCCGACGAATCGGTGGCGGTGGTTTTCGACGGAGCTTGGGCAGAAACGCGTGCGAGAAACCCCCCGAAGCCGGCGCCAACAAGAATCAAGAGTGAGGCGAGTTTTGTTTTCATGGAGGAGGATGTCGTTAGGTTCGGGATTGATCCCACTGCAGATGAACACCGATGAACGGAGACGGCGGAGCGTGCTTCCGCGGCCGGAGGTCGAGAGGGTGGCGCAGCGCGACTAAGCCCCTGGGCTTAGCCTTTCGACAGCGCGTCTGATTGCTTCACGAAGTCGTCACCGCTCCACTCGCCGTCGCTCTTCACGACTCTGACCGGCGCGGCGGCGGCGGCTTTCTGGGCGGCTTTGCGGGCGGTTTGTTTCGCGACGAGATCGGCGTGCGTCGTGAAGTAGGGGAGGCTCTTGCCTTTGAAATCGGCGAGCGTCTCGAACTTGTGTTTCGCCATGAACGCCAGGAGCTGGTCGCACATCGGCTTCACGCATTCGTAGCCGAACTTCATCACCCCGGTGCAGACCTGCACGGTGTCGGAGCCGAGGAGGATGAATTGCGCAGCGTCTTCGCCAGTCTCGATGCCACCGAGCCCGGAGAGCGAGCGACCGGGGAATTCCTTTTGGATCATCGTCGCGAGCTCCATTACCATGCGGAGCGCGATCGGCTTGACCGCTTTCGACGAGTAACCGCCGGGCGTGGTGTAGCCTTCAACGCACGGATCGGGGCGCAGCGTGTCGAGGTTGATGCTCGTGACGCTGCGGATCGTGTTGATCGCGCTAAGCCCGGTGGCGCCACCACGAAGCGCGGCGCGGCCGGGTTCCTCGATGTGCGTGATATTGGGCGTCATTTTCGCCCAGACCGGTTTCTTCGTGGCGGACGCGACCCAGCCGCAGACTTCCTCGAGGATGTCGGGATCCTGGCCCATCGCGGCACCCATCTTGCGCTCGGGCAGGCCGTGCGGGCAGGAGAAGTTAAGCTCGAAGGCGTCGACGCCGACGGCCTCGCAACGCTGCACGAGCTCGATCCAGGCATCCCGGTTGTATTCCTCCATGATCGAGGCGATGAGCGCGCCGGGCGGTTGGGCGTCTTTGCAGCGCTTGAATTCGTCCTCCCAAATTTTAAACGGGCGGTCGCTGATCAGCTCGATGTTTTCCCAGCCGATGACCTCACCGCTCAGCGCGTGGAGCTTGGCGTAACGCGGCGTGACGTTGATGACCTTCGACGCGTCGAGGCTGACGGTTTTCGCGATGACACCGCCCCATCCCTCCTTGAAGGCGCGGTTGATGACGCTGAGGTTGGTGCCCGGAGGACCGGAGCCGATGACGAAAGGATTCGGGAGCTTCAGGCCGTCGACGGTGGTGGCGAGTGTAGGCATAGTCGGATGAGTTGGGGCGAACGGGGAGCAGGTCGCGCGCGAGCGAGTGGTCGTAAATTTCGCCAATCGGTCGCGAGAGGACTGCGTAAAACTACGGCGGGGTTTTGGCGATTGTCTGTTGAATGTGATCGGACGGACCGTAGTTTCCAAGTCACAAACAGCAGGCGATGCCCCTTCTCGACCCGCGGCGAACGATCGCCGAACTCAAAGAACTCCGCGCTCTCACCGGCGATGACAACGGTGCGCAACGCGTGGCTTTCACGCCCCTCTGGGTCGCCACGCGCGCGTGGCTGAAGAAGAAACTCGAGGCGATCCCGGGGTTGGAAATGCACACGGACGCGGCGGGAAATTTCTGGGCGACGCTGCGCGGCGAGAGCGATCGGGCGCTGCTCATCGGCGGCCACATGGACTCGGTGCCGAACGGCGGCTGGCTCGACGGCTGCCTCAACGTGATGGCAGGCGTGGAAATTTTACGCCGGCTGCAGGCGCAATCCAACGGGAAGCCGCCGGTGACGGTGCGGCTCGTGGATTGGGCCGACGAAGAGGGGGCGCGGTTCGGGAAGAGTTTGTTCGGCTCCTCGGCGTGCTCCGGTTCGCTCAACATGGACGAGGCGCGCGGGCTCGTGGACCAGCAGGGCGTGCGGCTGCCGGACGCGCTCGCAAACGTCGGCGTGGAATTTCAGCGGGTGAAGGAGAGTGGCGGGGAATTGAAAAACGCCGCGGCCTATCTCGAGCTCCACATCGAGCAGGGGCCGGTGCTGCTCGATTTGGATCTGCCGCTGGGCGCGGTGCTGGGCACGTTCGGCGTCGAGCGCCACGCGCTCACGTTTTACGGGCAGGCGGCGCACTCGGGTAGCACGCCGATGAACCGGCGGAAGGACGCGTTTCTCGCCGCTGGAAAAATGAGCCAGGAGATTTACCGCATCACCGATCGCCACGGCGGCGTGTGCACCATCGGATCGTGCACCACGAAGCCGGGAATCGTGACCAGTGTGGTCGAGGAGTGCCGCATCACGCTCGATCAGCGGCATCTCGACGCGTCGGCGCTCGCGGCGATGCGGACCGAGGCGCAGGCCGCGAGTGAAAAATTCGCGGCCGAGGGCCACGTGCGGGTGGCGTGGGAACGGCTCTGGCAGATCGACCCACGGCCGTTTCATCCGGAGCTCATCGCGCTCTGCGACGAAGCGATCCAGGAGACTTGCGGTGTGTCGCACCGGCTGCCCTCGGGGCCGTTGCACGATGCGGCCGAGGTGTGCGGCGCGGGCGTGCCGACGGTGATGATGTTCGTGCAGAGCCTGCACGGCATCAGTCACAACAAAATTGAAGACACCCAGGAGGCGCACCTCGAGCTGTGCGTCACGGCGTTCGATCAACTGGCCGACAAGGTGATCCGCTGGATGCAGTCTGCCGCGCAAACATGATTCGCCTCCTTGTGAGCCAAAGCCTGGGGCTGAAAGCCGCCCTGCCGCTGACCAGCGCGGTGCTCGCGCAGGTGACGACGCGGTATTTCGACGAGGCGGGCATCGGAGCGGCGATTCTGCTGACGCTGACCGGCATGGTGCTGCACTGGCATCTGCCGCGCCACCGGATGTCGACGGAAGAACACATGAAGGACGGCAAGCTGACCGAGGTAGAAGCGCGGCGGCAAATCCGATTTTATAGCTGGTGCGCGCCGATCGCGACGGTGGCGGGGGTCGTCGTCCTGATTGCGGTGCTGATCGACATGACCAGTTGAGCGCGGGTCAGCGCAACTGGGCCTCGAGCGCGTCGCAGGCGGCGGCGGTGCCGCGTTCGGCGCGGACGCGGATTCCGATCGCCTCGGCGCGGGCGTGGATGTCCGGCGTGGCGAGCAGCGCGGCGAGTTCGCGGGCGACGCGGTCGGCGGTGTAGCGCGAGCGGGCGAGCGGGCGGCCGATCCCGAGACGCGTGACACGCGCGGCATGGTCAGGCTGGTCGTAGGCAAACGGCACCACGACCATCGGTCGCCCCGCGCGCAACGCCTGGGCGGTCGTGCCGACACCGCCTTGGTGCACGATGGCAGACGCCCGCGGAAAAACCTGCGCGTAAGGCAGGTAGTCCAAAGCGAAAATCGAGGCGGGGAGAGGGGAGGGCGGCGGATTTTTTCCGAGGAGCAGCAGCGCCCGCCGGCCGAGCAGCTGCGCGGCGCGAGCGCTGGCGGCATAGAAATCGCCTGCGGCAAACACCGCCGACGATCCGAGCGTGAACACGATCGGCGGCGCACCGGCAGCGAGAAAGTTTTCCACGGCGGGCGGCAGCCGCGGCGTGGTTTCGTTCTCATCGAAAAAGCAAAAGCCGGTTTGCACGGTTTGCGGCGGCCAGTCCGGTTGCGGCCGGGCGAGCTCCGGCGAAAATAACGCGAGATCGAGGTGCGGCGAAAATTTACCCTCGAAAAAGGGATCGCCGCCCGGCGACAGCCCGAGTTCGCGACGCAGCACGCGCACCGGCCGCCACCACGACCGCATCAGCAGTCGCGGAATTTGCGCACTCAGCCGAAACGCGAGCGGCGGGATGGCGCGCACCCACTCGCCCGAGAACCGCAGCGGCGGCACGGACGGATCACAGGGCGAGAAGATCGACAGCGGCGCGAGCGAATACGAGACCCAGCGCACGCCGATCTGGTCGGCAAGAATGGGCGCGGCGTAAACGAGTTCGTTGGCCACCAGCAGGTCGGCCCGCGCGGCAAGCGGCGCAAGATCGGCATACATCTCGCGGACCGCCGGAAAAATCAGATCGCGCAACAGCCGGGCGGGGCCGCGCACGCCATCCATGATCCGGGCGACATGCTCGGGGTCGTCCGCCGGCATCACGGGTCGCAGCGGGTGGAACGCAAAGCCGAGCGCGGAGATTTTTCCGCGATAAAATTCCGAGGTCGCGACCGTCACGCTGTGGCCGCGACGCTGCAGCTCGAACGCGAGCGCGAGCGCCGGGTGCAGATCGCCGAGCGAGCCGAAGGTGGCAAGGACGATGCGGGCCGGCTGCGTCACGGCTTCGCCGCCGGCAGTGCGGCCTGCAGGCTGGTCGCCAGGGTGGCCGCCGAGCCGCGGCCCCAGTAGTGGAGGAACAGCATCCGCGGGGTTTCGCCGGTCATGTGGTGGTGAATCGCGACGACGTTGATGCCGGCGCCGGTGAGCGATTTCAGAGCGGGCTGGAGTTCGGTTTCGAGGACCGCAAAGTCGCCGTCGACAACCGCGCTTTCGTCCGAGCCGGCAAAGACGGCCCAGGTATTGACGCCGGAATCGGCTCCGGCCTCGCAGCCACATTCCATCGTGACGGTGCGACCGATCACGGCCTTGGCCATGCCGCTGTTCGACTGGAGCTTCACCCCGAGAATTTTCTCGAGCGGCGCGGCGGTAATTTTGTTTTCGGTGGGCAGGGGAGGAAGGCTGAACGAGTTGGCAGGCTTCGGTGTCGCCGCCCGCACGGACTTCACGGCGTCGAAGAGCGAGCGCACGCCGATGGCGAGGCTGTCGGCGGTGCCTTCTCCGGCGATGTGCATGAAGTAGACTCGCGGGTCGTCGTAGAAAAAATGGTTGTGCAACGCGGTCACGGCGAGGCCGTGCCCGAGCGCGGCCCGCAGCGCGGAGGCGACCTCGTCAGGGAAGAGCACGATGTCGCCCATGACCATCGCCTCAGCGCGACCACCGGAGGAAAACGTGGCCCACGAGGTGACGCCCATGAACGGGGGCAGCGCGCGGCCGTCGACGGTGATGGGGACGTCGTTGCGCGGGGCGGTGACCTTGAACGTCTCGCCGGCCGGCGCGCCCTTGAGGCCGGTGAGTTCTTGAAGGCGGGTGCCATCGAGCGCGGCGTGGGCGGGGGCGAGGAAGGAGAGAACTCCGACGAAACAGGCGAGGGACACCAAGGTGCGTTTCATGGCGGGCACGGTAGGCGCGGGAAACGATTGTGCAACGGGAGAGCGAATAGGGTTTCACCCACCAAGCTCTCCGGATTTTGTCAGAGCCGTGACCAACGGCCCCACCTTTCGCGAGGCGCTACGCTTCTGGCTGAAGCTCGGGTTCATCAGCTTTGGCGGACCGACGGGCCAGATTGCGATCATGCACACCGAGCTGGTCGAAAAGAAAAAATGGATCGGCGAGCAGCGGTTTCTCCACGCCCTCAACTACTGCATGCTGCTGCCGGGACCGGAAGCGACGCAGCTCGCGACCTACTGCGGCTGGCTGCTGCACCGCACCTGGGGCGGCATCGCGGCGGGCGTGCTCTTCGTGCTGCCGTCAGCGGTGATCTTGTGGGGACTGAGTTTCATCTACGCGCGCTACGGCGCGGTGCCGTGGATCGCGGCGATTTTCTACGGACTGAAGCCGGCGGTGACGGCGATCGTGGCGGCGGCGGTGATCCGCATTGGAAAACGCGCCCTGAAGAATGGCGTGATGTGGGCGGTCGCGGCGGCGGCATTTGGCGCGATCTTTTTTCTCCACGTGCCGTTTCCGGCCGTGATCGCGGGTGCGGCACTGGTGGGTTGGCTCGGTGGAAAATTCTCCCCGGAGGAATTTCCGGCGGCAGCGGGCCACGGCACGGCCACGAGTGGCACCGTGATCGATGACTCGGACGCGTCGCCCTTGCACACGCAGCCATCGTGGGCGCGGGCGGGGAAGGTGCTGGCGGTGTCGCTCGCGTTGTGGGGGCTGCCGGTGGTTCTCGCGGGCCTCTGGCAGGGCTGGGGCGGTGTGCTCGTGAGCGAAGGCGTTTTTTTCAGCAAGGCGGCGATGGTGACATTTGGCGGGGCTTTCGCGGTGCCGCCCTATGTGGGCCAGCAGGCCGTGGAAAATTTCGACTGGCTTACGGCGTCGCAGATGGTCGACGGCCTCGGCCTCGCGGAAACCACGCCGGGGCCGCTCATCATGGTGGTGCAGTTCGTCGGGTTTCTCGGTGGTTGGTCGCAGAACGGCGCGCTGAGTCCGCTCGCGATGGCGACGCTAGGCGCGG
>JBBRLB010000036.1:0-46152 GCA_038231575.1 Opitutales bacterium | reverse complement strand
GTTCGAGTTCTAACCCGGTCACCGATGGACTCCCGCGATATTTTTGCGCACGCTCGCACGTTCCTCGCTCTCATCGTGTGGAGTCCCGCGGCGGCCTTCGCCGCCGCGCTTTCCGCCGACGCACCGGTGTGGTCAGCCGTTGAAACCATCAGCAAGCCTCACGCCCGCCACGAAGCCGCGTTCATCGCGTTCGGCGAAAAAATTTATCTCCTCGGCGGCCGTCGCATCCAACCTGCCGATATCTTCGATCCCGCCACGCGCACGTGGACGGAGGGAGCGCCGCCGCCCGTCGAGGTTCACCACTTCCAACCCGTCGTCTGGGAAAAGAAAATCTGGCTCGTCGGCGCGATGACCGGCCTCTACCCGCACGAGCGCGCGCTCGATCACATTCCCGTTTACGATCCCGCCGCCGATGCGTGGTCGCGCGGTCCTTCGCTCCCTGAGGATCGCCGCCGCGGCGGCGCGGGCGCGGTCATTCACGAGGGCAAACTCTACGTCGTCTGCGGCATCATCAACGGCCACTGGGACGGCCATGTCGCGTGGCTCGACGTCTGCGACTTGAAGACCGGCGTCTGGAGCCGCCTGCCGGACGCGCCGCGCGCCCGCGATCATTTCCAGGCCACGATCATCGGTGGCAAACTCTACGCCGTCGGCGGCCGACGCTCGTCCGCGGCGACCGACGAAGTCTTCACGCTCGTCGAGCCCGCCACCGATGTCTTCGATTTAAAAACCGGCACGTGGTCCACGCTTCCCGCCGCGACCGGAAATATTCCGACGCCGCGCGCTGGCACGATGAACCTCGCGCTCGGCCCACTCCTCCTCGTCGCCGGCGGCGAAACCAACCGCCCCGATCCCGCGCACAACGAAGTCGAAGTCCTCGACACGCGCACCGGCCAGTGGACGCTCTGGTCGCGGTTCGAACGCGGTCGCCACGGCAGTGGGCTCACTCGCATCGGCAACGCGCTCTACGTCGCTGCCGGCTCCGGCAGTCGCGGAGGCAAGCCCGAACTCGACACCACCGAGTCATGCTCTCTCCCTTCGGCCGCGCGCTAGCCGTCGCTTCGCATTAGTTTATGCTGTCGCCCGCCCCACAGAAATTTCTCGCGCTCCTCCTAGCCCTCGCCGTCTTCGGTGGCAGCGCGATCGGGCATGCCGCATCGTCCACCGCGCGCCCCAACATCCTCTTTCTCGCGATCGACGACTTGCGCCCGGAACTCGGCTGTTACGGAGACACGCAGGTCAAGTCGCCCAACATCGACCGCGTGGCCGCGCAGGGCATGGTCTTCACTCGCGCCTACTCGCAAGTCCCCACTTGCGGAGCGTCGCGCGCATCGATGATGACCTCGATCTTGCCGACCCCCAAGCGCTTCATCGACCACCTCGCGCGCGCCGACGAAGACGCACCGGCGGCGCGCACGCTGCCCGAGATGTTCAAGGCCGCCGGTTATACCACGCTCTCAAACGGAAAAGTTTTTCACAACGGCGCCGACACCGGGCCCCGCAGCTGGAGCCAGCCCTCGTGGCATCCGGTCACACACATGACCAGTCACGATCCAGCGACAACGGCGAAAGTCTCGGCGCAACAACGCGGCCGGATGTTTGAGTCGCCCGATGTGCCCGACAACGCCTACGGCGACGGGCAGACCGCCGAAAAGACCATCGCCGACCTGCGCCGCCTGAAAGCGGAGGGCAAACCCTTCTTCCTCGCCTGCGGATTTATCCGCCCCCACATGCCGTTTTACGTGCCGAAAAAATATTGGGATCTCTACGACCGCGAGAAAATCGCCATCGCGCCCAACCGCGACCGCCCGCAAGACGCGCCCGCCGCCCTCGTCGGTTCCACCGAATACCAGTCTTACGAACCGGGCGGTTACGAGGTAAACAGCGACGCGTGGCACCGCATGATGCGCCACGGCTACTACGCCGCCGCCAGCTACGCCGACAAACTTGCCGGTGATGTCCTTGCCGAACTCGAGCGCCTCGGCCTCGCCGACAACACCATCATCGTGATCTGGGGCGACCACGGCTGGCACCTCGGCGAGCACAACTTCTGGGGCAAGCACAACACGCTCCAAAACGCCCTCCGCGTCCCGCTCATCATCAAGGTGCCCGGTCTGCCCGCCGGCCGTCGCACCGACTCGCTCGTCGCCAGCCTCGATCTTTTCCCGACGCTGTGCGCGCTCGCCGGCATCAACCCGCCCGACAGCGTGCAGGGCCTGAGCTTCGCTGCCGTACTGAAAGATCCCGCCACGCGAACCCGCGACTCGGTTTACAGCCGCTTCGATCAAGGCGACTCCATCGTCACCGATCAGCTCCTCTATACTAGCTACGGTGCAGCCGGCGAGATGCTCTACGACCATCGCACCGATCCGCAGGAGAATCGCAACGTCGCCGACCAGCCCAAATACGCCGCCGATGTCGCCCGCCTGCGCGCCTTGCTAAAAATGCAGATGGATCTCGCTGCCCACGCCAAGACCGGCACGCCGATCATTGTCCCGCACAAAGCCGGCAACCCCGGCTGAACGGCGCGGATTTATTCCCGCGCTTCTCCTCGTCGTGTCCCTGCGCCGTATCTTTGCCTTACTATTATCGGCGGCCTGCATGAATGTCGGCCCGGTCGCGCACGCCGCCGCTTCGCTCTCGGTCCTTCGGCAACAAGGCCAACTCGTAGTGAGCGTCCGCGATGTGCCACCTGGCACCGCCGAGGTGGTGATCGCGCTCCACAGTGATCGCAATGCCGCCGTCTCCAACAGCGCCGATCGGTCGACGCACGACCCCGCCGGCGCCCGGCGCGCCGAGCAGGCGCCATTTTGGTATCCCGTCGTAGACCTTGCCCTGGAGCCGAGCATGACCGCGCTCGCCCGTTTCGACGACGCGGTCGCGGGCCGCTATGCGATCAACGGAATGTTTTTCCCGCAGTCGGCGCCACTCGCTCCGCAAATCGTGATCGAGCGCGACCGCCTGATGAATTGGGAGAACAATCTCGCCACCGAGCCCGCCGTCGCGCTCCGCGCGTTTCATCTGGTCCAACGCATCGGGGTCAAGGGCGACGCAGCCAGCCACACGTTCACGCTCCTCTCGCCCGAGTGGAGCGGGCGCGTCACCGCCATCGCTATCACGAATGGTCGGGAAACTTCTCTGGGCGAAGCGCTCGTGAAAATCGATTTGGCGACGACGCTTCCGCCCGATCCGTTGGAAAAATTTCGCGGCACCGGGATCAGTCACGCGCGTATGGTCGCCTCGTTGATCGCCACGATCCGTTTCACGCAACGTCTTCAGGACAAATCGCCGAACACGCCGACGTCCGGCGGACTGAATATTTTTTACGACTACGCGGCGAAAACCTACCGCCGCCCCTCGTGGATTTGGGCGTGGGGTCCCTCGATCAAGCTCCTGCTCGACGCTGCAAACCAAGTCCCCGAAGTCACCGCCGCGATCCCCGCGCCAGAGCTGCGCGACTTCGCCCGCGCGATCGGTGCAGCGAGCCGGCGATTTCAACTCGCGCAGCCCGGCCATCCCGTGGACGGCGTCGTGACGAGCCGCTGGCGCGAGTCCGAGAGCACGCTCGCGAAGAACGGCGGCTTCGAGCAATTCTACAGTGTCGCCGACGCGCTCTTCCTGATCGGTTGGGGCTGGATGCCGCTCTACCGCGAGACCGGCGACAAATCGTATCTCGACGCCGCGCTCCGCCTCGCCGACGCCACGCGCCGCCTGCAAACCCAGTTCGAAATCATTCCGATGGATTACGCCAAATCCACCGAGTTTTGGAAGAATTACACGATCAACGAAGCCGGCTTCGGTCCCGAAGGTCTCGCCGCGATCTACGCCGCCAACGGCGATCCAGCCATACAGGTGATCGGCACGACCTACATCGAACGGCTGCTGCAGCGCTTCCAACAAGCGGACGGCCTCTGGGCGCGCCGCTTTGAATTTTCGCCCGAGCGCACTGTGCCCAGCCAGCGGATGACGCGCGGCGAAGGCTGGGCCATGGAGGGCTTGCTCGCCTCCTATCAACTCACGAAAAGCGAAAAATATCGCGACCTCGCAGTCCACATGGCCGCGCATCTCCTCGCCGCGCAACACGCCGACGGCGGCTGGAGTTTCGAGTTCGACCAACCCGCCGCCACCGTCGGCGTCAGCGAAAAAGGCACCGCGCTCTGGAGTCTGCTCTTCTATCGCCTGCACGCGATCACGGGCCGCGCCGATCACCTCCACGCGGCGCGTCAGGCACTGACGTGGTGTTTGGAAAATCAATCCACCGGCCCCGACCGCGACGGACACGGCGGCATCATCGGCGTCACGTTTCAATCCGGCGTCACGTATCGCCCGTGGTTCCCGTTGGCGTGCAGTTACACGTCGGCGTTTTTCGGCCTCGCCGCGCTCGAAGAACTAAAACTGAAAAACACCGCCGCCGACTCCCTCTCCCATCGCTAATAAATTTCCCCCATGCCCACCGCAATCATCGCCCTCCTTCGTCGCCGCCCGGCCCGATTCCTCGCGGGAATCTTCCTCGCCGCGCTACCCGCCGTTCTGACCGCGGCCGACGCGAAGAAACCCAACATCCTCTTCATCGCCATCGACGACCTGCGACCCGAGCTCGGCTGCTACGCCGACTCCCAGGTCAAGTCGCCCAACATCGATCGCGTCGCGTCGCAAGGCCTGCTCTTCGCCAAGGCCTATTGTCAGGTGGCCGTCTGCGGCGCGTCACGGGCTTCGCTAATGACTTCGATTCTGCCCACGGCGAAACGTTTCACCATCGCGAAGTCGCGCGCCGATGAAGACGCGCCCGGCGCAGCCACGATGCCGCAGATGTTCAAGGCCGCCGGCTACACGACCCTTTCCAACGGCAAAATTTTCCACAACGCCGCCGACACCAACGAACGCAGTTGGAGCGAGCCGTCGTGGCACCCGAAAGCCAATAACGGCACCAGCCTCGATCCGGCCAGCACGGCGAACCGCTCGAAAGACAATCGCGCCCGCATCTACGAGGCGCCCGACGTGCCCGACAACGCCTACGCCGACGGCATGGTCGCGGAAAAAACCATCGCCGATCTCCGTCGTCTCAAGGCCGACGGCAAACCGTTCTTCCTCGCGTGCGGCTTTCTGCGCCCGCACCTGCCGTTCTACGCCCCGAAAAAATATTGGGACCTTTACGACCGATCCAAAATTTCGATCGCCGACAACCGCTATCGGCCGGAAAACGCTCCGGTCGGTCTGAAGCGCGACAAGGAATTCTCCACCTACGAATTCGGCGGCTACACGGATAGCACTCCGGAGTTTCACGCGATGATGCGCCACGGCTATTACGCCTCGGTCAGCTACTCTGACAAACTCGCGGGCGACGTCCTCGCGGAGCTCGACCGCCTCGGCCTCGCCGACAACACCATCGTCGTCATCTGGGGCGACCACGGCTGGAACCTCGGCGAACATGATTTCTGGGCCAAGCACGACACGCTCCACAACGTCGCACGCGTGCCTCTCATTATCCGGGTCCCCGGCGTCACCGACGGGCGTCGCACCGACGCCATGGTCGCCTCGCTCGATATTTTTCCAACGCTCTGCGCCCTCGCCGGCGTCGCGACACCCGACACGATTCAGGGCCGGAGCTTCGCCGCACTCCTCACGCGGCCCGCCCAAAAATTCCGCGACACCGCCTACGTCCGCTACGGTCGCGGCGATGCCGTCGTCACCGAGCATATGATCTACACGAGCTACGGTGCTGAAGGCGAAATGCTCTACGATCACCGCACTGATCCGCAGGAGAATCACAACCTCGCCGGCCAGCCGAAATACCAAGACGATCTGGTGCGGATGCGCGGTCTGCTCAAAGCGCAGATGGACCTCGCCGCCCAGGCCAAAGTCGGCCCGCCCATCAAGATGCCGGCTTCCGCTAGCGAAGAAGAACCGTAATCTCGCACCACCATGCTTACGCCTCGGCCCTGGTCTCGAACGCGCCGCGAAGATCTTTGCATGGCAGGGGCGGCTCTCGGAGCTGTCCGCGCTTTACCCTCCGGGTTATCCGATCAGAACGGGATCGTGACGCTCGTGGATTACCACTGCGCCATCATCACGGTGGAAAAATAATCTCACGCTCATGCCGCGAGCCGCCCTCTCCTTCGCACTTCTCCTGCTCGCCGCCGCCAGCACCTTTGCGGCGAGCGACGCGCGCCCGCGTCTGATCGTCATGACCGACATCGGTCACGACCCGGACGACCAGCAACAAATCGTTCATCTCCTGGTCTGCGCGAACGAGGTCGAGATTGAGGGCCTGATCACCACGACCGGCCGTTTCTTCCGGCCCAATCCAACCGACTCGACCAAGTGGCTCATGCCGCACTTGCTCCACGCGCACATCGACGGCTACGCGCAGGTCTATCCGAATCTCCAACTTCATGCCAGCGGTTGGCCGACGCCCGCTCACCTCCACGACATCGTCGCCAACGGCAACACCGGTAACGGCATGAGCGACGTCGGCGAAGGTCGGTGGAGTCGCGGCGCGCGCCTCGTCACCTCCGTCGTGCTCAAACCCGACCCGCGTCCGCTGCACGTCGTCCTCAACGGCGGCGCGAACACCCTCGCCCAATCCCTCTTTGAATACCGCGCCGCGCACACGCCGACCGAGCTTGCGGCCTTCGTGGCCAAGCTACGCGTCTTCGACAATCAGGCGCAGGACGAAGCCGGCGCGTGGATTCTCCACGAATTCCCCGCCATCCACTGGATTCGCGGCGTCGCGCAAACTCGCGCCTTTGGCGGACCGGCCAACAACAATCTCGGCCCTTGGGTCTGGAAACCTTACGCTTACACGCCCGACGGCCAAGATGAGTGGGCGCAGGAAAATATTCGCAGCGGTCACGGCGCGCTCGGCGCGACCCATCCGACTCGCCGCGTGAATATCATCCATTATCTCGGCGGCGGCGGCACGGTGCCGTGGCTGAGCCTAATCTCACCCGGCCTCACCGATCCCAGCGAACCCTCCTGGGGTGGTTGGAGCGGTCGTTATTATCCCGAAAAAAAGGCCAATATCCTTTCCCCTTTCAGGGTCGTCCAGGATGACGAAAAAAAATACTTCCCGTTCAAAGCCTACACTGACGAAGGCATCACCGAACGCTGGACCGATCTCACCGACGGTAAAATTTACGACAGCGAGTTTACGCCCGTCTGGCGCTGGCGCGCCGCGATCTGGAACGACCTAAAAGCCCGCATGGACTGGTGCGTGCAACCCTACGCTCAAGCCAATCATCACCCGCACGCCGTGCTCAATGGTGACACCACCAACGCCATCCTACGCCTCACAGCCAAACCCGGCGACACGCTCACCTTCTCCGCCACCGGCTCCACCGACCCCGACAGTGACATGCTGACCTACTCCTGGTGGATCTATGCCGAAGCCGGCGCGCATCCCTACGGCCAACCGCTGCCGATCGCCAACGCCACCGCCGAGAAAATCAGCCTCGCGATCCCCGCTGATGCCGCCGGCAAGGAACTCCACCTCATCCTCGAAGTGCACGACCAAAGTAAGATCGTGCCGCTCGTCTCCTATCGCCGCGCCGTCGTCACCATTGCCCCATGAAAACCGCGCCCCATTTCCGCCAAAAGAACCTGTTCGCACTGCTGGTCTCCCTCGCGCTGACCGTCTTCGCATCGGGTGCTCCAGGTCCCGGCACACGCCCCCGTCTGATCGTGCTGACCGACATTGGCCACGACCCCGACGATGAGCAGCAGGTCACCCATCTGCTCGTCTGCTCAAACGAGGTCGAGTTGGAAGGACTGATCCCGGTCACCGGGCGTTTCTTCCGAAAGAATCCGACCGACTCCACCAAGTGGCTCATGCCCCATTTGCTCCACGGGATTATCGACGGCTACGCGCAGGTCTATCCTAACCTCCAACTCCACGCCACCGGCTGGCCCACGCCGGAGCACCTCCACGAGATCGTCGCCAACGGCAACACCGGCAACGGCATGATGGACGTCGGCGAAGGCCGCTGGAGTCGCGGGTCGCGGCTCATCACTGCCGCCGTGCTCAAGCCCGATCCCCGCCCGATCCACATCATTCTCAACGCCGGCGCGAACACCCTCGCCCAATCCCTCTTCGAATACCGCGCCGCGCACCCGCCCGCCGAGCTCGCCGCGTTCGTGGCCAAGCTGCGCGTCTTCGACAATGAGGCGCAGGACGAAGCCGGCGCGTGGATTCTCCACGAGTTCCCCACGATCCACTGGATTCTCAGCGGCGCCCAGACCAAGTGCTACGGCGGTCCGGCCGGCAACAACCTCGGCCCCTGGGTCTGGAAACCGTATCCCTACACGTCTGCGGGTCAGGACGCTTGGGCCCAAGAGCACATCCGGATCGGTCACGGCGCCTTGGGTGCAATCTATGTGTCCCGCGGACTCGGCAAGGCCCTCGGATTCATCGAGGGCGGCGGCACCGTGCCGTGGTTAAACCTCGTCTCGCCCGGACTCACCGATCCCAGCGAGCCGTCATGGGGCGGGTGGAGCGGTCGTTACTCCGCAGACAAACAATCCAACGTCCTCTCGCCCTTCGCCATCGTCCAAGTCGACGAAAAAAAATACTTCCCCTACCAAGCCTACACTGACGAAGGCATCACCGAACGCTGGACCGATCCCGCCGACGGAAAAATTCACGAAGGCAAATTTACGCCCGTCTGGCGCTGGCGCGCCGCCACGTGGAATGATTTCCAGGCTCGCATGGACTGGTGCGTGCAACCCTACGCGAAGGCCAATCACCACCCGCGCGCCACGCTCAACGGCGACACCACAACTGCGATCCTGCGCCTCACCGCCCACGTCGGCGACACGTTGAATTTCTCCGCCGCTGGTTCGAGCGACCCTGATAAAGACGCCCTCGCCTATTCGTGGTGGTTTTATGCCGAGGCCGGCCGCCAGCCCTACGGTCACGATCTGCCCATCGCCAATGCGACCGCCGAAGAAATCTCCGTCCCCGCCCCCGCCGATGCCGCCGGCAAGGAACTCCATCTTATCCTCGAAGTCCGCGATCACAGCGCAATTGTCCCGCTCGCGAGCTACCGCCGCGCCGTCATCACGGTCGCGCCAGCCACGCGCCCGTAGAGCCCGTTTGCCGCCCCCGCCGATCCCGCCGTCGAAGTAAACGAATACTAATCCCAGAAATCCTTCCAAGTAACCTATGGAAACAAAGCCGTTTCTCTTACCTCTCGTATTCGTCGCTCAAGCGATGGCCGTTCCGGTTTATGTGGGCACGACCGCTCCTACGGACGACTCGATCCCTGGCATTTATAAAGTGGATTTCGACCCCACCACCGGAGCTTTGAGCAAAGCGACGCTCGCCGCGAAATACAGCTCCCCGGTGGCCTTAGCCCTCCATCCCACCCAGCCCATCCTTTACGCCGTGGGAACGCCCAAAGTCCCGTTCGCGGACGACACCACCGCCATCGCCGCGTTTCAGATCCAAGCGGATCATTCGCTCACCTTTCTCGCCGAAACCTCCCTCGGCGGCCATGGCGCCATCAACTTAAACATCGACGCCACCGCCAGCGTCCTCGCCGCCCCGAGCCCCAAGGACGGATTTGTGTCGACCATCAAACTCGACGATCACGGCATCCCGACCAAAATCGTTTCGCTCGTGAAACTCGAAGGCTCCAGCGCCAATCCCAAGCGCCAAACGAGCCCTCACCCCCACGGCGTCTACTTTAACCAAGCCAACACCCACCTCTACGTTACCGATCTCGGAGCCGACCGCGTGTTCATTTATCCGTTCAACGCCACCTCCGGTGAGCTCGGCCCAGCCCTCGAGCCGATGAAAGGCCAGCCGGGCGACGGTATCCGCCAAATGGAGTTCTCCACCGACGACCGCTTCGCCTATGTGCTTAACGAGCTCGGCAACACCGTGACCATTGCCGAAAAAAACGGTGACCTGCTCAAGCCCATCGGAGTCGTCAGCACCCTGCCGAAAGACTTCGATGGCAAACGAAACACCACTTCGGAAATCGAGGTTCATCCCAACGGCAACTTCGTCTACACCGCCAATCGAGGCCACGACTCCATTGCCGTCTTCGCTCGCACGCAAAAAACCGGAGCCCTCGAACTCATCCAGCACACCGACGTCGGCGGAAAATTCCCCTGCTACTTGAAAATCGATCCCACGGCCCACTGGCTGCTCTGCGCCAATCTGATTAGCGGAAACATCACCTCGTTTCCCATCGATCCGATTTCAGGAAAACTCGGCCCGAAAGCATCGGAAACATCGATACCCCGTCCGCTCTGGCTCCTATTCGCCCGTTGAATATGATCGGCGGGCAACAACGAAATCATCCCCCTTGTGAGCTACCGCCGCGCCGTCATCACCGTCAAATAACTTCCCGCCCCTTTCCCATGCACCCCCGCGCCTCCACGAATTCTGTCCGCCTGGCGCTGCTAGCCTTCACTGTATTCGAACCGTCAGCCGCCCTGCGCGCCGACCTCCAGTGGTATGGCGATCCCGCCAAGGGCCGGGAGATTTTCAACAACCTCAATTTCGAGGGTGCGGAGCGCCACAGCCCCGGCAGCGGCACGATCTTGCCGGCCACCGATCCTGTCCACGGCCCGATCTGGCGCGTGCACAAACCCGCCATCGACAAACGCGCCGAAATTCGCGGCGCCGCGGGCTGGAGTTTTCACACGGGTAAGGGCGGCATCATGCAGCAGGGCGTCACCTACTACCTCGGCTGGCGTTATAAGTTCGAGGTCGGCGCCACCGTCAAAAACGACTGGTCCTGCGCCTCCTTCCAATGGAAAGCCTACGACGATCCGCAGAACCCCGCGCTCTCCACGCAAAACTACCCATTCACCATGGGTTATAACGGACGGGAACTCTCCCTGACCATGCACGGCCCCGACTGGCCGACTCACCGCGAGCGCGTCGTCAAAGCGTGGACTCATCCCGTGAAACTCGGCGAGTGGGTCGATGTCGTCGTCGTTGTGACACCGTCTCTCGACCCAAAGATTGGCTTCGTCGAAATCTATCTCAACGGCGAGCACCAGAAGCTCCTCACTGGCGGCACCCGCGTTTACGGCAAAACCATGGACGGTCTCGAGGTTGCCCCCAAGTGGGGTGCCTACGGCGGCGGTTCGATCGGCACCGATATCACGGTCAATCTCGCCGATCTCCGCATCGGCACCGATCTCGCGTCTGTTACGCCGCCCGCGCGCCCCTCTGTCGTTAGCAAATAATCCTTATCCCCCATGAAAAATAAACTCTGGGCGCTGGCCCTGTTCGCCGTCGCGCTCTCCCTCGCCGCAAGGGGCGCGCCCGGCCCCGTCAACGACGGCTACCATCCGCTCTTCAACGGAAAAAACTTCGACGACTGGACCTTTCTCCTCCGCGACGGGACGCCGGAGGATGTCAAAAAAGTTTTCACCATCGATCCCGACGGCGTCCTCCACGTTTTCCGCGACCTCCCAGCCGGCACCGGCGCCGAGACGCGCAAAAACGCCACCCATGGCGTCATGGCCACCAAACGCGCCTACAAATACTACTCCCTGAAATTCGAATACAAATGGGGCCGCAAGCTCGTGAACAATTTCGCCGATTTCCAATACGACGCCGGCGTAATCTACCACATCACCGAGCTGAAAATCTGGCCCACCGCGCTGCAATTTCAGATTCGCTACAATCATCTGGAAAATCACAACCACTCGGGCGACATCGTCGCTGGCGGCATCGCGATGCAGTGGTATTCCAAGGACGGAATCACTTTTGAATGGCCCAAAAACGGCGGCGAACCCCAGCCCATCCGGCGGGGCCAACACTATGCCCACGTTGACGCGCCCTTTCACGGGCTGGACGACCGCTGGAACGAGTGCGAGCTCATCGTCATGGGCGACCGCTACCTGCTGCACAAACTCAACGGCCGGATCGTCAACATGGCCACAGCGCTCGGCACGTCCGAGGGCCCCATCGCCATCGAAGCCGAGACCGGCGAAACCTACTGGCGCAACATCCGCATCAAGGAATTCACCGAGCCCGTCCCGATGGAAAATTTCCTCCCCCAGACCCCTTCGAAGTAAGCCGCCTCCCGCTCCATCCACCACCCACCGTCATGAGTTTTCTCGCGCGCTCACTCCTCGTCATCCTCGCCGCTTTCGCCACCGGCTCCTTGCCCGGCGCGCTTTCCGCCGCCACCGACTACCAGCTCGGTCCTGATTCCCAGCCGCAGC
This sequence comes from Opitutales bacterium, assembly GCA_038231575.1. Taxonomy (GTDB): domain Bacteria; phylum Verrucomicrobiota; class Verrucomicrobiia; order Opitutales; family Opitutaceae; genus CAITWF01. The sequence goes on along the minus strand of JBBRLB010000036.1, from coordinate 33,963 downwards.
CCGGAGTTCCTGCTGGCGCGCTCACGAAGCACACGTGGAAGAGCACCCTCTTCGCCGACACCGTGCGCGACTACTGGGTCTATCTTCCCGCCCAGCTCGACCGCACGCGCCCCGCGTGCCTGCTCGTCGTGCAGGACGGCGGCCGTCGGATCGGCCCGGCCAGCGACGCGCGCTACACCGTCGTCCTCGACAACCTCATTCACCAAAAAGCCATTCCCGCCCTCGTTGCCGTTTTCATCGACCCCGGCGTGTTCCCCGCCGCCGAGGGCCGCCCGGCCCGCCCCAACCGCTCCTTCGAATACGACACGCTCTCCGATCGCTACGCGCGTTTTCTCCTTGAAGAAATTCTTCCCGAAGTTGCCCGCACGCACGGCGTCGTCTTCACCACCGATCCCGCGGGCCGCGCCCTCAGCGGGCAGTCCTCCGGTTCGATCGCCGCCTTCACCGCCGCGTGGGAGCGCCCCGATTCGTTCCGAAAAATCCTCAGTTTCATCGGCAGCTACACCGGCATCGCCTACCGCCCCGCGCATGACGGCCAGCCCCTGCAGCCCGGCGGCGATCTCTACCCCACGCTCATCCGCAAGAATCCGATCAAGCCGCTGAAAATTTTTTTGCAAGACGGCTCCGACGATTTGAACAACGCCCACGGCAACTGGTTTCTCGCCAACCAACAAATGCTCTCCGCCCTCGAATGGGCGAACGCCAACGCCGACCTCGCGAAAACTCCCGGCCCGCGCTACGAGGTGCGCCACATCTGGGGCGACGGCGCCCACAACGGCAAACACGCCGGCGCGATCCTGCCCGACGCCCTCCGCTGGCTCTGGTCCGGCTACGTGCCGCAACCCTGATCTTTGCTCCTCCACCAATTAATCACCATGAAACGATCACTCCTCCGTTACTTCCTCTTCGCGGCCGCGTTGCTCACGGCTGCTCTCGCCGCCGACGCGCCCAAGATCAAAGTCCTCATCCTCGACGGACAAAACAACCACCAGTGGGCCACGACCACGCCGCTCCTTAAGCGCCTCCTCGCAGACAGCGGCCGGTTCGCCGTCGATGTTTCCACCACGCCGCCCAAGCCCGTCGCGCCCCGTGCCGCCAAGGACGCCACGCCCGAGCAAAAAGCCGCGCACGCCGAGGCCCTGAAAAATTTTCACCTCGCCGAGCCCGCCCGCCTCGCCGCCGCCCCCGCACTCTGGGCGAAGTGGCGTCCGCGTTTTCAGGACTACGCCGTCGTCGTCTCCAACTACAACGGCGAGACGTGGCCTGAGGAAGTCCGCACCGCGTTCGTCGCCTACGTGAAAAACGGCGGCGGCTTCGTCTCCTATCACGCCGCCGACAATGCCTTCGCCGACTGGCCCGAATACAACGACATGATCGGCCTCGGCGGCTGGGGCGGCCGCAACGAAAAATCCGGCCCCTACCTCCGACTCCGCGCCGGCACATGGACGCCCCTCGCCGAGCCCGGCCCCTGCGGCGGCCACGGCGCCCAGCACGAATTTCTCATCAACGTCACCACCGCCGATCACCCGATCACTCGCGGTCTGCCGGCCGCATGGATGCACGCCAAGGATGAACTCTATCACGACCTGCGCGGCCCTGCGAAAAATCTCACCGTCCTCGGCTCTTCCGTCTCGGATGTCACGCATGAGGCCGAGCCGCTGCTGATGACGCTCACCTTCGGGCAGGGCCGAGTCTTCCACACCGCCCTCGGCCACTACGTCGAGGCGCTCGACGGCCTCGGCTTTCAAGTGACTTTCCTGCGCGGCACCGAGTGGGCCGCCACCGGCCGGGTCACCCAGCTCGCTCCGGCCGCGACCGAACTCACCGCCGGCCCCACTGCCGCTGTCCGCCCGATCGCGCTCAAATAATTTTTGTTCTCCGGCCGCCTCGAGTTCTCCGAAAAAATATCTTCGCTTCACCGCCGGCCTCGCTGATCGCGCACAGGAGAGTGCGGAATCGTCGCGCCGCCCCGCCTGTCCTGCACGTTTCCGAGCTCGGCCTCGGACCAACGAAGGCGCTTGGCCGCAATAACCCAAAACGTGCGCCACGTTTCACGAGGTGAAAAAACGTTCTGCGCCCGCGTGGTGTGCCCTGAGAACCTGGCTCTCCATCGACTTAATCCGCGTCATCCGCGGGAAGCCCTGAATGCCCCGTTCCGTGCGAGAGGGGTCCACCGCCGGGTCGAATGCAATTAAACAAAGAATCCTCGATTTACCCATTTTCTTCCAGCCCCCGGAAATGGTATTTTTAAGTCTCAGTTAGTTCCCCTCTTTAAATCGACAGTTCCTCCGCGCCCACTGATCCGAGGTGATTCCATGGTTAGACCCCTTACATTTTGGAGCCTCACGGGCTTGGCGATCGCCGGGCTGTGGGCGGTAGCGTATGGCACGGGCTACGCTTTCGCCACGCGGCCCGACTGGCTGTCGTTTCTAGGACGCTTCCATATTCTAGTTCTACATTTTCCGATCGTCTGCTTACTGCTCGCCCCGTTGGCGGAAGTGGTTTCTCGGCGGGAAAAATTCCGTTCGTTCGGCGTCGTGGCGACCGCGTTGCTCCTCGTGGGCGCGCTGGGTGCGATCGTCGCCGTCACGACGGGCTCGCTGCTCGCCGTGGGGGAAAATCATGGCGGCAATCTGGTGGAGCGGCATCGGTTGCTCGGGGTATTGGTCGCGAGTTTCGCCGTGCTCGCGGCCGCGTTCCGACTGCGAACGCAGAGCGGGAATTCTCGGTGGCACGTGCGCGGTTCACTGGCGGCGCTCAGCGCGGCTTGCGGGGTGGTAATCTTCGCCGCGCACGACGGAGGCTCCCTCGTCCATGGTGATGACTATCTGGTCGCGCATGCGCCAGCATGGTTGCGTCGGTCGATCTCGCTCGGTGCAGCCCAGCCGGCGGTGGCGGGCGGGATCGCCGCCAAAAACTCGATCCCCCCCAAGGTGATCGCGCGCTACGAAGAATCGATCAAACCCATCCTGCGGCGCTATTGCTACCGTTGTCATGGCGACTCCGACGCGAAGGGCGGGATTCGTTTTGACGAACTGGGCGTCCGGTTTCAAGTCGCGCAATCGGTCGAAGCTTGGAAGCACGTGCGCACCGTCTTGGAAACCGTGGAAATGCCGCCCAAGGATGCCCGGGCGCTGCCGGAGGAAACGCGGGAGACCTTGGTCGCCTGGGTGGTCAACGCCCTGGAGGAGATGGCGCTGGTGAAGCGCCGCGAGAATGGCTCCTTCCCGATGCGGCGGCTGACGCGGCGCGAGTTCAATCACACGTATCAGGATTTGTTCGCCGTGCCGGCGGCTTTTGCGGATCAACTGCCGCCCGATCCGGTGTCGGAGAAGGGTTACGACACGACCGCTGATTTGCTCATGATTTCCAACGTGGACATGCAGCTCTACTTGGAAACGGCGCGCACCGCCCTCGACAAATATGTTCATTTCGGGAACCGGAGCTCGGGGCTCGACCGGTATTTTATCGAGGCGGAAGACATCTACCACTACACCCGCGGCATCGGCTACCTCCGGGCGCTGGACCTCGCGCCCGTGCCGTTGTCGGCAGAGAAGATCGCATCGATCTTGCAGACCCGAAAGGGCCAAGCGCCGATCTATCGGAATCGCGCCTATGGCCCTTTGCCGTTTGGAAATATTCCGACCGGAGACGTGCCCGGCGTCGGCGAGGGCCGGGGGTTTGCGCGCCTCCACGAACAATTTCTTTTGATCAAGACGACGCGCAAGGCCGGCGAAGTGGTAGTGCGAGTCCACGCGGCGGCGACGCCGGGAGCAGATGGTTCCTGCCCCATCCTGCGCCTCGAGGCCGGCCGCAGCTTTGACCAGTCGCTCAAGGTGTTGGTCGCGGGCGAGCATGACGTAACTGCCGGGCGGGAGAATCCCGGGGTCTATGAATTTCGGTTTCGACTGGAGGATGCGTTGCCACCGCTGGCGGATTCCGGCGAGAACGGTCCGGTCCCGTATCTGCTGTTGGTGTTGTCCAACGTCGCTCGACACGAATACGGAGCGTTGGCGGGCTCGGCCTACGGACAAGGTGACATCTACACTGATGGCGGACTTGAACTGCACCCCGGCATCGTCCGACAGACCGAAGAAGGCATCGACAGCGGCCGGAAAGGCCTGGCGCGCTGGCAGGAAGGGAAACCCAACTACCTCTATCTCGACGCGCTCGAAGTGGACATTCTTCCGCCCGAGAGTGACCCGAAAACGCCGTGGGTCGTGGCCCTGCCGCGCGACTCCGCTGACGAACAGAAAATCGCGCAGGAAACTTTGAGCCAGTTCGCGCGGACCGCGTTTCGCCGGGTGGTGACGCCCGCCGAAACTGATCACTACGCCTCGCTTTTCGGACGGCTGCGCGCCGAGGGTGCGGACTTCCGCCAGGCTTTGAAGGATGCGATGTCGTCGATTCTCGTGTCGCGCTCATTCCTCTACATCGGCCGGCCGGCCGCCGCCGGCGAACGCGAGCGCAGCGCAGATCTGGCTTCGCGCCTCTCCTATTTCGTCTGGTCGTCGATGCCCGACGAGCGATTGATCAATCTCGCCGCGGCCGGATCGCTCGCGGATCCGAAGGTGCTGGCCGAGGAAGTGCGGCGCATGCTGGAGAGCCCCAAAGGGGAGCGGTTCGCGGAGGCGTTTGCCCGGCAATGGCTGAGCTTGGACAAGATCAAGGATGTGGTCGTTTCCAGCGAACTGTATCCGAAGTTCGACGGGGAGTTCGCGGGGTTGTTGCAGCGCCAGACCATCGAGACGTTCCGGGATGTTTTCATCCACAACCGCGACGCCCGGGATCTCTTCCGCTCCGACTCGATGATCTTGAACGACCAACTCGCGCGTCACTACGGGCTGGGCCCGCTGGTCGGGGGCGACCTGCGCCGCGTCGAAGTCGGCGACCGGTCGAAGAATTGGGGCGGCATCCTGACGCAGGGTAGCGTGTTGACGATCAACTCCGACGGAAAGGAATCCCATCCGATCAAGCGCGGCGTCTGGCTGCTGCAAAAAGTGTTGAACGATCCGCCGCCACCGCCGCCGCCCGTCGTGCCAGAGATCGACGCGACCAATCCCATGTTCAAGGGCATGACGCTGAAGCAGAAAATCGAACACCACCGCGAAGTGCATGCCTGCTCGGGTTGCCACGGGAAGATCGACCCCTGGGGCATCGCGTTCGAGGAATACGATGCGACCGGCCGCTGGCGCGCGACCGGGAGCACCAACCTCGCCATCGACGCCACGACCACGCTGCCGGGGGGAAAGAAAATCTCGGGCGCGCGGGAGTTGAGCCAGTATCTCTTGGCGGAACGCGAACCGCAGATCATGCTCAGCCTCGTCAAGCACCTGATGGTCTATGCGCTCGGCCGCGAACTTGATGTCATCGACGAACAGGAGGCGGAGAACATTTTCCGCTCCTTCAGAATTTCCGGTTACAGCCTGAAACACTTGGTGCTGGCGATCGCGCAGAGCGAAGCCTTCACCCAGTCCAACCCCACAAGGAGACCCCATGTCTAAGTTCCCGATCCATCTCAACCGCCGCTCGTTCATCAAGACCCTCGGCGCGTCGCTGCTGCTGCCGGCCCTCCCCATTTTTAGTTTTGGCGCGGGCACGCCGAAAAGAAACCCGCGCCGCTTGTGCGTGATCTTTTTCGGCAATGGGGTTCCCTTGCCCCCCGCAGGCCATCCCGATCACGCCGACTGGCATTGGTTCCCGCATCAGACGGGCCGGGATTTTAAGTTGAACAAACCCTTGCAGGCCCTCGAACCGATGCGGGGAAAATTTTCCATCCTGTCGGGGTTGTCGCATCCCGTGCTGCGTTCGATTTTTGCCCACAACACGGGCGGTTACTTCCTGACCGGAGCCGACGAAAGCCGGCCTCAAGCGAACACGGTCTCCATGGACCAGCTCCATGCGCAGTTCGAGGGTGCGCACACGCGTTATCCCTCGCTGGTTTTGGCCTCCGAAGGCGGCGTCGGCGATTTCAGGAAATCGCACACCTTATCCTACTCCAGCACTGGGCAGCCCATCGTGCCGATCGCCACGCCGCGCAATATCTACAACGAGCTGTTCGGCGTGGATACCCGTGACCGCAACGAAACGAAGCGGGCCTTTGGCCGGGATCGGAGCATCTTGGACGCCGCCGTGGGTGAGATGAGGTTTATCAATTCGCGGCTCGGCCCGGCCGATCGCTCGAAGGTCGATCAATACCAGACGGCAGTGCGCAACATCGAGAAGCGCCTGGACCGCGCCGAGGCCTGGATGGACATCGAAAAAAAGAAAATGCCGCTCGATCGTTTCAACCTTGAGGCCGATCCGCGCGAAGCGCCCGAGGCGTTCCTGGATAATATGTATGAGCTGATGTATACGGCCTTTCTCTCCGATTCCACGCGCTCGATCACTTTCATGAAGGCCCGCGAGGGCGCGGGCGGCATCGCGAACAATTTCCCGAAGGCTTTTGGTCTAAAAGATTTTCATTCGCTCTCGCACGACACGAAAAGCGAGGACGGATTCCGAAACTGGGCCACGTTCAACAAATTCCTGTCGGACCGGTTCGCCCGCTTTCTCAGCCAGATGGCCTCCACGGAAGACCCCTTGGGCGAAGGCTCGTTGCTCGACAACACCGTCGTGCTCTATGGCAGCGGCACCAGCCTGACCCACACGACCTACAACTACCCGCTGATTCTGGCGGGCGGAAAGAACATGGGGTTCAAGCACGGCACGTTTCACAACTTCCGAAAAGGCACCGAGGATCAGCCGCTCAACAATCTGCTCCTGACCATGCTCGTGCAACTGGGCGCCGAGGTCGATCGCTTCGGCGACAGCACCGGAACCTTGAGCCCGTTGTTGGCCTGAATGAGCGCCGCCGTCGGATGAAACGGTCAACGAATATGAAGGGTCTCTGCCTTTTCTGGTTCGCACTGTGCGCCGTTGGCTTGGCCGCGCGGGAACCACTCTTCGTCTTCGTCGGTGAAAAAATCTCGGTCGAAGCCCTGCCGCAGACGGGGGCGGCAGTTGAGTTCGGTTTCAAAGCCCGGTATCGCAACGTCGAGAATGTCCACGGCGATCTCCCGCTGGAGGTGATCGAGTTCGATGGTGCCGACGATTACTACAATCCGCCCCGCTTCGCCAAACACGAACACGTGCTGCTCTATGTGTATTGGAAGGACGGAAAGTATCATCACGTCCGGCACCTGTTCTCCCCCGTCTATCGCCTCGCGGATGGCACGTGGGCTGGTCCCTACGATTGGACCGGCTACACGCACAAATTTAACGTCAACACCCCGCTCAAGCCCCGCCCCATGGAATTTCCCGCCGCGGCGAACCGTTCCCTGACGGACGCCCAAGTCGAGCACATGAAATATTATCCCGAGATCTACGTGCCCTTCTCCAAGATCGAAAAGAACCAGTTGATCCCGATCATGGGCAACTCCGTGGCCGAGCTTTTCGAACTAAACAAAAACGGCCCGCTGAAGAGTCTGGGCTATTTCGAGTAACCGTAAAATCGCTTGAGGAGACAGGTATTCTAAAAATTTTCGCCCACATGAGACCCCACCCCAGTTTGTTTGCGTTCGTTTTGCTGTGTCTGAATTCGCTGACCGTGGCCGCGCCGGCGCCAGGGCCGACTCCCGAACGCGTCGGCCTCTCGTCGAGCCGTCTCGCCCGGATCGGCCCGTGGGTCGAACGCCTGCAAACGGAGCAGAAGATCGCCGGGGCCGTCACGCTCGTCGCTCGGCGGGGACAACTCGTCCACCTTGAGGCCCATGGCCTGGCCGACTTGGAAACTCGTCGCCCCATGCGGACGGATGACATCTTCGCCCTCGCCTCGATGACGAAGCCCATCACGGCCGTCGCCGTGCTCATGCTCTTGGAGGACCAGAAACTGTTGCTCACTGATCCGCTGGAGAAATTTCTGCCCGCCTTCGCCCGCCGCCAAGTGGCCGTGCCTCGCGCCGACGCGCCCGGCGGCTACGAACTCGTGCCCGCCGCGCGCAGCATCACGATCCTCGATCTCCTCACTCATCGCCCCGGCTTTCCCGGTCAGCCGCAAGACGACGGCCCGGTCGGAAAACTCTGGTTGCAGGCGATCAAGTCGCTGCCTGCCGACCACACACTCGCGGACTACGCCGACCGGCTGGCGACGTTGCCCCTGCACTCCCAGCCCGGCGCACAATGGCGTTACGGTGATGCGACTTTGCTTCTCGGCCGCGTGATCGAAGTCGCGTCCGGCCAATCGCTCGACCGTTTCATGCAAGAGCGTATCTTCGCTCCGCTCGGGATGAGCGACACTGGTTTCACCTTGCCGCCGGAAAAAATCGGCCGCCTCGCCTCGCTTTACCAACGCACCGCCGGCCAACCCCTGACGAAGCTCCCACCGCGCAACCCCGCGCCGCGGATGTTCAACGCCGGCGGCGGTCTCTTCTCCACCGCGTCCGATTACCTGCGCTTTTGCCAGATGTTGCTCAACGGCGGCGAACTCGCCGGCCACCGCCTCCTCAGCCGCAAGTCGGTCGAGCTCATGACCACGGCGCAAGTGGAGCAAATCCCACTCTCGTTTCTCCCCGGCCAAGGCTACGGCCTGCAAGTCGCCGTGCTCCAGCCCAACGGTGCGTCCGGCCTGCTCGGCTCGCCTGGCACCTATGGTTGGAGCGGCGCGCACAACACCTATTTCCGGATCGACCCAAAGGAGCAGCTCATCTTCGCGATCTTCCAGCAGCAAGCGCCCGGCAACGATCAGGAAAGCACCTACGGTTTCCAAAATCTCGTGCTGTCCTCGGTAATCGACTGAACGCGGCTGTCGGCGCGGACCTACGACGGACACGCCGACCGTTCGATAAACCTGAAGAAGTTAGAACCGGGGTAAACGTCGCACGCCGGGAGACGCAACAGAACGGTGCACCTCGTTCAGCCCATCCGTGTCTTACCGCGGGTAAACGCAAAACCACAAGAGATTCCGCGTCTGTCTATTGGTTTCGATTGGAGCAGCTGCTACCCTTCTCGCGTCAGTTCCCTTGGCCTGCGGCCACTACACCGTTGGCGACCAACCAAACCCACCCCGTCTCAATGCTCACCCACCCTGCGCCGTTGCGTGCCCTCGTCCTCGCGAGCGTCGTCGCCTTATTGCCCGTCCTGCGCTCGCAAACCGCCCCTGTGCCCTCCGCCATCGCGGCCGCCAAGTCCGAGCAAGCGATCACGCTCTCAGAATTCAACGTGACGGCCGACGACAACCGCGGCTACGTCCCCGCCGAGACGATGACCGGCTCGCGCGTCGCCACCAAGATTATCGATCTGCCCTACACAGTAAACGTGCTCACGAGCGAGTTCTTCGAGGACTTCGGCATCTTTGAACTCTCCGACAACATCGTCCAGATCGGCGGTTTCACCGGCCTCGACGTCGGCGGCCAGTTCAATCTCCGCGGCTTCAACTCCACCTCGCAGCTCCGCGACGGTTTCTTCCGCCTCGGCCGCTACGGCTCCAGCAACGTGGATCGCATCGAAATCATCAAGGGCTCCAACGCCGCGATTTACGGCCGCACCTCGCCCGGTGGCATGATGAACATGATCTCCAAGCAGCCCAAGTCGCGCGCGAGCCAGAAGCTCACCTTCAACTACGGCAACAACGGCACCCAGCGCGTCACGCTCGAAGCGACCGGGCCGCTCGCGAGTTCCTCGCTCGGCCAGACCAGCTACATCCTTACCGGCTCCCACTACCAGAAGGAGTTCGACATGGAGTATGCCCGCAACCGCAACCAGGAATATTATTTCGGGCTCAAGCACGCGTTCAACGACGGCTCCACCGTCTTCGTTTCGCTCGAGTATTTTCTCCAGGTGCGCCACTCCCCTGACCAGCCGGCCGTGCTCATCACCGATCGCAAGGGCACCGCCAGCACGCTCGACGATCAGGCCATCGGCTACGCGGTCAATCTCTCCCGCACCAACCCCTACGGACCCGTCAGCCAGCTCGACCGCGGCAACACCGGCCTCAACGCCTTCTACGACAAAAAACTCAGCTCCGTCTTCAGCGCCCGTCTCGGCGCCAACCGCTACTGGGCGCGCCGTTGGGACTACAACTCGAACACCGGTTGGGGCGCTATTGCCATCAATCCCGCGCCCGCCACCAACGGCACGCTCCCCGCCATCACGAGCGCGCGCGGCGCCACGCCCACGACCTCCCGCATCGTCGAGGACGGCGGCGGCTTCCAAGGCGACCTCCTCGCGCACTACTGGACCAACGACAAAAAAATCGAGCACCGCACGCTTCTCACCGCCGACATCAACGACTACTACCGCTTCGATCCCGCGCTCAACTACGCCGGCGCGACCAACCCCGACCTCGTCGCGTGGAACGCCGTGCGCACCGTCACCCTCAACCCCGTGACGCTCACACCCGTCGGCCCCGTTGCGTATTTCACGAAGAAATTCGACAGCACGCAGACGGTGAAGACGCGCAGCCAGAAGCGCCGCAACACCGTGTTCGGCGGCTTGCTCCGCCAGCAGACCTCGTTTTTCAGCGGTCGCCTCCTCACCTTCGCCGGAGTGCGTTACGACAACGTGCGCTTCCGCGACCGTGACTTGTTCGGCTTCGCCGGCTACATCACCGGCACGCAGGTGGACAAGGATGTCGACTTCGTTAAACCCAACGCCGGCTTCAACTACAAGGTCACACCCGGCTTCCGCGTTTACGGCAGCTACAGCCAGAGCTACTTCGTCGCGCAGGGCGACAACACGCAGGTCCACCTCGATCCCAAATTTAAGTCCGAGGCCGCCGACGGCTGGGACTACGGCTTCAAAGGCGAACTCTTGGACAGCCGCCTCACCTACACCGTCAGCGGCTTCTACGCGAACCGCCACAACGTCTCCGTCACCGACAACATCGAGACGCCGCTCGGCTCTGGCAACTATGTCCTCACCTCCGTGCGCGACGGCGACCAGCTCGTCCGCGGCTACGAGATCGATGTGACGTGGCGTATCAGCGACACGCTCTCCGCCGGCGGCAGTTGGGGCCACGTTTACTCGATCTACACCGACTTCGGTAGCGGCTCGCCCGCCGCCATCGGCCGCCGCGTGAACAACATCTCCCCGCAGAACGGCGGTGCCTACGTGAAATTCGCGCCGCCGTCGGGCGCGTGGAGAAATTTCTCCGCCAACCTCGGCGTCTCCTACGTCGCCGCGACTCCCACCGAGGCGCCGAACGCCGGCGACACCTACGCCACGCTCGCCAATGGCCAGCGCGTCGTCACGAGCTCGACCAACCAGTGGCGCCTGCGCGCCCCGTCGTTCAACCTCTGGAACCTCGGCCTCCGCTACCGCCTGCCCAACACCGGCAGCATCGGTCACTCCGTCGCGCTCAATGTGAACAACCTCTTCGACCGCGAATATCTTCGCGTGAACCGCCTGATCGGTGAGCCGCGCGCGGTCTATTTCAGCTACACGTTCAACCACGGCGGAAAAAAATAAACATCCCGCGGGCAAGAGGTAGCAGGAGTCGCTGACCCGGCCCGACCTCGTCGAGGCCGGCTACCGCCACGCCACCGCCGGGGAAAGCGGCCATGACGGGGCGTCTTCCCAGTCGCCCAGCCGTGGATCTCCGCTCGGTTTCGACAGCTGGAACGCCACCGCTCCGGGCGGTTCGCGGCACGAAATTTCGCGGTCAACCCCGTTCTCAAAACGCAAAACCACAAGAGATTCCGCACCTGTCCATTGGTTTTGACCAGCGGCGGATGCTACCTTTCACCGTCTTCCCCACGAACGACCGGGCCTACCGCCGATCGATTTCTCCAACCCCAAACCCAGTTATAGTATGCAATCACGTTGCCCGTTTTGGCTTCGCACTTCCACTGCCATCGCCACCGCCGCACTCTGTCTCGCTAGCTCGGTGCTGCGCGCTCAGTCCACCGCCACGTCTGACTCCGCAGCCGTTGTGCTTGATCCGTTTACGGTCAAACCCGAAGGCGTCGAAGGCTACCGCACGCAGTCCAGCGCCAGCGGTCTCGGTTTCACGCTGCCGATCGATCGCGTGCCGATTCCCCTCATCGTCCTGACGAATCGGTTCCTCCTCGACAGTGGTAGCATCAAAGTGGAAGACGCCCTGCGCTATGTCAGCGGTGTCACCAACACCGGCCGCTCGATGAACTCGGAAAGCTTTGCCATCCGCGGTTTCTCGACGGGCAACGTGCTGCGCGATGGCGAGCCGTTCAACACGGCGACCGACAGTGCCCTGGTCGACCGCGTCGAGGTGCTCAAGGGGCCCGCCGCCATTATCTACGGCACCGCCGACCCGTCCGGTCTCGTCAATGTCGTGCAGAAAAAACCGCACTTCAAACGGGAAGCTGTCTTCAGTGTTACCTACGCCGAGGATGGCACCGTTCACGGCCTCCTCGATTTGAATCAACCGCTGGCCACCACGGGCGAGTGGCGCGGTGCCGCCCGAATCTTACTCGGCGAATCGCACGACGGATTTACCCGGCCCAACGAATATCGCGACCGCGCGATCGTCGCCCCATCGTTCCACTTCGAGTATGGCAAAAACACCGCGATGGACGTCCAGATCAACTGGAGCAAGGAACGCGGCCGGCTCAACCGCATCCAAACCCCGTTCAAGAACACCGGCGAGGGTGGCAGCGTCTTCGCGCGGGGCTTCGTGCCGATCACCAAGGACTTCACCTTTGTGACTCCATTCGACGACTTCCAGCAACGCACCAAGGGGATCAGCTTGCGGTTGGTCCAGCATCTCGGCTCCGACACCACGTTACTGGCGTCCTATGTGAACTCGTCGATCAATGAATTCCAATACTTCAACATCGGCAGCGGCCGCATCCTGGCCAACGCCCTTGGGCAATACATCGCCGGACCGGCTCGCATGATCGTGCAGCCTCGGCAGGTCAGCCACCGGGGTATTTCACTGAAAGTGCTCCATGAGCTCAAACTCGGCTCGACCGAGCACAAGATCTCCGTCGGCCTCCGCGACAATCGCGATGTCGACTATGGCTACGCCTACTACGACAGCCGGGTCTTTGCCAACGTCGCCACGGTGATCGCCGATGCGAGCGGCCCGAAGAAAGTTTCGTTTCCCGGGGCGCCGCGCTCCGTGTTCAGTCTGAGCGATCCGTTTGCCACGACGATCACCGGCGTGGCCAGCAACACCAATCCCAATCCGGTGCCCGTCACCAGCGCCTATGCGTCCGACTACGCCACCTTCCTCGGCGGCCGGCTCAATCTGCTGGTTGGCGCGCACTACATCGACATCCGATCGCAAAATAAAACCGCGCTCTCGCCGCAGTTTGGCGCGATCTTCGAATTGGCGAAGGGCTACAACCTCTACGCCCTGACCTCGAATTCCTACAAGCCGAACGGCCCCGCCAGCACCGTGAATCCCGCCCTCGGCTTCATCGACCCGGAGAAGGGATCAGGCAAGGAAATCGGCCTGAAATTCAGCCCGATCGGCAGCAAGTTGAGCGGCACCCTGGCAGCCTACCGGATCACCCGCCAGAATATCGTCCAGTTTCTCGGCGGCATCTTCACCCAAAACAACAACCTCCCCAGCGGCGAGGAGCTCTCGCAAGGCGTCGAACTCGATCTCGTCTACACTCCGACGCCGAATCTCTCGATCATGGCTGCGTATGCCTACACCGACGCCTACGTGAGCAAGAACGTCATCACGACCGACGGTAACAGCCCCGATGAAAACAAGGATGGCATTCCCGATATTATCGGCCTGCCCAAGGAAGGCGTCGCGAAAAACGATGCGCGCCTCTGGGTGAGCTACGATTTCGAGCGGACGACTCCCCTCCGCGGCCTTTCGATCGGCGGCGGCTACACGTGGCGCCAGGGCCCGATTCAGCAATTCCCCACTTACATCCAACGTTACATCCAACAAGTCGCAGATCCCGTGCGCGTTGATCTCTTCGCCTCGTATCGGCGCAAGATTTTGGACCACGACACCTCCCTGCGCCTCAACTGGCAAAACGCGACGGACGCAAACTACCGCGATCGGCGCGGATATTTCGTCCAGCCATCCACGCTGCAGTTCACCATGGAGGTCCGCTTCTAAGCCGGTTGTTGCTACCATGAGAGATGCTCGCCGTGTGAAGTTTGCGCTGCTGCTCGCCACGCTGGCGGGCAGCACGCTCGCGGCGCAACCCGTGTCGTCACCGCAAGCCGATCGCGCGGCTGACGGCTGGGTCGACTTGTTCGATCCCCAGCTCTCGCGCTGGGAACTCTGGATGGGCGTGCCGCACGCGTCCGTGCGCGATCTGCCGCCCGGCACGCCCACCAGCACGGACGGCCGCACCGGCACGCCCCTCGGCCTCGCGAACGATCCGAAGCACGTCTTCACGCTCACGACCGATCAGGGCGAACCCGTGCTCCACATCACTGGTGAGATTTACGGCGGGCTCACCACGCTCGCGGAGTTTGAAAATTATCACCTTCGCTTCGAAACCAAGTGGGGCGAGAAAATCTGGGAGCCGCGACTTGCGCGACCCCGCGACAGCGGCGTGCTGTTTCACTGCACGGGCCCGCACGGCAGTTTCTGGAATGTCTGGATGTCATGCCTCGAATTTCAGGTGCAGGAAAACGACATTGGTGATCTCTACCTCCTCGCCGGCACGTCCGCCCATGCGACGTCGGTGCCGCGGGAAAAATTTCGCGCCTTCAGTCCCGCGGGCGAAAGTGTCCTGGCCGGCGCGACGCCCGACGCCAAATCCGGCATGATCTCCCGCTCGGAAAATTTCGAGCGTCAGAGCGAATGGAATTCCGCCGAACTCTACACCGTCGGCGATCGGGCAATCTTTCTCGTCAACGGCCACGTCGTCAACGCGCTCACGGAAGCCCGAGTCGCACGCGACACCGCCCGCGTGCCGCTCACCCGCGGCAAACTCCAACTCCAGAGCGAAGGCTCGGAAGTTTTCTATCGCCGCGTGCAGCTTCGTCCGATCACCGCCTTTCCGCCGGAGATTCTGGCGGCGTCCGGCTTCACCCCAACCCCCGCACCCACGTCGCGCTCCACCAGGAAAATATCGCCCCCATGAAACCTCCCCGCTCCCTCCTCGCCGCGCTCGCCGTGAACTTCACGCTCGGCGTTGGCTTGATCAGCTCGACGCTCCTCGCGCAGCCTCCGCCCTCGCCCTTCCCGGCCATCAACCCTTTTCCGCCTTCGCCCGCCGCGCAGTCCGCGGTCAATGCGAACGAACAAAAATTCCTCCGCGCCGCGCTCGCGCAGGACACGGCGGCACTCGACGTGCTGCTCGCCGCCGATTTCGTTTACGTCCACGAGAACGGTCTCATCAGCACGAAGGCGCAATTTCTCGCCGACTTCGTCGCGAAGGGTTACGAGACCGCGGTGGCCGTGCTGAATGAGCCGATGCGGCAATATGGTTCCACGGTGTTCACGATCAGCACCGGGCATCTCCAATTGAAAACCGAGACGCCTTATCCGGTGCAATCGATCACGCACATCTGGGCCGAGCAAGCTGGCCAATGGCGCCTCGCGCACCGGCACGAGTCGCACAAGGGCGAGCCGATCGGCAAGCAACTCAGCCCGCGCGGCGGCCCGAACCTCACGGGCGAACTCGGCTCGAAGCCCTCACCCGCGCTCGCCAAACTTATTAGCGAACGCGAGGCCTCATGGGTTTACGGCATGCTCACGTCGGACACGGCGCGGATGGATGAACTCGTGGACGATTCGGTCCGCTACACGCACGTCACCGATCACACCAGCGACAAGAAAAACTTCATGCGGGAACTCGCGGGCGGCTACACCGAGACCTACTTCCTCGACGCCACGATGCGCCAGTTCGGCGACACCGTGCTCGTGCTCCACCGCGCGCAATATCGCCACACCGGCCTCGCCGAGCAATCCCCAAGCATGGCGCTGCACGCCTGGTTCAAGCGCGGCGACCGCTGGGTGCTCGTCGGCCGACACTCCGCGCGTTTCGAGGCATTCTGAGCGCACGCCACAAGGTTTCTTCATCATGAACACCCGCCCACCGCGATCCGCCCTCCGCGCCTGCGCCGCCGCAGCGGGGATCGCGGGCGTGGCGTTTGCGGGCGAACCGCCGCGCGGCACCGCCGAATTCATCGATCAACATTGCGCGAGCTGCCACGACGACGATCAGAAAAAGGGCGATCTCGATCTGACGGCGCTGATGTTCGAGCCCACCAAGGCCAGCAACTTTGCCACGTGGATTAAAGTGCATGACCGCGTGTCCGCCGGCGAAATGCCGCCGAAAAAAAAGCCGCGACCGGAACCCGCCGAACTCGCGGCGTTCACTGGCGCGGTTGCAAACGCCCTGACGCGTTACGAACGCGATCAGGACGCGCTCAACGGCCGCGCGACGCGCCGCCGCCTCAATCGCACCGAATATGAAAACGCGCTCCGCGACCTCCTGCACGCGCCGTGGCTCCAGTTGAAGGACCGACTGCCCGAAGATCCGATCGCCTACCATTACAACAAAATCGCCGCCGCCCTCGACATGTCGCACGATCAGCTCGGGCACTATCTCGAGGTCGCCGAGTTCGCGCTACGCGATGTGATGGCGCAGCAAGTCGAGCGTCCACAACCGACCGTCCAGCGCTACTACGCTCGCGCGCAGCGAACCTTCACCAGCAACACCAAGAAGCCCACCAACGAGCCAGAACGGATGGTGATCCCGGTCAACGGTTACGTTTCGCAATACGAACTCCTCGGCAAAAAAGGCCCGATGACGGTGGGCGACGCCGATCCCGCCACGCGCGACATCGAAGCCTTCGTGGAGATCGCCAGCCAGTATGACTCTTATCGGATGTGGTTCGATGCGTTTAACGCACCGCTGGCCGGCCGCTACAAACTTCGCTTCAACACGTTTTCCGCTTGGGTCGGCCCCTCCAGTCAGGAACCCGGCATGCCGCCGCGCTGGTGGATTCCCGACCTCGCCAATGTCATGCCGAGCCAGCGCACTGAGCCGGTGACCGTTTACGCCGAGACGTTTCCGCGCCAATTCCGGCTCATTGGAAAATTTGACGCGCCCACGACACCAGGCGTGAACGAGTTCGAAGCGTGGCTGCTTAAGGGCGAAACGATCCACCCCGACGCCGCACGTTTTTTCCGATCGGAGCAGGGCTTCTGGCGCTACCGAAACCCGCTGGCCACCGAGCAAGGCTCGCCCGGCGTCGGCTTCCGCTGGCTTGAAGTCGAAGGCCCGCTGGTCGACCAATGGCCCTCAGCCGGACATCAACTGCTCTTCGGCGATCTGCCGTTGCGCGAGATTTCTTCAGCCGCGGGCAAGGTGCCGGCCGTCATCGAAGTGGTCTCAACGGATCACGCGGGTGACGCCGAGCGGCTGCTGCGGAATTTCCTCCAGCACGCCTATCGGCACCCGGTCGCCGAGACTGAGGTGCAGCGTTTCCTGTCTGTGGCGAAACGCGTGTGGGAAAAAGGCGGTTCGTTTACCGACGCGATGATCACGGCCTACACGGCGGTGCTGAGTTCGCCGCAATTTATCACGTTGCAGGAGAAACCCGGCGCGCTCGACGACTTTGCGATTGCCGAACGGCTCGCATTTTTCCTGCAAAACACCGTGCCCGACGACGAGCTACGCGCGGTCGCGACCTCAGGTCGGTTACATGATTCCGCCGTGCTGCGCGCGCAGACCGAACGCTTGCTCGCCAGTCCCAAGTCCCGCCAGTTCGTCGATGCCTTCACCGATTACTGGCTCGATCTCCGCAAGATCAACGACATCTCACCCGACCCCGTCACGTATGGCGACTACTACCTCGACGATCTTCTGAGCGAATCCTCGCTCGAGGAGACGCAGGCCTTTGTGACCGAGCTGATTCGCGCCGATCTGCCGGTCCGCAATTTGGTCGATTCCGATTTCGTGCTGGTGAACGAAAAACTCGCCGCCCACTACGGCCTGCCGCCGGTAGCGGGAGTCGCGTTGCGTCGCGTGCCAGTGCCGGCCGGCAGCCCGCGCGGCGGGCTCATCACGCAGGCCAGCATTTTGAAGATCACGACCAACGGCAACTCGACCTCGCCCGTGAAGCGTGGAGCGTGGATCATGGATCGCATCCTCGGCAAACCGCCTTCGCCGCCGCCGCCCAATGTCCCCGCCGTCGAGGCCGACACGCGTGGCGCGACGACGATTCGCCAGCAGCTCGATCTGCATCGCAACAATCCCACCTGCGCCGGGTGCCACCAGAATATCGATCCGCCCGGTTTCGCGCTCGAGAGCTTCGATGTCGCCGGGGTCTGGCGGCAGCGTTATCGCGGAGTCGACGCGGCGGTGCCGGCCGAAGTTGGCACCGCGCGCTTGGGGCAGCGCTTCGCCTTTCACTACGCGCTGCCCGTCGATGCGAAGGGCGAGATGCCCGACGGCACGCCGTTCGCCGACATCTACGAGTTCAAAAAAATTCTGCTGCGCGACGAGGCGCAGCTCGCCCGCAATGTCGCCTCGCAACTCGTCACCTACGCGACGGGCGCGCCCGTGCGTTTCAGCGACCGCGCCGCCATCGAGAAGATCCTCGGACGCACTCAAAAAAACGGCTACGGTTTCCGCGCCCTCATCCACGAGGTCGTGCAGAGCGAACTCTTCCTTCGCAAATGAACTCCGTGAAAGCACCGTCCCTCCCCGCGCGTCGCTTTGCCGGCAGCTTCGTCGCCACGTCGCGGCCCCTCTCGCGCCGGCATTTCTTGCGCGGCGCGGGCGTGCTGCTGTCGCTGCCGTTGCTGGGTTCGATGCAGCCGATTTTCGCGCGGGCCGCGACCGGCGGCGCGCCGACCGGACCGAATGCGAAACCTCGCCGGTTCCTCGGCATCTGCAACAACATCGGCCTGCTGCCGGAAAACTTTTTCCCGACCGGCGCGGGCCGCGACTACGTGCTGTCGCCCTACCTGCAACGGCTCGCGGCGCATCGCAACGATTTCACGGTGTTCTCCGGCGTCTCGCATCCCGAGGTGGACGGCGGGCATCCGGCCGACGTGTGTTTTCTTTCGGCCGCGCCGCATCCCGGCAGCAGCGGCTTCAAGAATACCATCTCGCTCGATCAATTCATGGCGGAGCGCATCGGCCATCTCACGCGTTTCGCTTCACTCACGCTTGGCGTCAACGTCGCGCAGGGCGTGCGCACCCTGTCCATCACGCGGGGTGGCGTGCAGTTGCCGAGCGAGAACAGCGCGTCGGCCGTATTTCGGCGCATGTTCGTGCAGGGCACGCCGGCCGAAGTGCGCGCGCAACTCACCAAACTCGATCGCGGCCAGAGCATCCTCGATGCCGTCGTCGATCAGGCGAAGGATCTCTCGCGCAGCGTCCCGGCGACGGACCGCGAGCGGCTCGATCAATATTTCACGAGCGTCCGCGATCTCGAACAGCGCATGGAGCTCGCGAAAGCCTGGGAGCAAAAGCCGAAGCCCGTGGTGCACTACGCCGAGCCGGTCGATCCCGCCACGCCGAAACAATACATGGAGAAGACCAAGCTCATGTATGATATGGCGCGGCTCGCGTTCGAGACCGACTCCACGCGCTCGATCGCGCTCATGCTCGACAGCATGAATTCGCCCGCGATCGATTTTGGCGACAACCACTTCGTCGCCGACTACCACGCGATGTCGCACCACGGAAAATCGGAGCAAAAACTCAAGCTCCTCAAATCTGCCGACGAACTGCACATGGATCTCCTCGGTGGCCTCATCGCCGATCTGAAGGCGGTGAGAGAAGATGGCGAGACGCTGCTCGACCGCACGATGGTTGTTTACGGCTCAAACATGAATAGCGCGCAGACCCACTCGACGACGAACCTGCCGATCATTTTCGCCGGTGGCGGCTTTCGCCACGGCCAGCACCTCGTGTTCGATCCCGAGCACAATTACCCGCTGCCGAATCTGTTTCTTTCCATTTTGCAGCGGCAGGGTATCGAGGCCGAAAAATTTGCCTCCGCCACCGGCACGATGCGCGGCTTGGAAGTCGCGTAACGGAGCAACCCCATGCACCACCCGAAATTTTTCCGTAGCCGCGAGCGCCAGCGAGTGGATGAGCCTCCACTCGCTGGCGCTCGCGGCTACCATCTCTCACGGCCCTTCGCTGAGGCTCACGCGAAAGCCGAGATTCGTGCCGCGATTGCTCGGGTCGTCGCGGCCGCGAAATGCCGAACGGATGCTCGCAGGGTAGCTGCTCCAGGCACCGCCGCGGCAGACCCGCTGCTTCCCTTCTTCCGGCCCCACGGGATCGACGGCATCCACGATCGCGGCCGAATCATACCAGTCGCGGCACCACTCGAAGACGTTGCCATGCACATCGTGCAGCCCCCACGCGTTGGCGCGGCGGACGCCGGTGCGCTGCGTGTTGGGCTCGGCGAGGATGCCTCCAAGGCCGTCGCCAAAGCGAAACCAGATTTCGGCGTTCATGTTTTTCACGTCGGGGAGGAACGGCCCGTCGTAGCCCGCGCGACACGCATACTCCCACTGCGCCTCGGCGGGCAGCGTGTAACGGAGCTTCGCCGGGAGCCGGCCGGCCGAGCGCTCACGTTCGGTAAGCCACGCGCAAAACGCCGTCGCATCGTTCCAACTCACACCGACGACCGGATGCGCGCCACTCTGCGCGAAACCGGGATTCTTCCAGTTCGATCCGGCGACCCGCACCCATTGCCCGCGAATCCACTGTGCGAGTCCGTCGCCGCGCTCCGCCTCGGTTTTATAGCCGCTCGCGGAGGCGAAAAGCGTCCACTGCTCGACCGTCACCTCGCACGTGCCCAGCCAGAATCCGCGGCTGATCGTGACGCGATGCTGCTTCTCGTCGGGCTCGTGATTGTTCTCCGTCACCGGGCTTCCCATGGTGAAAGCTCCCGGCGCGACCCACACCAACGGGAGATTCACCTCGGTCGCCGTGTAAGGCTGGCCCGTCGTCGGGCTCGGTTGGGCGGCGGATGGAGCGGCAGCCAACGTCGGTTGCAAGAGCGCGATCAGCGAAACGAAAACCAAGATAATCCTTTTCTTCATGGGGCGGAGAGAAATTCTTCACGGAGAAGAATAACTTCACCTCGTGAGGGCGAGATTCAAAGCCGCACCGTTGCGCTCCGATGAGAATTTTTCCTGTCATCACCCTCCTCGCGATCGCGTCCGCCGGCCGGGCAGCGGAGCCCGCGTGGCAAAAACACTCCGTCGCGCTCGGCGAATCCGTCCGGGGTATCGACACCGCCGATCTTGATGGCGACGGCGCGCCGGACATTCTCGCGACCGGCGTCACGAAAGTTTTCGCGATCCTGAATCCGCTGCACAATTCCACGCCGACGGTCATCGCCGATTGCCAGGACGGCATTCTCCTCTACGGCGCGGCGATCGACGCCAACGGCGACGGTCGCCTCGATTTCGCCATCGCGCGCGAGACCAACCCGTGGATCACGTTTCGCGCGCTGCCTGCGTCCTCCGCGCCGGGCGCAAAGCCTACCCCGCCGGTCGGACCTGATTTTGGTTTGGCGTGGCTCGAAAATCTCGGCCACATGCGCACCACGCTGCCGCTGCACAGTATCGCTACCGATTTCGACGGCATCCACGGCCTGCGCATCGTCGATCTGAATGGCGACGGCCGGCCCGACATCGTCGCCAACTGCATCAAGGGCGAACTCAAGGACAGTCTCGTGTGGTTCGAGAATACCGGCCGCGGTTTCACGCGGCACTTCATCGCGCGCAACACCACCGACGAACGTCCACACTATATGGACGCCGCCGATCTGAACGGCGACGGCCGCCTCGATGTCCTCGTCGGCTGCTCCGGCGGCGGCACCGTCACGTGGTGGGAAAATCCCGCGAGCCCCGAACGCCCGTGGCTCAAGCACGTCATCAGCGCTACCGAGAAAGGCGCGACGAATGTCTGCGTCGCGGATCTCGACGGCGACGGCATCCTTGATGTCGTCGTAAGCAACGGCCACGGCACCGGCCTAGCGTGGTTCGCCGGCCCGCGCTGGGAAAAACACGTCGTCGATTCCGCGATCATCGACGCCCACGCGCTCGCCATCGGCGACTTCAACGGCGACGGCCACCTCGATATCGCGACGGCCTCGTTTAGCCAAAAGACCGTCAAGTGGTATGCGAACAACGGAAAGGGAAATTTTAAAACACACGTCATCGACGACGCCAGCGGCCAGGAAGCCTACGACCTAAAAATCGCCGATCTCAACCGCGATGGCCGCCCCGACCTCGTCCTCGCCGGCCGCGCGACCAACAATGCAGCTTGGTATCTAAATCTCCCCGCCTCTATTTCCACCTCTCCATGAAACGTCTCCTCTCGTTCCTCCTCCTCGCCATCGCGCCGCTCCTTTCGCGCGCGGCCGAATCAGCCGCCGCCGTTTCGCGCCCGATGATCTGGGTCACGCCCGCCGACCGCGCGCCGATCCTCGATAAGATCGAAAAGCAGCCGTGGGCCCACACCGTTTTCGACGCGATGAAAGCCCGCGTCGCCGAAGCCGTCGCGCAAGACGGCCGCGATCCCGAGGCGTTTCTGCGCGGCCTGCCCTTCGTTCCCAACAAGACCGATCCCACCCGCCACCCGATTTTCGCGGTCATAGGTGGCAACCAGGCCAGCGAACCTGAGGGCCGACGCGGCAACAGTCTCCAGCGCTTCCTTCACCTCGGCACCGATTGCGCCGTGCTCTACTATCTCACTGGCGAAGAGTCCTACGCGCGCTGCGCCGCCGACATTCTTCACGCCTCCGCCGAAGCGCTCGTCCAAATGCCGCGCAACGATGCGACGACTCAGGGTGGCATCGAATATCCCGCCGACGTGCTCTATGAAGCCCGCGCCGTCGGCGCCCAACTCCCGATCATTTACGACTTCCTTTATCCGTGGCTCATGCGCGGCGCCAAGGTCCACAGCGTCGTCACGCACGCGCCGGTCGCGTTCGATGCGGCCAACTCGCAGCGCGTCTTCCGCGCCTACGCGCGCCTCATCATCGAGCACGGCCAGACCAACAGCAACCACCCCGTCCTCGAAATGCCGTGCCTCGCCCTCAACGCCCTCGCGGTGGACGACCCCGCCGAGCGCGCCGATCTCCTTTCCTATCTCACGACGAAGGACACGCCCAACCAAGACTCCATGAAAAAAGTCATGACCGTCTTCGCCGAAGCCGGCGGCATCTGGCCGGAGTCGTTTCAATATTCGGTCGGCGTCTCCGCGCGCGTAACGTATCTGGCGGCGCTACTCCGCCGCCAGTCGCCGCCGGCGATTTCGCTCACGGGTTTCGGCGCCTTTCCACTCTCGATCGTGCGGCTCGCGGACTTCCGTTTTCCAAACGGCGACAATCTCGGCATTGGCGACAGCCCTCGCCGCACCGGCCAGCCCTACGACGCCTGCGAAATCGCCTACGCGCTCGCCGTGCGCGAGGGCGACACCGCGCTCCAGCGCACGCTCGGCGCGCTCATCAACCTCGGCATCGCGGAGGGCCGCTACGATCGCGCCAAGCCCCACGGCTATACGAACGGCGCCGATAGCTACCAGGGCCCGCTGCAACTGCTCTGGTTCGCACCCACGATCGCCGGCCAGATGGAAGCGCCCGCGGTGCGCACGACCGACGAACTGCCGTTCGCGGGCGTCGTGCTCCAACGCAATCTTTCGTCCACGCGCGATCCGGCGAACGCGTTGATGGCCGTCGTCGGCGGCGGGTCGCACGTCCACAGCCACGCTTCGGGTATGGCGCTGGAGCTTTTCGGCGCCGGCGAAGTGCTCGGGGCTAGAGGGGGTAAAGGCACTTACACTACCGATGATCACGAGAACTACCGCCGGATCTTCGCCGCGAATAACAGCGTGATCGTCAACGGTGCCTCCCGCAGCGCCGGCAACTGGGTTGACCTCGGAATCGACACCGTGCGCCCCGTCGCGCTCGAGCCAACCCTCGGCGCCGCGCCGGTCTCTGCGAATCACTCGTTCACGCTCACACGCTTCGAGGACAACATCGGAAACAACGCTAAGGCGCAGCAGGAGCGCCTCGTCGGCATCGTGCGCACTTCCCCGACCACCGGCTACTACGTCGATGTGTTTCGCTCGCGCGCGCCGCAGCCCGAACAGTTTCATGACTATCTTTATCACAACCTCGGTGACTCGCTCACCCTCGCGTCGGCCGACGACCAGTTGAAACTCGCCGACGCGCCTGGCCGCTTCGTCCCCGCCGCCGATACCAAGTGGACCCGCAACCGCACTTACCTCTACCCCGGCTGGCACGTCTTCAAATCTGTCCAAGCCTCAGCGCCGTATGCCGGCGCGGTCACCGCACGCTTCGCCGCCGCGAAACTCACGCCCGCCCCCGCCGCCATGCGCCTCTTCATCCCCGGCGCCGAGGGCCGCGAATACTCCTCCGCCCTCGCCCCCCTCACTCACGACGCACCCGAGCCCTACGATCACACACCTACGCCCGTCCTCGTGATCCGGCAGCGCGGCGAAGCGTGGACACGCCCGTTCGCCGTGATCTACGAACCCACTGCGGGCGCCAGCAACTCCGGCGTGATTCAATCCGTCACCGCGCTCACCCAACGCAACACGTTCAGCGGTTTCAAAATTGTCAGCCTAGTCGCCGGCCACGCGCGCACCGACTACGTCCTCGTGCTCCCCACTGCCGACAGCACGTTTGAGGACGCCGCACTCCGCCTCTCGTTCCGCGGCCGCTACGCCGTCGTCAGCGTGGACGACCGGGGCGAGTGCGTCTCGCTCTACGTCGGCGAAGGCGCGCAGCTGCGCTATCGTAATCGCGAGCTCTCCGCCCACCCCGCCGCCTACGCCGAATATCCCGGTCGCTCGGCCCTCTGATTTCTTCACCCTCCAGCTCCTTCGCGTGAATCCTCCCAACATCCTCTTCGTCATGACCGATCAGCAGCGGTTCGACACCATTGCCGCGCTCGGTCACGCCCACGTTCGCACGCCGAACCTCGATCGCCTCGCCGCGCGCGGTGCCGCGTGCACCAACGCTTACGCGACGTGCCCCGTGTGCGTCCCCTCGCGCTACACCCTCATGACGGGTTGCGAACCGTCGCAGACCGGCTGGTTAAGCAACTGGGTGCCGGGCGATCGCGTGCCCGAGCGCTGCGGCCCGTATCTCGCGGCGACGCTCGCCGCGCGCGGCTACCGCACATGGGGCCTCGGCAAATTCCACACCGAGCCGCGCCGCGAACCGCTCGGTTTTCAGACGCAAGAATACAGCGAGGAACTCTGGCCCACCGAGCAGGAATTTCTCGCCGACGACTACGTGAAGTGGTTGCGCGCGCGCGCGCCCGACCTCGCGCACATCGAGCAGGTCCACGGCGAACGCAGCGACATGTATTACGTGCCGCAACTGCGCCCGATGGCCGCCGCGCTCACCGTCGAATCGTGGCTCGCCACGCGCGCCGTTGAGGAACTCAGCTCGCCCGATGTGCGCCCGTATTTCGGTTTCGTGTCGTTCGTCACGCCGCATCCACCGATCGCGCCGCCGGTGCCCTATAACCGAATGTTCAATCCCGACGACATGCCCGACCCGGTCGTGGGCGATCCGGCCGTGGACGGGGCCGACGATTATCTCGCGTGGATGAACCACGCCGTCTGGGCCTGCGATATCTCCGCCCCGCAGGCGCGCCGGCTGCGCGCGCGCTACCTCGGCTCGATCACGTTCATCGACGACTGCATCGGCCGAATCCTCGATGCCGTCGAGGCGCGACCCGACGCGGCCAACACTCTCATCTGCTTTTTCTCCGACCACGGCGACCACCTGGGCGATCACGGGGCGTGGCAGAAGGAAAGTTTCTTCGAGGCCTCGTGCCGCGTGCCCTTCCTCGTGAGCTGGCCCGCACAACTCCCCGCCGCCACGCGCCACGCCGGCCTCGCCGCGCTCACCGATCTCTTCGGCCTCGCCACCGCCGCGAGTGGCACGCCAGAACTGCGCGACGGTCACGATCTCCTCGGTGCGCTGCGCGGAAAAACGGCGCCGCGGGAAAAACTCGTCGGGATGTATGGCACGCCCGGCACGCGCCACTTCAAATGCATGGTGCGTGAGGGCGAGTGGAAATATATCTGGCTCGCGAACGGCGGCCGCGAACTGCTCTTCAATCTCCGCACCGACGCCACCGAGTCGCGCTCGCTCGCTGCTGCGAATCCTTCAGTCCTCGCCTCGCTTCGCACCGAAGCAGTGCGCGTGCTCACGTCGCGCGAGCTCACACGGCCCGCGTTGGAGCACAACGCGCTCAAGGCGCTCCCATTCGAGTCGTTTCCCCGCACCCGCATCAAGCAGTTCGCCCGCGGCGTGACCGACTTCGGCCAGGGCATCATGTCCTCGTGAGTTCCGCACCTTCAACCTCCGCTCCGGCGTCCGAGCGCATCGCGCCCGGCACGCGTTTCGCCTACGGCTCGTCGGCGTTCGCGGAAAATCTCGCGATCAATTCCGTCAACCAACTCGCGAATCCCGTCTTCAATCTCACGCTCGGCGTCAGCCCCGTGCTCGTCGGCGCGGCGATCGCACTGCCGCGGCTGTGGGACGCCGTGATGGATCCGTGGATCGGCCACGTGAGCGACGGGTGCCAGTCCCGCTGGGGTCGCCGGCGGCCGTTCATCTTGATCGGTGCGATCCTCACCGGACTCTGCGCGGCGGGCATCTGGTATTTTCCCGCTGGCCGCTCGCCGACGTTTTATTTCTGGTGGCTCGCAATCGGCTCGCTGCTTCTCGCGACCGCCTACTCGATCTTCGTCGTGCCTTACGGCGCGCTCGGGCTTGAGCTCACCCGCGACTACCACGAGCGCACGCGGCTGATGGGCGCAAAGTCGATGCTCCACAAACTCTCGGGCGTCCTCAACCAGTGGCTGCTCAAACTCGTCCAACTCGTCGCGAAAAACAATCTCGTCGCCGGGAGCCGCATCTGCGGCGCGCTCATCGGCGTGGCCGTCGCCGCGCTCGGCGCGATCACGGTCGCGCGCGTCCCCGAGCGCCCGCGCCCCGCCCCGACGCCCGGCCCGAAACTTTCCCTCTGGCAGGGCTGGCGCGAGACCGTGAAGCGCCGCGACTTCGTTCGCCTCGCCGTCGCGCAGTGCCTGATCTACGCGAGCTACCTCGTCATCGATAACACCGGGTTTTACCTGAATGTTTTCTACGTCAACGGCGGCGATATGCTGAAGGGAGCGTTTCTCAAGGGGATCGTCGGCACGTGTTTTCAACTCGGCGGCCTCTGCGCGATCCCCGGCATTGTCGCGCTGTCGCGGCGCGTTGGAAAGAAAAACGCGTTTCTGCTCTGCACGGCCTGCATCGCGCTCGGGGGCGTCGCGAAATGGTTTTGTTATTATCCGGGCTCCGGCTGGCTCATGGTGATTCCGTCGCTCCTGATGGCACCTGGTCTGGTCGCTGTGATGGTGCTCGTGCCGTCGATGACCGCTGACATTTGCGACCTCGACGAGGTGAACACCGGTGCGCGCCGCGAGGGAATGTTCAACGCGGTGCTCGGCTGGATGCTCAAGGTCGCGCTCTCCGGCTCGATCTTTCTCGCGGGCGTCGCGCTCAGCCTCACCGGCTGGCATACCGAGCTGAAGGCCGCGCAGACGCCCGAGACGTTCCTCGCGATGCGCGTCGCGTTTTCCGCCGGCACCATCCTCTTCGCGGTCACCGCCGCAATTCTGATCGCGGGATATCGGGTCACGGAAGAGGCCGTCGCCGAATCTCGTCGCGAAATGCTGCGGCTCGCGGCGAACCGCCCCGCCACCGCCTAATTTTTTCCCATGCGTCTTACTCTCGCTTCCCTCCTCACCGCGCTCGCTCTCGCCCTCCCCGCTGTCGCCGCTTCTGCCGATCCGTCGCGGGCCGAAATCACCGCCGCGCTCCACCGCTCCGCCGATTGGGCGCTCGCGAATCCCAGCGGCATGGACACGCGTTTCTGGGTCATCGCCCAACTCTACGACGGGCTCTTCCGCACCGCCACCGCGACGGGCGACGCCAAGTATCTCGCCGCCGTCGTGCGCTTCGGCACGCAGTCCGGCTGGATGCCCGGCGAACGCATTTACCACGCCGACGATCAGGCCGTCGCCCACGCGTGGCTCGACACGTTCATGATGGATCGCTCGCACGAAGAGCGACTCGCGCCCACGCGCGACCGCCTAGCCTTCATCCTCGACCATCCGATCACGGAAACCGTGCAACACGGTTCGACGCCGAAAACCGCCGGCGTCGCCGTCACCGATCGCTGGAGTTGGTGCGATGCGCTCTACATGGCGCCGCCCACTCTCACCCGGCTCTACGCCGCGACGGGCGATAAAAAGTTGCTCGCCTTCCTCGATCGCGAATACCGCGCCACCTACGATCATCTCTACGATCCGGCGGAGCATTTGTTTTTCCGCGACGCCACGTTCTTCGATAAAAAAAACCCCGCCGGCACAAAAACGTTTTGGAGCCGAGGCAACGGTTGGGTTTACGGCGGCCTCGCGCTGATGCTCGAGCATCTGCCCGCCGATCATCCGACGCGCGGCTTCTACGAAAAACTTTTCCGCGAGATGACCGACGCGATCCTCACCGCGCAGCAACCCGACGGCCTGTGGCGCCCGAGCATGCTCGACCCCGCGCAGATTCCACTCGGCGAAACGAGCGGCAGTGGCTTCTTCCTCTTCGGCCTCGCTTGGGGTGTGAACCACGGTCTCCTCGATCGCGCCACGCACTGGCCCGCGATCGTGCGCGGCTGGGCCGGCCTCCTCACCCGCGTGAAGTCCGACGGCTACGTCGGCTATGTGCAGGCGATCGGGGCCGCGCCGGCACCGCTCACCGCCGACTCGCGGCAAGACTACGGCAGTGGCGCGTTCCTCCTCGCCGGCAGCGAACTGCTCCGCGCCGTCGGTGGTGCCGCAAACATTTCTCCCCCCGCGCTCCTCACCTCCGCCGAATCGATCCTCGCCGCCGAGGCGAAAACTCCCCGCGCCTACGCCCGCCTCGTCCCTGAGCGCGTCGACGATCTCGCGTGGGAAAACGACAAGGTTGCATTTCGCATCTACGGCCCCGCGCTCCGCTCCGCGCCCGAGGACAGCGGCATCGATCTCTGGTTCAAACGCGTCCCCTACCCGATCATCGACACGTGGTATCGGCAAGATCTCACGCAAAAAATCAGCTACCACCAGGATCACGGGGAGGGCTACGACGCCTACAAAGTCGGCGATACGCGCGGCTGCGGCGGCCTCGGCCTCTGGATCGACGGCAAGCTTGTGACCTCGGACACCTACGTCTCCGCCACGATTCTTTGGACGAAGCCCGACGTCGCAGAATTCAAAACTGTTTACGCCTATCCGGTGAAGCTCGACGGCCAGCCTATCTTCGAACACCGCCTCACGCGCCTGCGTCTCGGCGCGCGGCTGTTCGAGGCCACGTCGTTTTTCGCCCACGCCCCCGACCGTAACGCGAAACCGATCGCGAATTTTCCGCACGAGATTCTCGTCGGCCTCGTCACGCAAAACACCGGCGCCGAAATCACGCTTGATTCGAAGTCCGGCCTCGCCGCCGTCTACGAATCGATCGATGGAAAAAATCTCGGCGTCGCCGTCCTCGTTGATCCCGCGCGTGTGCTCCGCATGGCACGGCTGCCCGGCACCGACGCCGCGAAAAAAATGGAGCACGCCGCCGTGTTCACGCGCGTCGCCGCCGACGGCCGCGTTTCCTACCGCGCCGGTTTCGCGTGGGCTGGCGACGGTGACCTCCGCACTTCCACCGCCTGGCTCAACTACCTCCAAACCCGAACCACCCAACACCCTTGAAAGCACATCGCGTCACCCAATCGCGCCGCAGCCTCGTCGGACTCGCGCTGCTCGTCGCGTCCAGCCTCCCGCTTATCGGACAAATCGCCCCCACGCCACCGGTCAAGCCGACCGGCGCGACCGATTCGAAGACGCCGGTCATCACGACGACCGCGCCCGCCACCAAAGAGGAGGTGCTCCAGCTCACACCGTTCAGCGTCACGTCGGAGCAGGACACCGGTTATCTCGCGACGAACACGCTCTCGGGTAGTCGCCTCAATTCCTCGCTCAAGGAAACGCCCGGCGTGCTCGATGTGCTCACGAAGGATTTCATGGAGGACATCGGTGCGACCACGCTTGAGCAGGCGCTCGCGTTCTCTACCAACTTCGCGGAAGACGCCGGCGACTTCGACAGCCAGGGCGTCATCAACACGATCTTTCCCGGCTCGCAGGTTAACGTGAATTTCCGCACGCGCGGCCTCGGCGGCACCATGGCGCGCAACTATCTCCAGACCGATTCGCGCCCCGCCTTTTACACCGTCGAGCGCATCGACAACTCCAGCGGCCCCAACGCCATTCTCTTCGGCCTCGGCAGTGCCGGTGGCGTCGTCAACATCACGACGAAGCGCGCCAACCTCAACCGCCGCTCCGCCAGCGTTGAGCTTCTCACCGATAGCGAAAACAGCCGCCGCGCGACGCTCGATGTGAACCAAGTCCTGATCCCGAAGACCCTCGGCCTGCGGCTCAACGGGATTGCCGAGCGCACGCAGAAGAACCGCGCCAACTTTTTCAACAACACGGATGGTTTCCAAATCGCCTCGACGTGGCGCCCCACCAATCGCACCGAGGCCCGCGTCGAATACGAGCGCGAACTCACCACCGGCACCGTCGCCTATCCCGGCCCGCACGTCATCAACGACTACGTGAGCAACTGGCTGGCGCGCGGCTCGCCTGTGTTCGATCTGCCGACCAATTGGGAAACGCTCACCACCGCCCAGCGCGACGCCATCGCGAATCCGGCCGGCGTCCCCAAAGCCTTCATCTACACCGGTGGCCCGGTCAGCCCCATCGTGGTGCAAAATGGCAACCAGTCCTTCATCATCAACGCCGCCACCTCGCTCTTCAGCAACTCCGTCGCGGGCAGCAACGGCGCCGCCAACTATCAGACGATCGACCCGCGCTTCTTCAATCCCCGCGGCAACATCAACGGCCCCGGCGGCCGCAAACACGTGAACCGTGAAATCCTCAGCGTCGCCGTCGATCACAAGTTGACCGAGAGTATTTTTCTCAACCTCTCCGCCTCGCAGGAGCAGAGCAGCGCGGACACGTTTCAGGCCTACGCGAACGGTGCCGCCAGCGGGGCCACGATCATGGTCGACGCCAACCACACTCTGCCGAACAGCTCCCAAGTGCTCAATCTCGGCAGCACCTCGCTCACCAAAAATGCGTCCGCTCAAGTGATCAATCCCTTCGCTGGCCAGTATTTTGCTCAATCCCGCTGGTTGAATCGCACCCAGAAAGGCGGCCGCAAAATCGTCCAAGGCTCCGCGGCCGGGCAGTTCGACCTCGGCCGCTGGTTCGGTTCGCATCGCGTCGTCGGCACCACGTCTTATATGGAAAGCGTCTCCGGGAGCGAAAATTTTCTCGATGCCTGGCTCTACGCACCCTTCAACGCCACGCCCGACAACACCAACAACCAAGTCGTCCGCCGACATTACGCCTCGCCGCTCGACGCGAATAACTTCTACGTGCCGGACTGGCGCCGTTTGCCGAGCCTGACGTGGAATCATCCGACCCTCGGCCCGCTCAAGAACGGTTGGGTCACGCAGGGTGAAAGCCTGCGCACGGCGCACCAATTCTCCTATCTCGCCGCCTCGCAAAGTCATTTCTTCAAAAACCGCCTCGTCGTGACCGCCGGCTACCGCATCGATGACGTCGCCGACTACGTCTACGGCCAAAAGGCCGTCAAGCCGCCGGGCTGGGAGGCCAGCAACGGTCTCATCATTTTGGATCGCAGCAACGTCACCAAGACCACCAACACGGGCACGACGCGCACGCTCGGTGCCGTCGTCAATGTGACGCGGTGGCTGTCCGCCTATGCGAACAAGAGCACGAACTTCGGGCCGCCCCGCGGCAACGTCGTCGGACCCGACTCCATCACCCCGCCCAACACTCAAGGCAAGGGCACTGACATGGGCCTGAAGTTCGATCTGTTCGACGGAAAGATCATTGCCGATGTCGGCTACTTCGAGACCTCGAACAACAACGTCACCGAAGTGCTCACCCTCAACTTGAACGCGGAAGGCAGCATCCGCGGCACCTACAACACGATCTTCCCGATCCTCGCCAACCCGGCTGGCACCGCGCCGCTGTTCACCTTGAACGATCCCGCCGCCGCCGCCGCGTTGAAAGCCGCCTACTCGGAACTGCGCCCGAACTACGGCACTAACTCCAGCGCCGACCTCCTCGACCAAGCCAGCAGCGGCTACGAACTCCGCCTCACGGCTAACCCGATGAAAGGCGTGCGTTTCCGCGCCACGGCCTCGAAGACCGAGCGCCAGCGCGAAAACCTCTACAAGTTCACCGTGCCCATGATCAAACAGATCAACACCTACATCACCGACCTCCAGACCAAGAACCCGAAGGTGAATATCGGTAGCCTGGCCACCGCCGCCGCCCCCACGCTCACCATTGCCAACCGCTTGGACCAACTGGCCATCCTCCTCGACAACAACATCGACCAGCTCGGCAACAATTTCGGTGCCGGAAAAATCAACGCCAACTTCACCGGCTCCTTCGATCTGCCCGGCCGCCTCAAGGGCTGGACCACGACCTTCAGCACGCGCTACAAGTCCGGCGCCTACAACGGCGCCTACGAGGTGCGCACGGGCGGCCTCGCCACGGGCACCCTGCTCGAAACCGTCCCGATCTTCGGCAACAGCACAATCGATTACGACGCGACGATCCGCTACCGGACGCGGCTCAAGTGGTTCAATAAAACCACCGTCAGCTTCCAGTTGAACGTCTTCAACGTCTTCGATCAATCCGCCCCGACCGTCCGCCGCGTGAGCACGGTCGTCATCGCGCCCGGCGCCCCCGCCCCGAAGCTGGGCACCTACACTCCGACCTCCTACTTCCTCCGCGCCCCGCGCGCATGGACGTTCACGAGCAAGTTCGACTTCTGATTTTTTAACCCCGAAGCGGCGGCTTCGCCGTCGCCACTTTTTTCGCCCCCGCCACACCTCTACCATGCGCTCACTCTTCGCCCTGCTCCTAGTCAGTGCCGGCTGGTTGCTCGCCGCCGAAACCCCGCCCGGCTGGAAACTCGCGCTGGCCGATTCAGGTTCCGCCGACTGGACGGCGCACTGGTTTCTCGACGGTAAATTAGCTAGCGTCCGCGCAGCTCCCGACGGACTCATCCTGCAAAGCGGCCCGATCTCCGCGCAAGACGCCGGGCACGCGGTGTTGTGGACGAAAGACAGCTTCGCCGGCGACCTCCGCATCGAATACGATTTCACCCGGCTCGATGCGAACCGCGATCACACGTCGGTGTGCATCCTTTATTTTCACGCGACCGGCCTCGGCACGACGGAATCTCCGGCGGATATTTTTACCTGGCGCGACCGGCGCGAGGTGCCGGCGATGTCGCTTTATTTTAAAAATATGCACGCCTACCACCTGTCGTATGCCTGCACCGGCGGCGAAGATGCCAACTACATCCGCGCGCGCTGTTATCCGACGAAAGGGGAATTCCAAAAGGACACGTTGCTCGCGCCCAGTTATGGCGACGTGCATCTCTTCGCCACCGGCGAGACCTGGCACCTCGTGACCGAATATAGCGATCACACGATCAGGCTCACCGCTACACGCGGCACCGAGACGCACACTTGGAAATGGGACACCGCCAGTTTCGCACCGCTCCGCGCCGGCCGCATCGGCCTGCGCCAAATGCGCGGCCGCGAGTCGCGCTACGCGAACTTAAAGGTCTTCGTCCACCCTTAATCAACCGCGCCCACCGCGCTCGGTAACCGCCTCACTGCACCGGCCGACGCGTCTGCAAGTTGCTCGATTCCCGCGGAGGTCCCATCGAACTGATCCGTTTCCGACCCCATGAAATTCCGCGCCTTACTCGCCTGCGCCGGTGCCTCGTTGCTGACCTTATCTTCGGCGTTCGCCGCTCTCCGCGTCACCGGTGAAACGTCTTCTCCCTCCGTGCGGTTTGCCGTCGGCGATTTGGAGAAAGCCTGCGCGGCGGCAAGCCCGGCCGTGACCGATCTCAGCGTGGCGTTTGCCC
>JBBRLB010000035.1:0-47599 GCA_038231575.1 Opitutales bacterium | reverse complement strand
TCGCCACCACAACCCCCTGGCGATCGGCGGCGCGCCGATCCCGAAAATGTTCGCCGACGAAACCGGCGCCGAGGGCCACGGCGCCCACGCCTCCAGCGCCGTCGATCTGGTCCTCTACTTCGTCGGCAAGGGCGACGCGCCCGTCGCCTCGTTCAAAGCGGGTGCCGCTCCCGCGAAACTCAAAGCCGCGATCGAACGCGGACCCGGCAACGTCACGACCTACCAAGTTCTCTACTGGCAGGATCTCCCTGCCGAAATTAAGGCGTGGGATGACTTCGAAGAAATCAAAGTCGCCCTGCCGGCCCGCTTCGCCGACAAAATCGACGCCCAAGCGCAACGCCTCGGCTTCACTAAGGGCGACGACTACATCTCGCAACTCAAGTGGGGCGAGGAGATCGAGCGCGCCGGCGCACCCGCCGAAGTTGCCGCCGCCTTGAAAGCCGAGCTCGAAGCCGCGCATCCGTAAGGCATCGCCCGCGAATCACGTGAATGAACGCGAATTTCAAACCGCTTGAGGTTCGGGCTCATTCCTCCCGCCTCCCTTCGCGTCGATCCGCGTGATTCGCGGGCAAAACCCATGCAGACTCTCCGCGAAAAATTGGAGCAGTCGTCACGGTTCCTCCTCGGCACCGAGTTGGTCTCCGTGCGCGGCGGCATGGCCGAGCGCAGTGCAGTGAAAGCGCGCGATTTCGCCAACCGCCTCATCGAGTCGCCCATCATCGACTGGATCTCGATCACGGATAACGCTGGCGGCAATCCGCAGCTCGCGCCCACCGCCCTCGGTAAACCGATTCTCTACGCCGGCAAGGAGGTCGTCATTCATCTAACGTGCAAGGACCTCAATCGAAACGCGCTCGAGAGCGAGGCGTGGCTCCTGCACAGCGAGGGGTTCAACAACATCCTCGCGATGACCGGCGACTATCCCGTCGCCGGTAACGGCGGCTCGGCGAAGCCCGTTTTCGATATCGATTCCGTCGGCCTCATTTCACTGCTCGAGCAGATGAACCGCGGCCTCGATCCCAACGAAGCACGCAGCGGCACCGCGAAGCCACGCTTCGAGAAAACGAATTTCCTCACCGGCGCCGTCACCACGAATTTCAAACTTCGCGAAGGTGAAGTGATGCCACAATACGCCAAGCTCGCCGCGAAAATTCGCGCCGGCGCGAAATTCGTCATCAATCAAATAGGATTCGATGCGCGGAAAAAATCCGAGCTGCTCGCCTACTTGCGCGCGCACGGCCTGGGCGGCACGCCGTTGATCGGCAACGTTTATCTCCTGAGCCCGCGCGTCGCTGAGATTTTCCACGAGGGCCGCATCCCAGGCGTCGTCGTCACGCGCGAGCTGCGCGATCTCTGCGCGAAGCACGCCGCGTCACCCGATCGCGGTGCGGCGTTTTTCCTCGAATTCGCCGCCAAGCAAATCGCGATCTATCGCGGACTCGGCTTCCGCGGCGCCTACCTCGGCGGCGTGCACAACTTTCCCGCGATCGAGCGCATCCTCGAGATCGAGCGCAGCTTCGCCGCCGACGATTGGAAACACTTCGCCCGCGAGATCCGTTTTTCCCGCCCCGGTGAATTCTATTTTTACGCGGAGGATTCCGCCACCGGACTCGCGCACCCCTCCACCCGCGCCGAATTTCCCGCGCTGCGGTCCGAGCACGTCGGCGTCAGTTACACGCTCTCGAAGTGGACGCATGCCGCGATGTTCACGCCCGGCCGCGCGCTCGCCCGTCTCGGAGGAAGCCTTTGCGCGAACGCCGCCGATCCGCTGCAGGGCCCTGCGCCGATGCGCGCGCTCGAGCACGCGAGCAAGGCCGCGCTCTTCCGCTGCCAGGACTGCGGCGACTGCTCGCTCCCGGAAATCGCCTACCTCTGCCCCGAGTCGCAGTGCGCGAAGAACCAGCGCAACGGCCCCTGCGGCGGCACGCGTGACGGCCGCTGTGAAGTCGACGGCTACGGCGACTGCATCTGGCTGCGCGCCTACGAGCGGCTGAAACACGACGGCCGCGCCGACCAACTCCTTTCCCACACGCCCGTCATCCAGGACCAAAGCCTCCGCGGCACCTCCGCGTGGGCCAACCACTGGCTCGGCCGCGATCACGTCGCGAAGTCCGACCCTTCCCCTCCTCTCCAATCCCAGACCAATCAACTTTGAACCGAAGGTAACGGACAGACCGAAGAGCAGAAAGTCCCTCTCCGTTCCCGTCCCTCCGTTTCCTTCGTTACCTCCTGTAAAACTCCGACCATGCCCGCCCCAAAACTCAATATCATCGGCGAGTTGATCAACAACTCCTACGCCCGCGCGCGCACCGCTTTCACCACGCGCAGCGCCGACGGCTACGCGCACCTCGCCAAGTTGCAGGCCGATCTCGGCGTGGAATATCTCACGCTCAACCTCGACGGCACTGCGCGGATTCAAGTGAAGATGGCCGAGATGCTCGCGCTCCTTCCCGACGTGATTCAAGCGATCCAAGCGGTCACGTCCGTTCCCCTCAGCTTCGACAACCCGTCCGTCGAATACCACAAGGTCGCGCTCAAGCACTACGACCGCGCCAAGAGCGGCCCGCCGATTCTCAATTCCATCGCTGCCTCGCGCACGCACCTCGACGAGATGGTCGAACTCGTGCAGCACTACGACACGAATGTGGTCGTCATGGCGTCCGAGCATTTCGTCGAAGGCGGTTCCTCGCAGTGCCTCAACGCCGCCGACTCCCACGCCGCCGCGAAACACTTTGTCGAGCTCCTCGTCACGAAGGCGGGCCGCCGTCCCGATCAAATCATCATCGATCCCGGCCTCGCGCCCGTCGGCGCCGATACCTACGGCCTGATCAACATCGGCCTCGACGCGATGCGCCTCATCCGCGCCGATCCCGATTTGCAGGGCGTGCACTTCATCGTCGGCCTCTCGAATTTCGCGTGGGGCACCCCGAAGGGCGTCCGCGAACAACTCGAAAACGCCTATCTCGCCCTCGGCATGGAGGTCGGCCTCGACTACGCCCTCGCGAATCCGGAAAAAAATCCCGGCCCGCTTTCACCTGACGATCCGATGGTCGAAAAACTCCGCGCCGCCCTCGAGCAGGGCCGCGCGCTCGAGGGCGAGACGCAGGAAACCGCCGGCTTCCGCCAAGCCGAAGCCATCATGGCCATCTGCCACGACGCCATGCCCGTCGATTCGTGAACGCGACCGCTTCCATCGTCATCCCTCGCGCCACGCGCGAACGCACCGTCTGGCTCCGCGTCGGCACGCTGCTCGACGGCACGAGCGCCACGCCCGCGCGTGATGCGCATATTGTCTACGACGCGACCGCCATCCGCTTCGTCGGCCGCGACGGTGCCACGCCACCGCGCGATCTGCTCCGCGACGGCCAGATCGCGCCCGACGTCGATCTCGCCGACTGCACTCTCCTGCCCGGCCTCATTGAAGCGCACGCTCATCTCTTCCTCGAAGGCGGCGAACTGAATCTCGCTAAGCGCGCGGTCACCATCAAACAACCGCCCGGCGAACTGCTCGCCGCCGCGCGCATCCGTCTCGAAAAAATTGTCCGTCTCGGTGTCATCGCCGTCCGCGACGCTGGCGACAAGGACGGCGTGGGCCTCGCGCTCAGCAAACTTTACGCGAGCGGGGATCGCCCGCTGATGCCCTACCTCGACAGCCCCGGTGCCGCGATTCACCACAAGGGTCGCTACGGAAGTTTCATGGGCGCACCGCTCGAAGATTTTTCGTCGCCCCGCGCCTGCGTCGAAGATCGCGTTCGCGCGGGCGCCGATCGGATTAAACTCATCCCGACCGGCATCATCAATTTCAAGCAGGGCGCGGTCACCACCGAGCCGCAGATGGACACCGCGGAAGTTGCCGCGCTCGTCGCCGCCGCGAAATCCTTCGGCAAGCAAACCTTCGCGCACGCGTCCGGCGACAAGGGCATCGAGCACGTCGTCGAGGGCGGCGCGGATTCCGTCGAGCACGGTTTCTTCATCCGCGACGATCAGCTCGCCCGGATGCGTGATCGCCAAATCGCCTGGGTGCCGACGTTCGCGCCCGTGCAGGAGCAAGTCGATCACGCCGACCTCATGGGTTGGGACGCCGCGATCGTCGCCAATCTCCAGCGCATCCTCGACCAGCATGCCGCCAGTCTCGTCCGCGCCCACGCGCTGGGCGTGCAGATCATCGCCGGCAGCGACGCCGGCTCCGTCGGCGTGGCGCACGCGGTCGGGTTTCTGCGCGAACTCGAGTTGATGGAACGCGCCGGCCTTCCTTCGCTTGCGGTCATCAACACCGCCACGGGCAACAGCGCCCGCCGTCTCGGCTACCAGGAAAACTTCGGCCGCATCCGCGTCGGCGATCTCAGTCGCTTCATTCTCACGCGTCACTCGCCGCTCGACGGCGTGGCCAACCTCGCCAAGCCGAAGCACGTCATCTTCGATGGGGCCGTTCTCGAATCCGGCGAAAGCCCCGACACGCTCGGGCTGTAATTTCCATGCGCGTCCAATCTCAGTCGCCTCTCCCGTCCCTTTTGATCGCGCTGTCGCTCGTGCTGCCCGCCCTCGCCGCGGCCGCGGATGACATCGTCCGGCTCGTCAATCATCAGGACTATGCGATCCATCTGCCGGTCACGCTGCGCAACGCGTCGCCCACCGGCACCGCGCTCAGCACCGGCCAGCCGATCCAGCACGACGGCGCGGACACGGTGTTCGTCGCCGCCATTTCGGAAAAGGGACAACAAGAGTTCACGTTCCGCACCGCTGGGCCGACTTCAGTAAAGGCTATCGTCGCGGTCACCGCCGCCGGGAGTGGCATTCAATTTTCCGCCAACGGAAAAGACGCAGGGCAGCTAACGTGGAGCGTCGTGATTGAGCCGGCGAAGAAGCCTCTGCAAACCGGCGAACTCCTCAGCACCAAGGCCGACTACGCGCAGAATTTCGCCGCCGCACCGTTGAGCTTCGCCAAGAAATCGTCCGGCCCCGTCTTCGACACGTGGGTCGGCACCGGCACGCAAGCGGGCCTCGCCCTCGCGGTCGAGCTGCGCGTCTTCCACGAGGGTTTTGCCGACGTTCGCACGAAGCTCACCAACGTCTCCGCGCCGACGGCCAATGTCTCCGCCGCACTCGTCGCCCGTTGGGAACATCCCGCGCTCGAATCGCGCACCCTCTGCTACGACAACCGCCGCGGCGATTTCAGCGCCACCGCCTCCACGCTCTTCCACGGAACCGACGGCCGGCACTGGCACATCCAGCACGGCGTCGACTGGGTGCGCTCGCAGCTCAAGGACGGACCGGTCGTCGTCTGGATCAACCCGTTCGATCCGGTGTTCACGCTCGCCAACGCCAAGGGCTACGCGATGGGCAGCCAGGCGCAGTTCGGCCACGAGGCGCAGAGTGTCCCCGGCGCGTTGTTCGCCGTGACTGAAATCGCCCGCAACAACGTCCGGTCCTATCGCGATCGCGTCGTCGAAAACGCGCTCCCGCCCGTCGGCGAGAGTTTTGAGATCACCACCCGCCTCGCCTTCCCATCGTCCGCCCTCACGGACGACGCGGCCGACCAACTCTTCCTCGGCACCACCGCCTACCGTGCGCAGCACTCCGCTGCCGGAAAAATCACCGTCGATTTCGGCGTGTCCGCGATCCGCTTCGGCACGAGCTATTTTCCGTATTCCACGTTCGGCGAGAACTTCGATTCCGAAAAACTCCCCGGCATGGACCGCGAGGGTTTCTGGCCGCTGGCGGCCGACACCGTTCGCGAGTGGCCGAAGTTCGCCGATCAAATCCGCCAGGATCTTCGGCTCGTGAAGTGGATGGGCTTCTCGCTGGTCCGCCTGCACCACCTCGAACTCATCGGGCCGATCGAAAAAAATATCCGCCAGGAGTATCTGGATTTTCTCTTCAGCGAGCTGCGTCACCTGAAGCTGAAGGCCATGCTCGACGTTTACGCGGCACCCACCCAACTGGAGGAACTGCTCGTGCGCTACGGCGACGCCGTGGACAGCGTTGAAATCGAAAACGAAACCCTCATCTGGGGCATCCCAATCGATCACGTGGCCGAGTGGAAACAAATCGCCGCGACCGTGAAGCGGGTGACGCCGCAGGCAAAGGTATTTTGGACCGCGCAGAACAACACCGGCATCTTCGACCGGCTCTCACAACTCGGCGTCACCACCGATCAAATCGATCTCCACTCCTACGTCGACTCGATCGACGCGCTGCCGAGCGCGCGCGGCTGGGCCCTCTCGCTCGGCGAATATGCCACGCGCGTCGGCAAACCCGCCACGATCAGCGAATGGAATTTCCGCGGCCTGACGCGCCTGACGCCCGAGGCGCGGGGGAAAATCTATCCACAGATTTTCGAGCACGCGCTCGCGACGCGCTCGATCGCCGACTTCTACGAGTTCCAATTCCAGGAGACGCTCGCGCCCAATCCCGTCAGCGGCCGCGGCAACGTTTTGCGGCACTACGAACTCTTCAACGTCAGCCGCCATCCGAAACCGGAAGCGTTCGCCTTCGCCGACCTTATCCGTCGCTACACACACGACGACGATCCCGCGAAACGCTTGTCCGTCTCCTACGCGGAGATCGAGTTGAACGAGGCTGGCCGCGGCACCGTGACCCTCACGTTGACCAACCAATCGCACCGCCCGCTCGCGCTGACCGCCGCGATCGAGGCGCCCGCCGAGTTGAAGATGGAGTTCACTGGCGCAAAGACTCTCTCGCTTGCGCCCGGCGAAACTAAATCGTTGTCACTCTCCCTCGCGGCCACGGCTCCCAAGATCGGTTTCTACCATGGCTCCGTCCGGCTCGAAGGCGCGGACGGTTTTCTCCGCTACGCCGCCATCGAAGCACGGCTTGCTGGCAAACCCACCCTCAAGACCAGCGACGACACCATGGCCGCCTTTCTCACGCACGTCTCCGCCGTCGTCTACGGCCAAGGCGCACCCGTGATCGAAATCGAAACAGCGATCACGATCGCTCAGA
Organism: Opitutales bacterium; assembly: GCA_038231575.1. GTDB lineage: Bacteria > Verrucomicrobiota > Verrucomicrobiia > Opitutales > Opitutaceae > CAITWF01. The sequence continues at coordinate 40,636 of JBBRLB010000035.1, read as the reverse complement.
CGCTTGAGAGCGCGACCGGCCGGTTGATTCCCTACTATCAACTCGATGACTTGCCCGCCGACGCCCGTTCCTCGGGCAACGTCATCGTCGTCGGCACTGCGACGACCAACGCGCTCGCGAACGAGACGGCGAAAAATCTCCTCGTGATCACCGGGCCCACCCTCGAAGCCGCGAAGACCGCCGGCATGGATCTCGTGCTCAGCTACTGGTTGGGCGCGAAGGATTCCGCGGCGGGCAAAGTCGGACTCGTCCGCAAAATTCTTCCGCGCAGCATCGACGCCGACAAGCTGCCGTGAGGCGAGAATTTCCTCCAGGAACCACCACCACTCAACCCAAGCCCAAGGCCCGAACGAATTCGCCTTCATTCGCGTCCCTTCGCGGGCACCCTAATTATCATGGCCAAAAAACTCCTCCACGAAATCGTCCTCGAACGCCGCCTCGTCGGCGACGGCGCGATGGGCACCCAACTTTTCCTCGCCGGGCTCGAGTCCGGCGCGTGCGGCGAAGCGTGGAATCTCACCCATCCCGAGCGCGTGCTCGCGATCCAGCAGCGCTACGCCGAGGCCGGGGCCGATTGCATCATCACCAACACGTTTGGCGGCAGTCGCATCATGCTGCGCCGTCACGGCCACGAAAAAGATCTCGCCGCAATCAACGCCGCCGGCGCCCGCATCACGCGCGAGGCCTTCGGCGCCCGCGACGGTTACGTGCTCGGCGACGTCGGCCCACTCGGCGCGTTGCTCGAGCCCTACGGCGATCTCACCGAAGCCGATGCGCTCGCTGCGCTCCAGGAACAGTGTGCCGCGCTCGTCACCGGTGGCGTCGATGCGATCATCATCGAGACGCAAACCGGGCTTGAGGAACTCGGCCTCGCGATCGATGCCGCCAAGGCCGCGGGCGCGCCGAGCATCATCGCTTCGCTCGCCTATGATCTCTCGATGGACCAGACGTTCTACGTGACGATGATGGGCGTGACGCCGGAGAGGGCCGCCGCATTCGTCGCCCAGCGCGGCGCCCACATCGTGGCGCTGAACTGTGGCACCGGCATGGACATGATCGGAGCCGCCAAGGTCGCGCGCGAATACCGCCAGACGTGCCCGCTCCCGATCATGGTGCAGCCAAACGCCGGCCTGCCCGTCCTCGAAAATCTCAAGGCCGTCTACAAACAGCTCCCTGCCGACATGGCCGCCGGTGTGCCCGACGCGCTCGCCGCCGGCGTCAACATCGTGGGCTCCTGCTGCGGCAGCACGCCCGATCACACCCGCGCGATCCGCGCGCAAGTTGATCAGTTCAATCGCGCTTAAAACAACCAGGGATGAACACGGATAAAACCGGATCGCGCAGCGTCATCGCTCATGGCCATTCGTGTCGATCCGTGTTCATCCGTGGTTAGTCTGCCCGTCTTCCGAATTCAGCCATGAAACATCCGTCCTTTCCCGAAGTTTTCTCGCTGCGCGGCGAACACGCGCTCATCACCGGCGGCGGCACCGGCATCGGTCTCGCTGTCGCGAGGGCGATGCATGCGGCCGGCGCGCGCGTCACGCTCATCGGGCGCCGCGAGACCGAACTCGCCGACGCCGTCCGCGGCCTCGGCGATCGCGCCTCGTATGTCGTGCACGATATCACAAAATTCGATGCCGCCCCCGCGCTCATCGAGCGCCTCACCCGCGAGCACGGCCCGGTCACCTGTCTCGTCAACAACGCGGGCAAGCATCTCAAGAAGCCCGCGATTGAAACCACTCCGGCCGAACTGCAGGAGGTGATGGGCACGCACATCTTTGGGGCGCACGCGCTCTCGCAGGCCGTGCTTCCCGGCATGATCGAGCGCAAGCACGGCAGCGTGATTTACATGGCGTCGATGGCCTCCCTATTTGGCATCCCGCTCGTCGTCGCCTACGCCGCCGCGAAATCCGCGATGATCGGCATGATTCGCACGATGGCCACCGAGCTCTCGCCGCACAACGTGCGCGTCAACGCCATCGCCCCGGGCTGGATCGACACCGCGATGTCGCGCCAGGCGTTCGCCGGCGATCCGAACCGCAAAAGCAAAATCATCAGCCGCACGCCGATGGCGCGCCTCGGCGATCCTGAAGACGTCGGCTGGGCGGCGGTCTACCTCACCTCGCCCGCCGCGAAGTTCATCACCGGCGCCGTGATGCCGGTCGATGGGGGCGTGAGCATGGGATTCTGAAGTGACATCGGCGTCCCTCCGACGAGCCCTGCGGCAAGCCGCCGCAGCCCCGGCCCACACTAACGTTAGCGCGATTATATTTTTGCGGTGCCGCCTCGCGCCCCCACGCTGTCGGCAACCTCTTTGATGTAGAACCGGCCGCTGGCCGGTTGTGTCCGGCCTGCGGCCGGGCCTACAGCTTTTCGCCCCATGAAAAAACCCCCTCGCCCCCTTCTGCTCATGTCCGCCCTTGCCTCGCTCGCGCTTTCGCCGGCGGCCTCGTGGGCCGCCTCGCCGGTCGGCGCGTTCGATGATCACGCCGACGTCGGCAACCCGCAGCTCGCCGGCGCGGCGAGCTATGACGAAGTCCGGCAGGAATATCTCCTCTCGGCCGGCGGCGCCAACATCTGGGCGAAGCGCGACGAGTTTCAGTTCGCGTGGAAAAAGCTGAACGGCGACTTCATCATCCGCACGCGCGTCGAATTTCTCGGGCCCGGGGTGATCGCGCACCGCAAGGTCGGCATCATGGTCCGCCCGAATCTCGACGACGACGCGCCCTACGCCGACGCCTGCGAACACGGCGAACACAAGCTCACCTCCCTCCAATTCCGCCGGACCAAGGGCGCGATCACGGAGCAGATCGAGCTGCCGATCGCCGGAGTCGAGGTGCTGCAGTTTGAGCGGCGGGGTAAAACTTATATTTTTTCCGGTGCGCACTACGGCGAACCATTCGTGTCGGTCGAGCTAAAGGATTTCGAACTCGGCGACGACGTGCTCGTCGGCCTCTTCCTCTGCTCGCACGAGGCCAGCATCAAAGAATCGGCCGTGTTTCGCGACGTGCGGATCATCAAGCCGGTGAAGCCCGGCTTCACGCCGTATCGTGATTTTATCGGCAGCCGGCTCGAGGTGCTCAACGTGTTCACGGGCCGGCTCGAATCGCTCTACTATTCCGCCGAGCCATTCGAAGCGCCGAACTGGACGCACGACGGCCTCGCGCTGCTCTACAATGTCAGTGGCCGCGCCGCCGGCTGGGGCGTCCTCCGCAAATTCGATCTCGCGACGCGCACGCCGCAGCCGTTCGACACCGATTTCGCGACGAAGAACAACAACGACCACGTGCTCTCCTTCGACGGCAAGATGCTCGGCATCTCGCATCAGGGCCCCGAGACCAATAACCGCTCGGCGGTCTACGTGCTGCCCGCGACCGGTGGCAAGCCGCGGCTCGTCACGAAAAATACGCCGTCGTATTTTCACGGCTGGTCGCCCGACGGCAAATGGCTCGTCTACGCCGGCGGCCGAAAAGAAGCGTCCAACCCCACCGGCCCCGACAAATACGACATCTACAAAATCCTCGCCGACGGCAGCGGTGACGAAATCAAACTTGGCGCCGGCCCGGGCCGCAGCGATGGCCCCGAATTTTCGCCCGACGGCAAATGGATCTATTTCAACACCACGCGTGCCGGCGGCCCGATGCAACTCTGGCGAATGAAGCCCGACGGCAGCGACCCCGAGCAGATCTCGCACGACGAGTTGAACAACTGGTTCCCGCACCTCTCGCCCGACGGAAAATGGATCGCCTACATCGCGTTCCCGCAGGACGTCGCCCCGGAAGATCATCCTTACTACCGGCACTGTTATCTCTGCCTAATGCCGATCGAGGGCGGCCCGTCGAAAGTGATCGCCTATCTCTATGGCGGCCAAGGCACCATCAACGTGCCGTCATGGGCGCCGGACAGCCGGCGAATCGCGTTCGTCAGCAACAGCGCGATGCCTTGAAGGTCGGGACGGCTCTCCGGGTAGCGTCCCGGGCTATGGGTGACAGGTTTCCCCACCTTTGATCACCAAGTCGCGCCCTGCTTGATGCCTCGCTTGAATCGTGCAGCGTCGCCCTACCCCATGCTCTCTCGCCGCTGCTCCCTTCTCTTCCCCACCCTCCTCGCGCTCGCCTCCTCATTGACCGCGCACGCCGCCGCTCCGACCGTTGCGCACGAACTCTTCGGTCGCGCGGCTGATGGCGCCACGATCGACGCCTACACGCTCACGAACAAGCACCAGGCGACCGCGAAGATCATCACCTACGGCGCCATCCTCGCCGATCTCGCCATCCCCAACGACAAGGGCGAACTCGCACATGTCGTGCGGCAGGCGACGTTCTCCGAGGAAAACTACAAGCGCGGTTTCCCACAGGCCGCCGCGATCATCGGTCGCGTCGCGAACCGCATCGCCAACGCCAGCTTCACGCTCGACGGCCATGACTACGCCCTCGCCGCCAACGCCAAGCCGCACACCATCCACGGCGGCGTGAAGGGTTTCGCCAAAGTCATTTGGTCGGCGCAGCCCGTCGACGCCGCTTCCGGCACCGCGCTCCGGCTTACCTACACGAGTGCCGACGGCGAGGAAGGGTTTCCCGGTAAACTCGTCGTGACTGTCACCTACACGCTCACCGACAACAACACCCTGCGGATCGACTACGCCGCGACGACGGATAAGCCGACGATCGTCAACCTCACCAACCACGCCTATTTCAATCTCACCGGCGAAGGCGACGTGACCGACTACGTTCTCGCGATTAACGCCGACACCACCACGGCCGCCGATACCGCGCTGATTCCTACGGGCGAATTCAGCGCCGCCAAAAACACGCCGCTGGATTTCACGAAAGCCAATGCGCTCGGCGCCCGCGTCGCGCAACTCGGCGCCGGCAAACGCTACGACCACAATTTTGTGATCAACCGCAGTGGCCCGGGCCTCGTCCGCGCCGCGCACATCGCCGATCCGAAATCCGGCCGCGCGCTGGAAGTCTGGACGACTCAGCCCGGCGTGCAGCTCTACACGAGCCCGCTCGACGCCGCGTCCGCTAAAAATCGCTTTGGCTTCTTCTGCCTCGAGACCCAGCACTACCCCGACTCGATCCACCACCCGAATTTTCCGACCACCGTCCTCCGCCCCGGCGAAACCTTTTCGAGCACGACGGAGTTTCGGTTTTCGGCGATGCAATCGGCTCAAGCAAAATGAAGCTCGATGATCCCCAGAAACAACACGAGTGGCTCACGCAGAATATTCCTCACCGACTTCGTGCGTCGGTGGCCGGAACAATGCTAGTTTCGCAGTTGCTGCAGACGGTCGAGTCCGAAGAAATGCGCCAGAAGACCGAAGCGTTTTGGAATGACATGGCAATCTGGGAGGGGCGGCACTCCGCCATTCGCTGGTTGATTGAATCCATCGGTGTCACAGGCAACGGCGACGCGAGGCCAATGTCGTCGGGTCGCCGTCGCGCAACAGAGAACGGAACACAGCCGACCCAAGAGTTTGACGTAGACATCTGCGACTTGCCAGGCGGCCGATATTTTCCGTTGGACGGCGAAGAGGCGCAGCTCCTCGCGCAAGTTTGGAAAGGCGCCTCACAAGCGACAGCGCATGCCACTGAGGGGAGTAATCATCCGAGCCTTGCGCGAGACCGCTTGGTGCGAGCCGTAACGATCGTCGCGCGACATCTCGATGAGACAGTCTATCGCCAGGTTGGGCAAAACGTGCGGATCTAAAGCAATGGACCTTCCACTCGTGTAGTGTGATATTTTCCCGCCAGCAAGTTACCGGCGTCACTTCTAACCTTGGAAATTTTATACTCCTGCGTAGCGTCCATAGCATGAGCAAAGCCGAAATCATCAGCGAGCTGGAGAAGCTCACAGCGGCAGAGCGCGACGAAGTCCGCGCTCGCCTTGCTGAGCTGGACGAAGAAACCGCCGATTCGGTCGCTCTTGCGCGCAGCGATGAACTCGCCCGCGGCACCGTGCAGCCCAAGCAGCACGCGGACGTTTTTCGAAACGCGCGCGCAGCGATCTGATGAGGCGGTGGTATCATCCCGCGTTTGAGACCGAATTGGTCGACGCGGCACGATATTTGGAACAACAACGCCGTGATTACGGACGCCTCTTTCTCGATGAGGCGGAATCAGCCGTCGAGCTGATCATGCAAAATCCGGCCACGTGGCGGCCGACGTTTCATGACGTTCGCCGCTACATTCTACCCCGCTTTCGCTACACGATCCGCTACCGGATTCGCTCCGATGAGGACCTGGTGGAATTCCTAAGCATCATTCACACGGCGCGTCATCCCTTAACCGGTTTGGGACGTTAGCGACGGAATCTGTTCACTTGGCGCCTGGCGGATTCGCCGCCGTGAACGGCGCCGGCAGCTTCCGGTAGAAATCCAACGGATGCTCGGGCGCCTCGTATTCGGACGGCAGCGGGCGTTTCGCGAACGTCGCGAAATATTGCGTGCACGAGTCGCGCCAGATGCGGGCCTCGTGTTCCTGGCGGGCGAGCAGCGCGGACACGGACTTGAAACGTTCGTCGTCGATCGTGCCGCCGACCGAGGCCCAGGATTTTCGCCAACCGCGCACGGTGTCGACGCCAGACTGGTAGTGCGCGCAGAGTTCGTCCCAAAGCGTTTTTCCGGAGCGCATTTTGAAGTCCCATGGCAGATGATGAAACCAGAGAAGAAATTCGTCGGGGCATGTCGCGAGGTTGGCCCAGCGTGATGCGACCTCAGGGGCGTATTGACCGAGAGCGTTAGAGCCGGTGGTGGTGCGATCGAAGCCGAGGCCCGACGCGTCGGCGCGGTGATAGTAGGTGGGATTCCAGTCGGGGCGGGACATGTTGCCGACCCACGGGCCCGGGCCTTGGTGGTGACTGCTCGCCATGATGTGGTGCAGGCTGAGCGGCATTGAGTAGTTCACGACCGCCTCACGCGAGGCGAGGAGCATCGAGGTGATGGTGGAGACGGCGCGGGCGTCGTCGGTGAACGTCGCACGCGTCCACTCGTCGGCGATCTGCGCGGTCGTGAGCGAGTGATCCCACGCCAGTCGGCCGAACGCATACCAGTTGGCGGCGGCGAGGTGATTGCCGTTCCAATTGCGATCGGAGCCGGTGTTGGCGACGCCGGCGATGACGGTGAGCGCGTGATGATCGATGCGGCCGTCGATCACGTGCGCGACGGTCGAGCCGGCGGCGGGGCGGAAGGTGTCGGCGTCGAGCACTTCCTTCCACATCGGCGCGAGGAAGCAGAGTTCACTGGAGCCGCCATTGTATTCCTGCGTGACTTGCACCTCGAGCGCGAGGGGCGTCTTCGGCATCGCGCCGAAGAGCGGGTGAAACGGCTCGCGCGGCATGAAATCGATCGGGCCGTTCTTTACCTGCACGACGACGTTGTCGCGGAACTTGCCGTCGAGCGGCGTGAACTCGCTGTAGGCCTGCTTCGCGCGGTCGTCCTTGACGTCGGCGTCGTAAACAAACGCGCGCCAGATCACGATGCCGCGGTGCGGCGCGATGGCGTCGGCGAGCACGTTCGCGCCCTCAGCGTGCGAGCGCTTATAGGTTTGCGGACCGGGCTGGCCTTCGGAGTTGGCCTTCACGAGGTAACCGCCGAAGTCGGGAATCGCACGGTAGATTTCGTCGGTCTTGTCCTTCCACCATTTGATCACGTCGGCGTCGAGCGGATCGGCGGTTTTTAATTTGCCGAGTTCGACCGGCGAGCTGAAGCGCACCGTGAGATACACGCGGATGCCGTAGGGCCGGAACACACCGGCGAGTGCCGCGATTTTCTTGAGATAGTCGGGCGTGAGGAACGTGATGTTGGCGTTCACGTTGGTGGGGGTGAGACCGTTGATGCCGATCGAGGCACAAGCCCGCGCGTAATCGCGGTAGCGCGGATCGATCGTCGCGGGCAGCTCGTCCCATTTCCAGAGCGACTTGCCGGCGTAGCCGCGCTCGATCGAGCCGTTGAGATTGTCCCAGTGGTTGAGCATCCGACGCGCGATCCTCGGCGCATCGCGGATCTCGAGATGGTCAAGTGGCTGGTTAAGCTGGATGCGTCGCAAGAGGGCGAATGTGCCATAGAGGACGGCCACGTCGCTGCCGCCAGTAATGGTCACCGTGCCGTTGCGACTCTGGATGGCGAAGGCCTCCGCACCCAATGGAATGTCGGTGGCGGCTTTGGTGAGGGTAATCTTCGCCTCCGCGGCGATCAGGCCGCGCAGAGCGGACGTCAGTTCGTCGCGGGCGGCGGTCACAGTCGGCGAATCAGTGCCCGTCGGCGTTGCCAGCACCAGACTCGTCGCCGCGGCGGAGTAGTCGGCACGAAGCTGTTCGTCACCAATCCGATCGTAACGGAGCCAGAGCCGATAGCCGTCGTCGGCGCGGGCGGTGGGCAAAACCAAGCTGAGCGCAAGCGCCCCGAGCGAAAGCCGCACACGTCGGGCGATCTTCATGCCGGCATCCCCGCCTTGCGACGGCGCTCCGCCAGTTCGTCGGCCATTTGGAGCGTCCGCGATTTGTTCAACTTGCAGGCGGCGATGGAAAGCGCGCCGCCGAGAAAGAGCAGGCCGACGACGACGCTGCTCGAGAAGCGGTAACCGGCGATCGCGTTGGCCGCGCTCGGGAGCTTCGTGTCGTAGTTGAAGCAGCCCGCCATAATCCAGAGAAAGGCGGCCGAGCCGAGCGCGAGGCCGGATTTCAACGAGAAACCGATCGTGGCGAACACCATGCCGGTGAAGCGCCGGCCGGTCTGCCACTCGGAGTAGTCGGCGGCATCGGCATACATCGCCCACGCGACGGCGATCGTCGGCGCGTAAACGATCGAGCCGGTGATCGCGAGGGCCAGCATGCCAAGCGTGGCGGTCGGCGGCAGGAGGTAGAGGGCAAAGGCATTGAGCGTCGAGAGCGCGAAGCCCCAGCCGATCACTGCCTTCTTGCCGAATCTCTTTGAGAAGCCGGCCGAGAGAATGATGAAGACAATCGTCGTCGCGGTGCCCGCCATGTTGAGGATGCTGTTGAACACGTCGGCGGCGTTGGCGGCGGCCGTTTCGCGCGCTCCATGCACGATGTAGCCGAGGAACTCGAGAACCCCAGGGCCCTTCGCGGCGTCGGGCGTGGTGAGACCGAGTTTGGCGACGAAGTCGAACATCGCCGCCTTGTCGGCATAGTGGTGATAGTAGTTGTAGTGGGCACCGCCGCGGTAGGCGAGCACGGCAAAGTTGAAGACCGTGTAGGCGATGAGCGCGACCCACGGCGCATTTTTCAGCAGGTCGGCGAAGTCCTGCTTGGGCGACGCCTTCACCTCGTTCACCGGCTTGATGCGCTCCTGCGTCGTGAAAAACGTCACGAGGAACAACCCGAAACAGAGCACCGCCCAGATCGTCATCGTAACCTGCCAGCCATGCGCGCGATCGCTGCCGACGGCAAACTTGGCGACGAGCGGCAGAGTGAAACCGCCAACGATGAACTGCGCGATATTGACGGCGACGAAGCGGTAAGAATTGAGTTTCGTGCGCTCGTTGAGGTCGCCCGTCATCACGCCGCCGAGCGCGGAATAGGGCATGTTGTTCATCGAGTAGAGCGTCATCAGCAAGGTGTTGGTGATGCCGGCGTAAGCGATCATCATGCCCATGCTCCAACCCTGCGGCGTGGTGTAGGCGAGGACCATCACGATGGCCCACGGAATCGAGGTCCACAGAATCCACGGGCGAAACTTGCCCCAGCGCGTCTCCGTGCGATCGGCCAGCACGCCCATCACGGGATCGAAAACCGCGTCCCACAGGCGCGGCCACAGCAGGATCGCGGCGGCGGCGCTGGCGCTGAGGCCAAACGAGTCGGTGTAAAAGTTCAGCTGGAACAGCACCATCGTCATGAAGACGAAATTGGCCGCGGCATCGCCGGCGCTGTAGCCGATCTTTTCCAAGACGGAGATCTTCTGAGAGCTGTCGCTCATGGGGCAATCGAAGGGGTTGAGAAAGCCGCGGGGGGACGGCGCGCCGATTCCGCGCACGCAACGAATCGGGCACAAGCGGAGTCAGAAGCTAACAATAGACTTGAGCCGGGCGGCGAGCGCAATTCCCATGAGGTCAACCCCACTATGAACGAGCGTCGCATCACCCTCGCTGACGTCGCGAAAAAAGCGGGCGTGCACGTCACGACCGTCTCCCTCGCGCTCCGCAACCATCCGCGTCTCCCGGAGACGACGCGCACCCGCATCAAAAAATTGGCCGAGAAGCTCGGTTACCGGCCCGATCCGTTTTTGCAGGCGCTCGTCGCGTATCGCGGCAAGACCACGCCGCGCCGCAATCCGCCCACCCTCGCCTACGTGACGAACTGGGACACGCGCTGGGGGTGGAAAAAAGTCACGGCGCACCCCGACTTCTTCGCCGGCGCCGCCGCGAAGGCCAACGAGCTCGGCTTCAACCTCGATCATTTCTGGATGCGCGAGCCGGGGCTCACGCACGTGCGGCTCAGCCACATTCTCGAGGCGCGCGGGATCAACGGCATGATCATCGCGTCGCACCAGCGCGAGACGGACGTGGCGCTCCACTTCGAATGGACGCACTTCAGCGCGGTGAAGATCGATTATTTTCCACACCAGCCCGAGCTGCACAACGTGACGAACAACCAGTGCGGCATCGTGCGGCTCGCGATGCAGCGCGTAATTGCGCTGGGCTACCGGCGCATCGGTTTCGTGATGCACCGCGGCTGGGATCACAGCGTGGATCATTTGTGGACCGCCGGGTTTCTGTGCGAGCAAGCCACTCTCGCCGAGCGCGAGCGCATCCCGATCTACCTTTTTCCCGGGGCGGAGCCGGTCGAGGAGTGGATGGCGGAGAGCAAATCGCACGTGGTGGCACCGCCGGAGTCGTTCGAAAAGTGGTTCAAAAAGCACCAGCCCGAGGTGATTATCAGCAAGGCGTCGTTCGTCGCGCCGCGGTTCACGGATCTCGGGCTGCGCGTGCCGCGCGACGTGGCGTTTGTGGATGTGTTTCTCGAGAGCGCCGACGGCAAGACTGCCGGGGTGCGCCAGAACCACGACACCGTCGGCGCGCTCGCCGTCGAAATTCTCGCCGGCCAGCTCCACCACAATAAATACGGGGTGCCCGAGATTCCGACCACGACCTACGTCGAGGGCACATGGTTCGACGGTGCCTCCTGTCCGGCGAAGGTCTAGAGAAGGCGGACCGGTTGCGCCGGGGGTCGATGCCGGTTGGGGCAACCGGCGCGCAGCGTTCGGCAAGGAAAGCCAAGGGTTCGGCGTTGTGCGGTTTAAGCTGTTCGCCGAATCTTCGAGTCCTTAACACTAATCACATGAACGCCCACCCCTATGCGTTTCTCGCCGTGTTCGTCGCGATCGCGGTGGCGTTCCCGCTTCTCCTGCTGGGCGTCGCGCAGCTCTGGTTCCGTTTTTTCCAACCGCCGAAGCCGAGTCTCGACAAAGGCTCCGCCTACGAATGCGGCATCGCGCCCACCGGCGACTCGTGGATTCAGTTTCAGGCGCACTACTATCTCTACGCGATTCTGTTCCTGATCTTCGACGTCGAGGTGTTGTTCCTCCTACCGTTCGCGGTGACGTTCACGACGCTGCCCGTGGGGGCGCTGGTCGCGATGCTGGTTTTTATTTTGTTGCTGGCGGAGGGCCTCGTGTGGGCCTGGCACCGCGGCCATCTCGAGTGGAAATAACATGAGCGACGCCGCCCTCCCCGAGTCCGTCACCCCCGCTCCCCCCACGGATGCCCAGCGCGACGAACTCCGGCGTCACGGCATCCTGCTCACAAGCCTGCAGGAACTCTACACGTGGGGGAACAGCAACTCCGTCTGGCCGCTGAACTTCGGCCTCGCCTGTTGCGCGATCGAAATGATCGCGGCGTCGATGGCGCGCTTCGACATCGCGCGCTTCGGCTCCGAAGTTTTCCGGCCGTCGCCGCGGCAGGCCGACCTGCTCATCGTTTCCGGCACCGTCACAAAGAAGATGGCCCCGCAGGTGATCCGCCTGTGGAACCAGATGCCCGAGCCGAAGTATTGCATCGCGATGGGCGCGTGCGCGATTTCCGGCGGGCCGTTCAAGCAGGGCTACAACGTCCTGAAAGGCATCGATCGATTTATCCCGGTGGACATCTACATCCCCGGCTGCCCGCCGCGTCCCGAGGCGCTGCTGCACGGCCTGATGGAGCTGCAGAAGAAGATCAAGGGCTTCAAAATCTCCGGCCCCGACGCACCGCGCCATCTGCGCGACGATCAGGAATGCAACTGCCCGGTGCCCGAATTCGGCGAACACGATCTCGAGCCACCGCAAAATCCGAAGGTCTGGACCGCCCCGACCATCGTGCGCAAGGAGTGACACCGCGAACCAATGGAAACCGCCGAACAAATTCGTGATCGACTGCTCGCCCGGTTTTCCGGGGCGGAGATTGCCGTCGTCACGAATCCGGGCGCGGCCGCGCAACACTCCCTCTTGATCGGCCACGCGCACGCGCGGGCGATCGCGGAATTTCTTCGCGACGATGCGACCCTGAAGCTCGATCAATGCTCGAACGTCACCGGCATCGACTGGCCGGAAAAGAAAATCACCGAGACGACCAAGGCCACCGTGCCCGATCCCGCGAATCCCACCGCGCCGCCCAAAGTCGTTGAGACCAAAACCGAACGCGTGCAGCCCGGTTATCTGGAAGTCGTCTATCATCTTTACTCGATCGCGCTGCGACACGGCCCGGTGATACTCCGGCTGCGCACCGCGAACCGGACCGATCAAGTCACGGTGCCGTCGCTCACGCCCGTGTGGCGCGCATGTGAGTTCCAAGAGCGCGAGGCCTTCGATCTCTACGGGATCAAATTCGACGGTCACCCCGATCTGCGCCGCATCCTGATGTGGGACGCCTTCAAGGATCACCCGATGCGGAAAGATTACGTCGAGCCCGACGATTACGAATGGGAGCCGACGCCGCACGGTGCGGTGCACGAGAAAGCGAAGGCGCACTATCCAGTGCCAGCCGCCGCGCCAGTTGCCGCTGCGGCTGCGACCGAAGGAGGGGTGAAACCATGAGCGTCTCCGATCTTTCTCCCCTCGGAGCCCAGGGCGGCTCGCACGTCCGCGCCGTCCACGACGAATTTCACGGCGATCTTCTCGAGGTTTCGATGGGGCCGCACCACCCGTCCACGCACGGGGTGTTTCGGATGATCGTCACGCTCGACGGCGAGACGATTGTGAAACTCAAGCCGGTGTTCGGCTACCTGCACCGCAATCACGAGAAGCTCGGCGAGAACACGAGTTACCTCGGCTCGATGCCCTACACCGATCGGTTGGATTACCTGTGTTCGATGACGAACAACTGGGCCTACGCCATCGCCGTCGAAAAACTCGCCGGCCAGCCGGTGCCCGAGCGCGCCGAATATGTCCGCGTCATCCTTGCCGAAATCACTCGCCTGCTGAATCACACCTGTCTCGCAGGTTTTCTTATGCAGGACCTGGGCTGCTCGGGCACGCCGCTGATGTATGCGTTTCGCGAGCGCGAGAAAATCCTGGATCTGTTCGAGTCGCTTAGCGGCTCGCGGATGATGTGCAACTACCAGCGCTTCGGCGGCTGCCGGGTCGATCCCTCGGCCGACTGGCTCGCGGGCGCGAAGCAACTCACCGATGGCTACGGCCAATTTCTCGACGAGTTCGAAGCGCTGCTCACCGGTAACGAGATCATCATGGCGCGCACGCAGGGCACCGGCCGGCTCGCGCCCGAGCTCGCCATCGCCGCCGGTGTGACCGGCCCGATGCTCCGCGCGACCGGCGTGAACTACGATCTCCGGAAGGTGGACGGCTACGGGGTTTATCCGCGCTTCGATTTCCGCGTGCCGCTCGGCGCGCATGGCGACGTCTACGATCGCTACATGGTTCGCGTGCTCGAAATGCGCGAGTCGATCAAGATTCTCCAGCAAGCGCTCGCCGGGTTGCCCGCCGGTCCGATCATGGATCCGAAGGCGAAATTGCGCGGCTTCCGGCCGAAGGCGGGCGAGGCTTACGGCCGGATCGAGGGGCCGAAGGGGGAAATCGGTTTCTACCTTCTCAGCGACGGCAGCCCAAATCCCTACCGTTATCGCGTGCGGCCGCCCTCGTTCGTCAATCTCACCATCCTCGAGGACATGTGCCTCGGGCAAACAATCGCCGACGCCGTGATCATTCTCGGCTCCGTCGACATCGTCCTCGGCGAAGTGGACCGCTGAGCCCGAAAAACCATGAATGTGGAACTCAGGAAAATTGGAACCAATCGAGAGGCCGCTCTCATTCCTGATTTCCTGAGTTCCACATAAATTCCGATGCTTGGTTCAGGATTAATTCAAGGTCTCGCCGTCACCGCGAAAAATTTCGTGGGGTCGTTTCACGATCCGGCGCGTTTGACCACGAGTGAATATCCCGAGGTCAAGACGAAGCTGCCCGAGGCCTACCGCAACTTTCCCTTTCTCGTCGCGGAAAACGCCACCGATCCCATGGGCACGCTGCGCTGCGTCGCCTGCCAGATCTGCGAGAAGGAATGTCCGCCGCAGTGCATCTTCATCGAAAAATCGAAGGACAAGAAGCCCGACGCAGTGGGCAAGATGCAACTTTTCCCCGCGGTCTTCGACATCGACACGTCCGTCTGCATGAGCTGCCAGATTTGCGTCGAGGTCTGCCCGTTCGACGCGATCAAGATGGATCAGGTCTTCGAGATTGCGACCACCGATCGGTTCAGCGCGCTGCTGCTCGATCGCAACCAGCTCGCGAAGCCGAACAGTTACTATCACGCGATTCATCCGACCGAAGCGGCCGAGGTGGATGGCCGGCTCGCCGCCGAGCGCAAAGCCGCGGAGGAAAAAGCCAAGGCCGCCGCCGCCGCGAAAGCCGCGGCCGCTGCGGCGCCGAAACCGGCACCTGGCGCCGCGCCCGCCGCAACGGCGCCCGCCACCCCCGCTTCGGTTGCACCGCCACCGCCAGCCGCGCCGAGCGCGGAGGCCCCGAAACCGCCTTCGCCTGCCGCATGATCGCCGCCGCGACGACTGACGCCTTCCTCGAACGCGTGCCGCTGCTGCTGCGTGATGCCGTCACGGGATTCCTCCCCGAGCCCTGGCGCTTCCTCGTCAACGCGGTCATCGCGGTCGCGGTTATTCTCGGGGTGTTCGGCACGCTCTTCGCGTTCATCACGCTCGCGGAGCGGAAAATCCTCGGGCGCGTGCAGAACCGCCCCGGCCCCAACCGCGCGCCGATTCCGTTTCTGAACGTGCGATTCTTCGGGCTCGCGCAGCCGTTCGCCGATGGCGTGAAATCACTCACCAAGGAGGACATCGTGCCCCGCGACGCCGACCAAGTGCTGCACTACCTCGCGCCGGTGGCGTTGCTCGCGTTCTCGATTCTCACGTTCGCGGTGATTCCGTTCGGCAAAAATCTGGTGCCGGTCGAGCTCGACGCCGCAGTCCTTTACTTCTTCGCCGCCGGCGCCGCCACCGAGCTCGCCGTCTTCATGGCGGGCTGGGCCAGCCGCAACAAATACTCGCTGCTCGCCGCGATGCGCGCGCTCGCCCAACTCATCAGCTACGAACTGCCGCTGCTGCTCTCGTGGGTGCCCGTCGTGCTCATCGCGGGCACGCTCTCGACCACCGCGATCGTCGACGCGCAGGCCGGCTGGAAACTCGGCTTCATTCCGCACTGGCATGTGTTCACGCCGTGGGGCTTCGCCGGCTTTGTCATCTTCATGGTCGCGGCGCTCGCCGAGTCGAACCGCTCGCCCTTCGACACGCCCGAGGCCGAGAGCGAACTCATTGCCGGCCATCTCACGGAATACAGCGGTTTCAAATACGCGCTGTTCTTCATGGCGGAATATTTCGGCATGCTCGCGCTGAGCGGTATGGCGATCACCCTCTTCCTCGGCGGCTGGCACGCCCCGCTGCCGTTCCTCGAATTCATCCCGTCCTATCTGTGGTTCGGCGGCAAACTGCTCGGGATGATTCTCGGCTTCATCTGGGTCCGCGCGACTTTCCCGCGCCTGCGCATCGATCAACTCACGCGTTTCGCGTGGAAATTTCTTGTGCCACTCACGCTCATCAACCTCGGCAACGCGGCGTTCTGGTCACTCACGTTTCACTGGAGCGGTCCGCTGCAGCTGGTGCGCTGGGCCGTCGGTCTCGCGCTCGTGATCGGGCCGTTCGTCGTGATGGGCCGCAAACTCAGTGCCGGCGTCGCGCCGCGCACCTACCGCTACGCCACATGAGATTTTCGGTTTTAGATTTTGAATTTTCGCTTACGCGCCGGCACCGCGCCGGCGCGGCGCTTGCGACTGCCTCCGATCAGAAATCGAGGAGCGAGAATCCCAAATGAACCTCGTGCTCGTCGCCATCGCTTTGGTTACGCTCGGTGCTGCGGCCGTGGCGATGACCCTGCGCAACCTAATTCACAGTGCGCTGCTCCTCATCGCGAGCTGGGCGGGCGTCGCGGCGTTTTATCTTTGGGCGGGCGCCGAGTTCGTCGCGTTTGCCGAGGTGCTCGTTTACGTCGGCGCGGTTTCGATGGTCGTGCTCTTCGCCGTGTTGCTCACCCGACGCTCGCGCGCGGATCTGTCGGTGACACCGGATTCGGCAGGGCGCGCGTTCTCCGGTTTTATTGCCGGCGGCGCCGTGTGCGGCGTGTTGTTTGGCGCGGTCGTCGCCACGCCGATGGGCGTCACTTCGTCCGCGACGCCGACCGTGACCGTCCGCCAAATCGGCGCGCAGCTCATGAGCACCCATGCCGCGGCGCTACTCATCGTCGGCGTGATTCTCACCGTCGCCCTGCTCGGCGCCATCGTGATCGCCTCGGCGGATCGCAAGGACGAGGCGGAGGACACGCCATGAGTCCGCTGCAACTTTGCCTCCTCTTCTCGAGTGCGCTCTTCTGCATCGGCCTCATCGGTGCACTCGCGCGGAGCAACACCATCCTCGTGCTGCTCGGCATCGAGCTGATGTTGAACGCGGCGAACATCAATTTCATCGCCTTCTGGCGCTTCAGCCCGTCGCCCTCGTCGGCGACCGGCGTGATGTTCGTGATCTTTTCCATTGCGGTCGCGGCGGCGGAGGCGGCAGTCGGCCTCGCCCTGGTCATTGCGGTTTACCGGCATCAGAAAAATATCCGGCTCCAGGAGGCCACGCGGCTGAAAGGCTGAATCAAACACGATGGCCGCAAAGAGGCACAAAGATTTCTCCGTCCTACTTGCGCAGATTTTCCGTGCGCCCATCGGGGCCTCGCAACCTGCAGTCGCCGGACGGCTTTTTGCGCCTTTTTGCGGCCCCCGAAATCTATGAGCCTTTCGGTCGAACATCTCTGGCTCATTCCGCTGCTGCCGCTCTTGGCCGCGGCGATCGGCGCAATCGCGCCGCGGTCGAGTCGCGGACTGGCGTCGGGCGCCGCGATTGCGGCCATGGGCCTCGCGTTTCTACTCTCGTGCGGCGCGCTCGTGACTGCGCTCGCGAACCCCGCGGCTCACGCGAGCAGCAATTTCGCGTGGTTCGATCTCGGGCTTGGGGCGCTCCAGCTCGGCTGGCTGCTCGATCCGCTCACGGCGTTCATGTGCGTGATGGTGACATTTGTCGGCACGCTGATTTTTATTTTCAGCACCGGCTACATGCACGAGGACGCCAACGCCAAGCAGTTCTTCTGCTTCCTCAGCCTGTTCGCGAGCGCGATGCTTGGCGTAATCGTCGCCAATAGTCTCCTGCTCCTCTTCGTCTCATGGGAGCTCGTCGGCCTCGCTTCCTATCTCCTCATCGGCTTCTGGTTCCACAAACCCGCGGCCGCGGCCGCCGCGAAAAAAGCCTTCATCACGACGCGCATCGGCGATCTCGGACTGCTGCTCGGGATGCTCTGGCTCTACGACTCGACGGGTTCGCTCCTCTTCTATGATGGCGGCAACGGCGTGCTCGAGGCCAACGCCCTCGGCGCGCTCGCCGCGCATACGGCCCTGGGTGGCTTCGCGCTTTCGACGATCATCGGCCTGCTCATCTTCTGCGGTGCGGTCGGCAAGTCCGGCCAGTTCCCGGTGCACGTCTGGCTGCCCGACGCGATGGAAGGTCCGACCCCCGTGTCCGCGCTCATCCACGCGGCGACGATGGTCGCGGCCGGCGTGTTCCTCATGGCGCGCGTTTATCCGCTGCTCACGCCCAGCGCGCTCACGGTGATCGCGTTCGTGGGCGCGCTCACGGCGCTGATGGGTGCGTTGATCGCGGTCGCGCAAAACGACATCAAGCGTGTCCTCGCGTTCTCCACCGTCTCCCAGCTCGGCTACATGATGCTCGCGATCGGCGTCGGCTCGTGGACCGCGGCGATTTTCCATTTGCTCACGCACGCGTTTTTCAAGGCGCTGCTCTTCCTCGGTGCCGGCTCGGTTATCCATGCGGCGCATCACGAGCAGGACATCCGCGCGCTCGGCGGCCTCCGCCGCCACCTGAAGGTGACCTTCGCGACCTTCGCGATCGGCATGATGGCGCTCGCGGGCGTGCCGTTTCTCTTCTCCGGATTCTGGAGCAAGGAAGGCATCCTCCACGCGGCGCACGGGTGGGACATCTCGCACTTGCCGCTCTATTTCGGACTGGCGGCGGTCGTGCTCACGGCGTTCTACATGACGCGGCTGATGGCGGAGGTGTTCTTCGGTCAACCGCGCTCCCACGCCTCCGCGCACGCGCACGAAAGTCCGGCGTCGATGACCCTCCCGCTCGTCGTGCTCGCGATCTGCGCGATCGCACTCGGCTGGATCGGGACGCCGGCGTTTCCCTGGCTGCAGGCGAAACTGCTCGGCGAAACGGAAGTTCACTTCCGTCTCTCCGCACTCTTCGAAGGTTCGGGCCTGATGGTGCTCTCCATCGTCCTCGTAGCGCTCGGCAGTGGGGCAGGATTGGCGCTCTACGGCCGCAAACTTCGCGAAAGATCCACCTCGCCCGATCCACTCGCGATCGCGTTCCCCGGTGTCATCGCTTTTCTCGGCGCGCGCATGAAGTTCGACGAACTCTACGCCACGACGATCTTTCAATTAAACTCCGCCCTCGCGACCTTCGCCGACGCCCTCGATCGCTACGTGTTGGATGGCGCGGTGCGTTTCCTGGCGCGGCTCGGCGAATTCGCCGGCATCGTGAACCGCGAGGCCGACGAAGACGGACTCAACGGCGGCTTCGACGCCGGGAGCGAAAGTCTCCGTGGCATCGGCCAGGGCTACTCGCGAGCACAGACGGGTGATGCGCACGGTTATCTCCGCGTGATCGCCATCGGTTTCGTGCTGCTCGTCCTGATCGTGATGATGGGAGGTGACCGGTGATCGCGCAAATTCTCCCAAGCCCTGGCTCGTCGGCGACGGTTGGCGTTGATGCGACCTTCCCGTTTCTCTCCCTGATTATTTTCGCGCCTTGGGCGGGCGCGGCCTTGCTGGGGATGTTGCGCGGCGTTGCGCCCGCGGTCCTCCGCACGCTCACGCTGCTCTTCAGTCTCACTCCCCTCGCGCTCGGTCTCGTCGCGCTTGGCTCGTTCGATCCGGCGCGCACGGCGCCCCAATTAGTGGAAGACCATCCCTGGATCACCAACACGCTCAACGTTCACTATCACCTCGGCCTCGACGGCCTGAGCCTCGTGCTCGTGTTGCTGACCGGCATCATCACGCCGGTGGCGCTGCTCGCGTCGTGGCGCATCGATCATCGGCCGCGGCTGTTCGGCGCGCTCTTCCTGCTGCTCGAAGGCGCCGCGCTCGGGGTGTTTCTCGCGCTGGATTTCTTCCACTGGTTTCTGTTCTGGGAACTCAGCCTCGTGCCGGCGTTTTTCCTGATCAAACTGTGGGGTGGTCCGGGCGCCTCGCGCGCGGCCTACCAGTTCGTGATCTACACGATCGGCGGCAGCGCGTTCATGCTGCTTGGGTTCGCGGCGCTCTATGTTGCGACGGGCACGCTCGACTTCACGCAGCTCGCCCAACTTGCGGCCGACGGAGTCATCGGGACGAACCTCACCGCGCTCGGCGGCCTGTGGCCGAAGGCGGTTTTCCTCGGCGTGCTACTCGGACTCGCGGTGAAAGTTCCACTCTGGCCGTTTCACACGTGGCTGCCGCCGGCCTACGCCGAGGCGCCGGTCGGCGCGTCGATGTTTCTCACCGGCGTGATGTCGAAGATGGGCGTCTACGGTTTTCTCCGGATTCTCTGGCCAATTTTCCCGGCGCAACTTCACGCCACCGCGGGATGGCTGCTCGCACTCGCGCTCGCGGGTGTCGTGCTCGGCGCCTATGCCGCGATGAAGCAGACGGACCTCAAGCGGATGGTCGCCTACTCGTCGGTGAACCATCTCAGCTACTGCCTGCTCGCGCTCTTCGCGGTGTCCTATGCCACCGGCCGCGACGGCGCGCCCACCGAGGCCGCGACCGCCGCGCTCAGCGGCACAATTCTCCAAATGTTCAACCATGGCCTGTCGGCCGCCGCGCTGTTCTGCTGCGTCGGCGTGCTCGAGGCGCGCGCGGGCGGCAAACGCGGCCTCCACGATTTCGGCGGCGTGCGCACCACCGCGCCGATCTTCGCCGGACTGTGCGGCATCGCGCTGTTCTCCTCGCTCGGGCTGCCGGGCCTCAACGGCTTCGTGGGCGAGTTTCTGATTTTCCGCGGCGTGTTCGGACTTGCGCCCGCCACTGCGACGATCGCGTGCCTCGGGCTGCTCGCGACGGCGATTTTCCTGCTGACGTTCTGGCAGCGCGTGTTTCACGGCCCGCGCGCCGGCGTCGCAGTCGGTGAGTTCCCCGATCTCAACGGCCGCGAACTCGCGCCGCTGATCCCGCTCGTGGTGCTGATGTTTGTCCTCGGCGTCTGGCCGCAACTGCTGGCCGGCCTCATCAACCCGCTGGTCACCTCGTGGGCCGGTCACCTCGTGCTGCCATGAAGCCGGACCAAACCGTCTGGCCACCAAAAGGCGCAAAAGACCGTCCCGCGAACGACGCGCTCGCGGCGCCGATCGGCGCACGGAAATTCCCTGCCCGCAGGACAAATAATTTTTGCGCCTCGTGGCGGCCCTTCCTTCCGAGATGAACGCCCTGCCCTGCACGATCTACCTTTCCTTCCTCGGCGCGTTGCTTGCGCTGGCGGCGGGGCTGCGCTCGGCGGCGACGGCGCGCGTGGTCGCGCTGCTCGCGGCGCTCGCGTGCTGTGGCGTCACCCTTTACGCCGCAAGCCAGTTTGTGCCCGGCCCGGGGCTCCAAACCTTGATCGACGTGCCGTGGATTCCCCAAATGGGCATCCGCTACCATCTCGCGGCCGACGGCATCAGCCTCACGCTCATCGTGCTCACGGGCCTCGCGGCGGTCGCGGGCATTTTGTTTTCCTGGAACATCGAGGAGCGCGCCGGGGAATTCTTTGCGCTCTATCTCACGCTGATCGGAGGGGTCTACGGCGTGTTTCTCAGCGCGGACGCCTTCACGCTCTTCGTCTTCTACGAAATCGCGATCGTGCCGAAATATTTCCTGATCGCGAACTGGGGCTCCACCCATCGCGAATACGGCGCGATGAAGCTCGTGCTCTACTCCTTCGCGGGCAGCGCGCTCGTCCTCGCCGGGCTGCTCTGGGCCTACGCGGCTGGTGGCGCGCACAGCTTCGGGCTGGGGGATCTCGCGGAGGCCGCGACGCACTTCTCGCGCCACGAGCAGCTCGGCATGTTCGCCCTCGTCTTCCTCGGCTTCGCCGTGCTCGCGGGCCTGTTTCCGTTTCACACGTGGGCGCCCACCGGCCACGTCGCAGCGCCGACCGCCGCCTCGATGCTGCTCGCGGGCGTCGTGATGAAACTCGGCGCCTACGGCTGCCTGCGCGTGGCCATGCCGCTCTTTCCCGTCGGCCTCATGTTCTGGCAGCCGCTCATCGCCTGGCTCGCGATCATCGGGATCGTTTACGCGGGGCTCGTCGC
This sequence comes from Opitutales bacterium, assembly GCA_038231575.1. Taxonomy (GTDB): domain Bacteria; phylum Verrucomicrobiota; class Verrucomicrobiia; order Opitutales; family Opitutaceae; genus CAITWF01. Next base: position 18,744 of record JBBRLB010000035.1, on the reverse strand, counting down.
GCTCGTGCAGCAGGATTTCAAATTCGTCATCGGCTACTCGAGCGTGAGCCACATGGGTTTCGTGCTGCTTGGCCTCGCCGCCGCCAACCCCACCGCCGTCAGCGGCGCGGTGCTCCAGATGTTTTCCCACGGCGTGATCGCGGGCCTGCTCTTCGCCGTCGTCGGGCGGATGGTCTACGAGCGCACGCACACGCGTCAGCTCGGCGACCTGCGCGCGATGCCCCTGCACCGGCTGATGCCGTTCGCGGCGCTGACCTTCGTGCTCGCCGGCCTCGCCTCGATGGGCCTGCCGGGCTTCAGCGGTTTCCCCGCGGAACTCACAATATTGATCGGCACGTGGAAGACGTCGCCGAAATGGGCGCTGTTCGCCGCTGGCGGCGTGGTCGTAGCGGCCGCGTTTACGCTGCGCGTGATGCAGGTCTCGTTCTTCGGCACGACGGAGGGCGCGAAGTCCGGCGCTGTTTCGCCTCCCGCACATCCGCTGCCGCCGATCACCTTACCCGAACGCGCGGGCGCGCTCATCCTCGTCGCAGCGACCGTTTATCTTGGTCTGCAGCCCGACGTGCTGCTCGACTGGATCACGCCGGCGCTGCAATCGCCGCTCTTCCAGGCCGCGCTGAAAGGAGGCTCCGGATGAGCCCCGACTACCTGCAACTCTTCCGCGCCCTCCGCCCTGAGACTTCCCTGATTTTTGGCGCGCTCGCCGCGATCGGCTTCGATCTCGTCGTCGCCAAACGCCACACCCTCGAAGGACGCCTCCGGCTCTCGCTGTGGATCGGCGCGATCGCGATCGGCGCGGCGATGGTGCACGTCTGGGCGGCCGGGCCCGTCGGGAGCGTCTTCGGCGGCGTGCTGAAACTGGACAAACTCGCCGGGGCGGCACGGCTCGGCGTGCTGACGCTCGCGCTGTTGACTCTCGGCATGGCGCGCGGCGCCCGCACGCTCCGGCATCCGGCGGAATACGTCGCGATCATTCTGTTCGCGACCATCGGCTTCACTCTGATGGCGGCAGCGCAACAATTGCTCGTGGCGTTTCTCGCCCTCGAGCTCGCGAGCCTCTCGCTCTACGTGCTGGTGGGCTTCGACAAAGCCCGGCCCGAGTCATCCGAGGCCGCCCTGAAATATTTTCTCTTCGGCGGCGTATCGGCGGCGTTTCTCCTTTTCGGCTTCAGCCTGATCTACGGTCTGACCGGTTCGATCGAACTGGCGGAGATCGCGCGCCAGCTCGGCGTGCAACGGCTGACACCGCTGCTCGTCGTCGCGCTCGTGATGATTCTGGTGGCGTTCGGCTTCAAAGCCGCCGCTGCGCCGTTCCAACTGTGGGCGCCCGACGTCTACGAGGGTGCACCGCCGGCCTCGGCCGCACTGATCGCGTCGGCCTCGAAGCTCGCCGGGCTCGTCCTGTTTACGCGCCTGCTTTGGAACGGCCTCGGCGCCGCCGCCGGCAGCGTCACCACGCCCGACGGCAGGCCCGGCTGGCTGCCCGTGCTCGCCATCATTTCGGGGGTCTCGATGGTGCTCGGCAATCTCGGCGCGCTCGCGCAATCCAACGTCCGCCGCCTCCTCGCCTACTCCGCTATCGCGCACGCCGGCGCGTTGCTGCTCGGCGTGATCGCGGTGGGCGCGGGCGGGGCGCGTCCGCTCTTTTTCTATGCGGCGACCTACGGCCTCGCGACGGTCGGGGCGTTCGGCGTAATTGGCGTCGTCGACCGCGCGAACCCGGGCGGCTGCCAGCGCCTCACAGATCTCGCGGGACTCCACCGGCGCTCGCCGCTGCTCGCGGGCTGCCTCGCGGTGTTCGTGCTGTCGCTCGCGGGGATTCCGCCGCTCGCCGGTTTCTTCGGCAAATTCGCGGTCTTCGCGGCGGCGCTGCAACTCGGCGGACTCGACGGTCCAGCCGGCTGGCTCACGCTACTCGCGATCGCGATGAGCGCGGTCGCGCTGTATTATTACCTGCTGATTTTGAAGCAGGCGCTGGTCGTGAAACCCGCGGAGCCGGTGCAACGCATCGCGATTCCCGTCACGACGGCGCTCGCGCTCCTCACCGCCGCGGCGCTGATTGTGGTGTTCGGCGTTTTTCCGTCGCTCGTCCTCGAACGGATGTGAGCTCGAACGTGGGCCAGACGCTTCGCCCGCGGCCCTGGCGCGTCGCACGCGCGGCGCGCACGGCGGTCCCGCCGGCCAGAATTACAAAAACAGCCAGCCGCTGATCGCGAGGATCGGCAGGAGAATCGGCAGGCTGTATTGGAAGATGTAGCCAAAAAACGACGGGCAGTGCACGCCGCTGTCGTGGGCGATGGCCTTCACCATGAAGTTCGGGCCATTGCCGATGTAGGTCATCGCGCCGAAAAATACCGCGCCCATGCTCACCCCGATAATGTAACGCGGGTGAGACGCGAGCAAAGCTAGCGTGTCAGGTGCCCCGGCCGTCGTCTGCGCGAGCTGGAAGAAATTCGCGTAGGTCGGCGCGTTATCCAGCACCGCCGATAGGCCGCCGGTCGCGAAATAGTAATGCAGCGCACTCGTGAACCCGAACTCCCGGCCATGCACCGCGAGGTAGTCGAGCGCCGGCATCATCGTGACGAAAATCCCGAGGAAGAGCCACGCCACCTCCTTAATCGGCCCGAAGGAAAAGTGATTCTCCGCGTGCACCTGCTTTGGCGTCAGGAACCAGCTCGCCACTCCCGCGCCCACCATCACCAGCTCGCGGAGGAAAAACTTCCCCGGCAAAAACACCGCACCGATGATCACGATCAGAAAGAGCACATTCACCGCGCCGTCGAACCGCCACGTGTCCGCCTGCTGAACCTGGTGACGAATTTTGCCCGGCAGCCGCCGGTAACTGCGCTGGTCGAGGAAATAAAACACCGTGAGCAGCACGGCGAGCGTCGCGAGCCATTGCGCCATCACGTGCTCAACCAGCCAGAAAAACGGCATGCCACGCAAATAACCGAGAAAGAGCGGGGGATCGCCGATCGGCGTGAGGGCGCCGCCGATGTTCGACACGACGAAAATGAAAAACACCACGTGATAGGCGCTGATCCGAATCTTGTTCATCCGAATCCACGGCCGGATCAGCACCATCGACGCACCGGTCGTGCCGATGGCGTTGGCCATCACGGCGCCGATGGCGAGGAACACGACGTTGGCCAGGGGCGTCGCCTCGCCTTTCACTTTCAAATGGATGCCGCCCGAGACGACAAACAGTGCTCCGATCAGCGCGATGAACGAAAAATATTCCTCCAGCGCGTGGCCGAGCTCGCTGCGGCCTCCGGGAATCGCGGTCAGATACCACCCCGCAATCGAGGCCGCGAGCGTGAGGGCGACGAGGTGATAATTTTTTTCCCACGCCCGCTTCCCCGCGTGCGACGTGAGCGGCATCACGGCGATCAACAGCAACAACAGCGCAAACGGCGCCGAAGCCATCAATGACACTTGGGCGATCGCCATCGGCAGCGAAACAATCGTTGAGAGCGAAAAGATCAAGACGGCGATTAGAGCGGACGCCGCCGTCCAAACGCAGCAAAAAATCCATCACCAAGGCTTTGAGTGACCTCTCCTTCGCTTTCCTCTCGTCTCACCCGGAGGCCACGACCAACCTCGCGCGTCCCCATATCCAGCTCAACGCCCGAGACTCAGCCGCCCGCCGCTGCGCGTGCCGTTTTCCTGAGCTACGCGTCGCAAGACGCCGAAGCGGCCCGAAAAATCTGCGACGCGCTCCGCGGGACGGGCGTCGAGGTGTGGTTTGATCAGAGCGAACTGCGCGGCGGCGATGCGCCTTGCTCGTCGCAATGGGACGCACCGACGAGGGTCTGGCGATCGTGCGGGACTGGCCGGAAAATGATGGTGACGCTCGATACCCCAAAGCGATGGTCTTGGCTCAGGCCGGACAGCGTGAAAAAGCCATGGCGTTGCTGGCCGCTCCCGAATTAGAAGGGTTTAGCGACTCACTCAACTGGTTCGTGTTGGAGCCGCCGGCGCAGGCCTTCACGAAACTCGATCCGGCGAAGACGCGCTCAATTTTCGTGAACAATTGGTTGTTCGCGCCGAATCTCGATCCCGTGCGCGCCGACCCGCGCTTCGTGAAGTTCATCGATGCACTTGGGCTAACGGAAGCCAACGCTCGCGCGCAGGCGTGGCGCGCGGCGCATCCGCGGGAGAAACCCGCGGCGAAATGAGCGGTCCAAATTGCCCGGTGAAAAATTGATTTTTCAACCGGAGGAAGCAGAGCACAACGCTCCGCAAGGCTCTCTCTGCGTCCTTCGCGATCTCCCGTAGTTCAGTTCGGTTTGGCAGAATCTAATGAACGGTGCGGCGGCGATGCGTTTCACGTTTAGCCGTCGACACGGATCGGCAGGACCACGAACGGCAGATTCGCGATCCAGAAGCGGCGTTGGAGCGCGAGGGCGGTGTGGTTGTGGAGGAGGCGGGTGAGGCGCGTCTCTTTCGCGAACGCAAGCTGGCCGGCGAAGAAGACGGAGTTTGGAAATTTCTCCTTCGCTTCGGCGGCGAGGCGCATGACTTCGCCCATCACGTCGTGGCCAAGCGCCGTGAACGTCGTCGCGCCGTAGCCGTGCGCGTGCGCCCACGCGGCGTAGCGCTCGGCTTCTGCTTCGGTGTGAGCGCGGAGGGCGTCGAGGTCGGCGGCGCCTTTGAAATTTCCAGCGTCGACGGCGCCGACGGAGATGAACGCGAAATTCTTGAAGCTCTCGCCGAAGAGCCGCGGCACGTGGAGCGCGGTGTGCAGGCCGAGGCCGTTGTAGCCGTTGACGAGGAGGATCGCGGTGCGCGACTTTGGATCGATTTCTTGTAGGGGCGTCGCTGGTCGGCGCCTGCGGGCGTCGGCCAGCGACGCCCCTGCGACGAGTTCATCCAGCCGCTTCAGTTGCGCGGAAACATTCTGATAATGGCGCTTCGTCGCGATCGCGGCGCCGACGAGCACGCCGGTCACAAGCAGCGTGGCCCAGCCGCCCTCGAAAAATTTCACAGCAGTGAGCGAAACGAGGATGAACGTCGTGAGCGCGAGGCCGAAGCCGTTGATCGCGAGCTTGCGGACCCACGCGCGCTCGGTGCGGCGTTCGCGCCACCAGTGGATCACCATGCCGAGTTGCGAGAGCGTGAACGTGATGAAGACGTTGATCGAATAGAGCACGACCAGCGTCGCGACGGCGCCGCGCGTGATGGCCATCATCGCGAGCGCGGCGCCACCCATGAGCAGGATGCCGTTCTGCGTGACGAAGCGGTCGGAGAGATTGGCGAAGCGCGTGGGGAACCAGCGGTCGAGTGCCATGTTGGCGAGCACGCGCGGACCGTCGAGGAAGCCGGCTTGCGCGGCGATGAGGAGCAGCGCGGCCTCGGACGCGAGCGTCACCCAGACAAACGACGAGCCGGTCGCCGACGACCACGGGGCGGTGAGTTTCTCGAGGAGGACGGCGTTGAGCGTCTTGCCGTCGACCTGCTCCACGCGGAACAGCAGGTAGGCGGCGAGCAGGCCGGCGACCGTGATCGCGAGTGACGCACCCATGTAGATCATCGTGCGGCGGCCGGTCTGGACGCGCGGCTCGCGAAGGATCGGCAGGCCGTTGCTCACGGCTTCGATGCCGGTGTAAGTGCCGGCGCCCATGCTGTAGGCCTTGAGCAACAGCGCGAGCAGACCGAACCAGCCGAGCTGCGAGGAGACCGTGTGGACTTCATGCACGGTGGCGGAGGCGACATCGCCGAGCCCACTCGCGTGCGTGGCGATCGCGTAGATGATCGCAAACGCGTGCGTGCCGACGAAAAGGAAGAAGACCGGCACGAACAACCGCACCGATTCGCGGACGCCGCGGAGATTGAGCACCGTAAGCCCGACGACGCCAGCGCACGCAAACGCAAGTTTCCATTCGAGCCACGCTGCCGGAAACAGGCTGAAAAGCGCATCCGCGCCACTCGCCACCGAGATCGTGATGGTGAGCACGTAGTCGATGAGCAGCGCACTGCCCGACACCACGCCGGCCGCGGGCGAGAGCAACTTGCTCGCGACAAGATAGCCGCCCCCGCCCGTCGGAAACAGCGCGATGATCTGCGAGTAACTCGCGCAGATCGCGACAATGGTCACGACGGAGGCGAGCGCGACGAAGACCGCGAGGTGCGGATTCGCGCCGAGGGCCTTGAAGGTTTCCTCCGGGCCGTAGCACGACGATGAAAGTCCATCCGCACCGAGGCCCACCCACGCGAAGACCGCGATGAGCGAAACCTTGTGGAAGAGGCCTGGCTCGCTCAGCGAGCGGGCGCGGCCGACAAAAAGGGAGCGGAGGATATTGGTCATGGTGAGAGCAGCGCATGCACGAGGGGTAGCGCGACAAACGGCAGGAAGACGATCGGAGTGGAAGAATTTGTCGCTACGGGCGCGTCGGCGTTCAGCCGCCGCCCCACCAGCGCGGCGCCGATCGCGAAAACCAGCAACGCGGTCATGAGCGCCACGCGGCGCCGGCAGGAGCGAAGGTTCATAAGGGAAAAGGTGGGGCTCGCTCTCCGGGCGGGCCTGAGTTGATCCGTGATTTGAGTTCGAACGTGTGATTGCGGCCGGAAACTCAGGACGGCTCGGAGAGCCGTCCCCACCTGCTGGATTACGCGGCGCGCTTGTCGTTTTTTTCGCGGGCGACGAGCGCGAGCATCGAATCGAGCAGGCCAGTGCCACCCTGGGCGCCCGTGACGGACACGTCGGGCACGATGCGGATGTTTTTGTCCGCGAGCGTCTGCGTGAGCTGCATCAACGTGTAGTTCGGCGCGCCGAGCGCTTCGACGCCGGCGCGATAGGCCTCGGCCTTCGCATTGCCGGTCGCGCGAATCGCGTCGGCCTCGCCGACGGCGCGGAGCTTGGTTGATTCCGCTTCGCCGCTCGCCTTTTTGATCGCGGATTGCGCGTGGAGATCAGCGATGCGCACGCCCTGATCGGCGTCAACCATCTGCTGCTGGATGTTGGCGAGGGCGGTGGCCTTCACCAGCTCCTGCCGCTGCCGCTGCGCGGCTTCCTGAATCTCGTAGGTTTTCCTTTCCTCCTCGGCGATTTTGCGATCCGTCTGGGTCTTCATCAGCTCGCCCGGCGGCGTGATGTCGCCGATCAGCGTGTCGATCGCCTGCACGTCGTAGGCAGCGAGCGCGGTGCGGATGTGCGCGGCGGCTTCGACCTGGCGATCGCTGCGCGCGTTGAGAAAATCCAACACCGTGTGATGCTGGGCCGAGTTGCGGAAATAGTTTCCGACGATCGGCTGGAGCGCGTGGTCGACGAGATTCTGCATCGAGCCGAGCCGCGAAATCACCTTCGGCGCATCGAGCGCACCGACGTGGATGATCTGCGCGACGTCGAGGTTGAACGCGAAGCCGTCCTTCGAGCGCACCGTGATCGAGGAGAGCTTGTCGTCGAAGTGGTGCGCCTCGGTGCGGTTCGCCCAGTTGAGGACGATGTTCGTCGTCGGCACGAGCTCGACGCGCATCACGCGCGTGTTAACGGGATGCTTGCCCGGATAGAGCGGCGAAACCCACACGCCCTTGTGTCCGACGTTGACAAGGTCGCCGTGCTTGAACGCCAGGCCGCTCACGTCCTCGTGCGCAAGGCCGACAAACGAAATCACGACGCCAACAGAGCCGATGGGAATGTTCAGCATCGGCACCTGCTCGACCGCGACGAACCACGGATTGAGATTCCACGCGCCACTGAGCAGCACCTGTTCCTGCAAGCCACGGCGTCCGCCACTCGCGAGGAAGGCCTGCGCGTTTTGGAAATTATCGTGGTCGCGGATCAACCCGCCCGCGATGTCGCCCCCTTCGATCGGCCGGCCGTCGAGCGCGGTGACGATGCCGACCATGTCCGGCGCGATGCGCGTGACGAGCAGTTGCTCGGCCGCCATGCCGTGCTCGCGGGCGATCTCCGCGATGATGACGGTGAACAGCGCCGGGTTGATGCGATAGGTGCCGGCGGTGAGAATGCCGAGCTGCCGGCCCTTCTCGCCACCGCCGGTGAGAAACGCCCGCGCGTTTTGAAAATTATCGCAGTCGACCACCTGCGCGAGCAACCGCTCCGCGGGAATCGGCGCGCCCGCCGCCGCGACGATGCACGCGATCTCGCCTGGCGGCACGACGGCCACGGGCACTTTCGCGATCCGGAACTGCCAGAAGCCGTAACCAAAGTGCACGCCCGGCGGCAGCGTGTCGGCCTGATATCCAGCCTCGCCGTGAAGCGCGATGAACTGGCCGGCCGGCAGCGACGTCGCCGCGAACTTCTTGATCACGACGCCGACCTGGTTCTCGCGAATCACGACGAGGCCCAGCAGCAGCGGCGAAAACACCAACGCGAAGCCAAACAACGTTGCGCGCTCGAACCAGCCGCCCGCGGCGACGAAGGCCACGACGGCCAGGGCGAGCGACACGCCGCCGAGCACGAGACGCGATGCAAACGAGCGCGGCTGAAGCGCGAGCCCCTTGAACACGAGGCTCGCGGCGAGGAGAAGCGCGAGCGCGCCGAGCGTGCCCGCGGAGGCGAGAGTGGAAGCGAATGTGGCGGTCATGGGGATGTCTCCGAAATGCATGGCGCCGCACGACAGTTCGTCGCGTGCGGGCACAATGCGGCTGTGTTGGAGCGACCGTGACGCGCCCGCCCGAGCGGACGCGCATTGGATCACCCTTCCCATTGCCGACGAGGTTAGCTGACGGGCTTGGTCCTAGGAAGTGACCTTGGCCGCAGTTACCTGCGACCGTGCGCCCCATCCGCCAGACTTTCATCTCGCGGAAATTGGTTCCCCCGTGCCGGCCACCGAGGAAGCGATGGCGGCTTAGGCGTGTAAATCCAAAGAACGTCGCGACGATGTGGGCGCGCCCCGCGCATTCAAGTTTTCCGACACCCTACTCCACGCAACTCGCGCTGGATCTGGCGCATGGCCGCGTTTTTCACAAACGCCCCTGAATTGAGCCAAGCGAGCACGCGTCATTCACACCGCAGCGCCACCATCGGATCAACTTTCGCCGCGCGGCGCGCGGGCAGCCAGCAGGCGAAGAACGCCACGGCCGCGAGCAGCACGGGCAGCGTTGTGAACAGCGTCACGTCGCCCGCCGGCACGTTTACCAGCTGGCTCGCGAGCCGCACGCTCACGAAATACGCCGCGCCCAAACCGACGACGAGGCCAATGACAACCGCGTTCATGCCTTGCCGCAGGATAAGCAGCATCACGCTGCGCGTTGTCGCTCCGAGGGTCATGCGCACGCCGATCTCGTGCGTGCGTTGCGCGACGGCATACGCCAGCACACTGTAGAGCCCCATCGCCGCGAGCGCCAACGCCAGCGGTCCAATCACCGCGAGGATCTTCGCGGGGATCACTTGCAGCACCATCGCGTTGGCGAGGTGCTGCACCATCGTGCGATTGTCGAGAAATGGCAGCCCGGGATCGAGCTCGTGCAGCGCCTGCTTCACGGCGGCGAAGGCCACGGTCGGCTCCGCTTTCGTGCGCACGAACAGCGTCACGCGGCGCCAGTGTCCGCTGAACGGCAGGTAAACGAGCGGCTGCGGCGTTTCGTTGATCGCGCTGTATTTTCCTCCGCGCACCACGCCGACGATGCGAAAAACGCTCCGGCCCAGCGTGACCTTGCGGCCGAGCGCCGTCTGGCCGGGCGCGAGATAGCGGCGCGCAAATTCCTCGTTGATCACCGCCTCGGGCTCGGCGGACTTTTCCGTTGTCTCCGAAAAATCGCGACCCTCGATCAGCCCGATTTGCAACGTCTCGCAACAATCGCGCGTCGTTTCATACCAGAGCGTCTGGTCCGCCGCCTGACCCGCGCGCGACCGGCCTTCGAGCGTGAATTCCGTCGGCAGCATCGGCACAAGATCCAGCGGCACCCACGTCGCGACCGCCGCGGATTCGACGCCCGGCAGTTCCTTCACGCGCGCGAGCAACGTCGCCGGAAACGCCCGCGCGCGATCTTCAGTGTAACCGCTCGTGCCCAGATCGAACGAGCCGAGCAGCACATGCTTCGGCTCGAAGCCCGGATCGACCCGCCGCGCGTGCTCGAAACTTTTCACAAACAAGCCCGCGAGGATGACGACCACCAGCGTCAGCGCGATCTCGGCTCCGACGAGCACTTCCTGAAAACGCCGGCGGCCGCCGCCGCCCGACGTGCGCCCGCCAACTTTCAACGCGATCCCCAAATCGCCCCGCGTCGTCTGCAACGCCGGGGCGAGTCCAAAGATCACCGCACACGCCATCGCGAGCCCGATCGAGAACGCGAGATTCGAGCGGTCGAGGTGCGCGGCGACCGACACCGGCAGGCTGGTCGGTTGCGGAATCTGGTGGTTGATCAGGTCCAGTCCCCAAAACGCGAGCACCGTGCCGAGCCCGGCGCCGAGCAGCGCGAGCAGGAGGCTTTCACTCAGGAGCTGACGCACCACCCGGGCGCGGCCCGCTCCGAGCGCAAGGCGAATCGCGATCTCCTTGCTGCGCGTCGTCGCCTGCGCGAGCAGCAGGTTCGCGGTGTTGGTGCACACGACCAGCAGCAGCAGGATCGTGACGGTCTGCAGCGTCGCCAGCGTCGGCACGATGATCGCCTGCGAGCCGATGCGCGAACGCCAGTTGGGAATCACGTCGGCCGCGACGCCGCGGTTGGTGTCGGGATAAGTTTTCTCCAGCCGCCCGAACACCAGCGCCACGTCGGCGTTGGCCTGCCGCAGCGCCACGCCGTCCCGCAGCCGCCCCATCAATTGAAAAACGCGGTGCGACCGATCTTCCGGGTCCCACATCGTGCCTTGCGGGACCCACACGTTGAAGGCGAGCGCCGGCACCGCGCCCTGAAAATCGGCCGCCGCCACGCCGACGATCGTGTAGCTCTTGTCACCCAACCGCACGGCCTGACCGATCGCGTCCATGCGTCCGCCGAATTGCGTCTGCCAGAACGGATGGGAAATCACGACCACTGCCGGCTGGCCGGGGATGTCATCCTCCGGCCGGAGCAACCGACCCGCCGCCGGCAGCACGCCCAACGTCGCGAAGAAATTCGCCGACACCACTTCCCCCCAGACCCGGACGTCCTGCGATTTCCCGGCAAAATTGAAGGTGGTGATGTTCTGCGCTAAAATATTTTCGAAGGCCGTGGTCTGCGTGCGCAGGTCCCGCCACTCCGCGGGCGACGCAAACGCAATGACCCCTGAACTCGAACGCTGCTCGAGCAGGACGAGCCTCGAACCCTCCCGCACACCCGACAACGGTTCGAGCGCCACCGTGCGAATCCAACTAAAGACCGCGGTATTCGCTCCGAGCCCGATCGCGAGCGACAACACAATCACCGCCGACATCACCGGCGCCTTCGCGAGCATCCGAAGCCCAAACCGAAAATCCCGCCCAAGATCATCGAGCCAGCGCCAACCGCGCGCATCGCGCGCGAGCTCCTTCGCCTGCTCGACGCCGCCGAATTTCCGCAGCGCCGCGTAGCGCGCATCCTCGGGCAACATGCCGTTCACGACATTCTCCTCCACGCGCCGTTCGAGATGCAGCCGCATCTCCTCGGCCATCTCGGCGTCAAGTTTCTCTCTGCGAAACAGAGCGCGGATTTTTCGGAGCAGTTTCATGAGCAGGACTCTTTCTCTTTCTCTTTCTCTTTCTCTTTCTCTTTCGTCAGGGATTGGTTCGCCCTCGCTTCGTCGCTTCGGCTTTTCGGCGGAGAAAGATCAGGATAAAGAGGAAAGAGAAAGAGCGCGGATCGCTTCACTCCGCCCGCAGCGCCACCATCGGATCAACTTTCGCCGCGCGCCGCGCCGGCAGCCAGCACGCGACCAGCGCCACGCTGGCTACGAACGCCGTCACCACCGCGAAGACCTCGACGCAAAACGTCAGGTCGCTGACAAACCGCGCACCGGGCACCGCCTTCGTGATCAGCGCCGCGAACGCCGCGCCACCCGCCAGCCCGAACACGGTGCCCCACGCGACGAGTTGCATGCCTTGCCGCACGAACAGCCCGGTCACCCGTGCCGTTGTCGCTCCCAGCGCAATCCGCACGCCGATTTCCCTCACCCGCTGGTTCACGCCAAACGACATCACGCCGTAAAGTCCGACCGTGGCCAACACCAGCGCCAAACCGCTCAGCGCCGCGCTGAGTCCTGCAAATAACCGGAACGGCGTCAGCCCACGATCCACGATCGCCGCCAGCCTTTCTTGGAATCTCACCGGCAGGCCAGCCTCCACCGCCGCGCGTTCGATGGCCCGCATGGCGGCAGTCGAATCCACGTGCAGCCGCACAAAGATGCTCCCGGTAGTGTCCTTTGCCTGCACGGGAAACCACAACAACGGCTGCAGTTCATTACTGTCCCAGTTGCTCTTGATGTCGCGCACCACCCCGATCACCTCGTAGTCGCGGTAAATCTGATTGGGCTTCGCCTGGGTCTGGCCGGATTGCCGATCCAGCGTCGAGGCGTCGACTGAGAGAAACTGGCCGACCGCCTCGCGGCCCGGCCACAGCCGCTGCGCCGCGGATTCGCTCACGACTACGACGGCAGCACTGACCGAAATCTCGCGCGGGGTAAAGCCTCGTCCTCGCCGCAACGGAACGCCGAAGGTCTCGAAGAATCCCGCCGAAATTCGGTTGAAGCCGATTTTGTCCGGATCGCCCCCGGCGACTTTCACGAGCGTCGAGCTGACATTTCCGCCCGGTTTGCGCAACGGCGTCGTCGCGATCAACGAGGCCGACTCCACTCCGGTCAGCGTGCGCAGGGTCTCCATCGCGCCGATGAGGTCGCTTGACCAGGCCGTCCCGGCGCTACCCACAAGCGCGGGCGCCACTTGGAAAACCCGGTCCGTGGAAAATCCCGCTTCGCCGCGCCGGAATTGCAAAAATTTTCCGGTCATGATGCCGGAGACCGCCAGCATCGTCAGGCAAACGGCGACCTGGCCGATGAGCAGCAGGCCGCGCAGCCGCGACGACGTCAGCTTCCGCCCGAACGCTGAGCCATCGCCCTTGAGCGCAAAAATCCCGTCCCGCCGCACCGAATGCAATGCTGGCATCAGCCCCGCCGCCAGACCCGCGATCGCCGCGAGCAGCGCCCCGAACCCGATGATGCGCCGATCAAGGGTGACATCGATCACCGCCAGGGCGTTTCGCGTCTCGATCTCGCCCGCGAGCATCGACATCGCGACCGGTTTCAAAGCCTGCACCGCCCAGACGGCGAATAACAACGCGGCGCCCGCACCGAGCAGGCATAACAGGAAATTTTCCGCGAAGAGCTGCCGCACGAGCCGGCCGCGTCCGGCGCCGAGCACCAGCCGCACGCCGATCTCGTGCTGCCGGGCGAGCCCGCGCGCGAGGAGGAGGTTCGCGACATTCAGGCACGCGATCACCAACACGAGCGTGAAACCCAGCAGCACCGGCGACATGGCCAGCGCGAACTGTGGTGCGTTCCGGTTGATGTCGGTCAGCCGCATGCCGGGCCTAATCTGAATCCACGCCGCCCGCGGCCCCTGAGAGTTAAGCTTGTCCTGAGGGTAAAGCTGACCGAGACGTTGCGCGATGACGCTGAGGTCCGCCGAGGCTTGCCGCGGAGAGATGCCGGCCTTCATGCGACCGATCAGCGACAGGAAGGGCCGCGTCCGGTCGGGGATCGCCCCGGGAATCGCCGTCAGCGGAATCCAGCCGGCCGGCGGCACCGGGCGCTGCCCGACAAAATCCGGCGCGGTCACGCCGATGATCGTGTAGACCATGCGGCCCCGGCCGCGACGGTCCTCGCTCGTCAGCGTTTTGCCCAGCACGTGAGGATCGCCGTGCAAGTGGGTTTGCCAGAACAGGTGGCTCACCACGATAACCGGCAGGCCGGCCTGCGCGCCCGCTTCCTCCGGCAGGAAATCACGCCCGAGCGCGATCTCCGCCCCGAGCGTGGAGAAATAATTTCCCGAAACCGTCTGCAACTCCACGAGACCCGGCCGCGCTTCCAGCGGGGAATCCGGGTCGGACGAAACCTCGCCGGGCAAACCGACCAGAACCGACCCCATCGCGGCGATGTCGGAGAAGGCCTGCGTGCCAGCGCAGTAATCGAGATAGTCGGGATAGGAAAACCGCGTATCGACTCCGCTCGTCCCGCGGATATCCACCAGTTCGTCCGGCTCCCGGCTCGGCAACGGCCGCAGCGTCGCGATGTCGTAGACCGCGAACAGCGCCGCGTTCACGCCGATCCCGAGCGCCAGCGTCAACACTGCCGCGATGGTGAAGCCCGGCGTTTTCCAAAGCATCCGCACCCCAAAGCGCAGATCGTCCACCGTCTCATCCATCCACCGCCAACCCCGTTGATCGCGCGCAATTTCCTTCGCCTGCTCGACGCCGCCGAATTTCCGCAGTGCCGTGTAGCGTGCTTCTTCCGGCGACAGGCCACTCGCGATATTCTCCCGCGTGCGCTGCTCGAGGTGCAGCCGCATCTCCTCGGTCATCTCGGCGTCAAGTTTCTCTCTGCGGAACAGAGCGCGTATTTTTCGGAGCAGTTTCATGAGCAGGACTCTTTCTCTTTCCTCTTTATCTTTCTCGTTCGTCAGAGATTGGTTCGCCCTCGCTTCGTCGCTTCGGTTTTTCGGAGGAGAAAGATTAAGAGAAAGAGGAAAGAGAAAGATCGGTCAGAACTGCCTCACGCCGATTTCATGATCTCCGCGATCGCGACGGTCAGCCGGTCCCACGTCTCCTCCTCGACCTCGAGCTGTTTTTTTCCCGTTTTAGTGAGGCGGTAGAATTTTGCCTTCCGGTTATTGTCGGAGGTGCCCCACTCCGACTCGATCCAGCCCTGATCCTGCAAACGATAGAGCGCGGGATAGAGCGAACCCTCGCCGACGCTCAGCACACTCTTCGAGAGCTGCTCGATGCGATCAGCAATGCCCCAGCCGTGCATCTCACCGCGGTTCAGCACCCGCAGGATGAGCATGTCGAGCGTGCCTTGGAGTAGATCGGTCCGCAGATCGTGTTTGGCCATGGGAGTAAACGAGGTGCTTCCCTCGACATCCGATGGGAATCGCATTACCCATCGAATGTCAAGGGGAGTATCGTCTCCGCCCCGTTTCCAATGGTGACCGATTACTTTGCCGCGACGGCCAGCGAACGGATCTTCAGGTTGCGCAGCCAGACCTCGTCGCCGTGATCCTGGAGGAGGAGCGGCGTCGCGAACTTCGTGCCGAACCCCGGCACGGTGCGGTATTTGCTCTGCGCAATCGTCGCGGCCAGCGCCGGGCTCTCCAATTCGTAGTCGACGATCTTCGCGCCGTTCAGCCAGTGCTCGACGTGCTTCCCATGCACGATGAGCCGCGACTCGTTGAACTCGCCGACGGGCTTGAGCCGCTTGGCGCTGTTCGGCGGGAGGAGCGCATAGAGGGCGCCGCTCTGGTGCGTCGGGCCGTTCTGCACGCCGTCGGGATTCTGGTCGTCGTCGAGCAATTGAAATTCGTGCCCGACCGCGCTGCGGCCGTCGTCGCCCTCATACATTTTCGCGCCGAGCGCGCCCGTGCGTTCCTTGATAAAATATTTGATCCCGCTGTTGCCTGCGGACGCGATCTTCCACTCGAAGCGAAATTCAAAATCCGTGAACAACTCAGTCGTGACGATGTCGCCACCACCGCTCCCCGGGCGGCCGTTGTTCTTGGCGTTCTTGATGCAGCCCTCCTCGACACTCCAGCCGCGATCGGGAAACGCCGCCTTCCCGTAGGCGTGCCAGCCGGTGAACGACGATCCGTCGAAGAGCAGTTTCCAGCCAGCCTTCTTTTCCGCGTTGCTCAGCGTGTTCAACGCGGACTCGGCCGCGGACAGGCCACCGAGCAGGCCGGCAACGATCGAAACGAGGAGCACGATTTTTTTCATGGGGCGAGGCACACTCGTGGGTGCAGCTCGCGCCGACGACAGCGCAACACCGGGCTTGAGGCAACGGCGGAACATTGCACGCTTCGCTCACCCTATGAAAATGCCCCTGCTCCCCCGGTCTTTTCGTGGCGCGTCGTTCGGGTTCGTCGCCGCGCTGATACTCGGGGGCCTCGGCCGGCTGGTGGCGCAAAACCCGTCGTCGAGCCAGCGCCTGCTGCTGGTGCACGACAACGCCACGGTCGCGGAGCCGTTGGTCGCGTATCTCAAAGAGCACGGCCACTTCGAGACGCTCGTCGTGGATCAGGCGCATCTGCCGCCGCCGGCGGAGTGGAGTGGATTTCGAGCGGTGCTCGGCTACGTGCACGGCAAGCTCCTCGAGCCCACCGAGGTCGCGATCATCGATTACACGAAAAAAGGCGGACGCTTCGTGGCGCTGCACCACATGGTTTCCAGCGGCAAAGCGGAGAATAAGTATTATTTCGACTTCATGGGCTTGCGACTCGAGGAGCCGAAGTCCTCGCCCCAACCCAAGGTGCCCGGCGCCGGCTACGGCTGGTATACCGGCGGCAAAGGCGAACCCGGCATCCAGCAGACGCTGGTCAATCTCAACCCCACGCACTTCATCGTGTCGCATGACGTGACGTGGAGCGCCACCGCGCATTATCAATCGTCCGACACGCTCGACATCGCGCGCGATTATCCCGCGATCGCGCTGCCGAAAGCGGAGGCTTATGTGAACGTGAAGTGGACCGACGGCCGCGAGAAGACGGTGCTGTTCGGCTTCAGCTACACCGATCCACGCAACCAAGCACACTTCGAGCAGGACCGCGCGGGCTGGACGAAACCCGCGGGCGCGGGCCGGATCGTTTATTTGCAGCCCGGCCACTTCGCCGAGGAATACGAGAATCCCAACATCGCGCAGATGGTGCTCAACGCGATCGTCTGGGACGGGCACTAAGAGGGCGTCAAAAAGTCCAATGATCCGCTTCGGGCATCGTTCTGCGCGCAGCGAAGAATTCACGGGGATCAACGCGGCGACGTCACGAGCGTGAGCGGCAAATCCGGCATCGCGCTGGTCGAGATTTACGAGGTGCATTCAGCGCCATGCGGTGAAATCGTCCGCGACCCCGACCGCGCACGCAGCGCGCGTGACCGGGGTCGCTCCGTCGCTGAGTTGTCGGGCGAAAGCCGACACCGATTCGGCGTCAACCACCTCCAGACATCTCCCCAGTCGATTACTGAGGGATCATCACCGCTGGAAAGAAGTGCTGTGGCGCAAAATTGAGCAGCTAGTCGGCGGGATGAAGGCGAGCGACGTCATCGTCCGGGTCCGGTGGGCTGAATCCTCGACCGCGATCGCGAAATGTCCGGTGTGCGGCTTCGAGGGCAACGTGGCGTTTGCCGCGCTCACCCAGACCTTCGTCGATGCGGCGAACCGTCGAGCGCTGGTGCGGGTGTTACGGCACCATCAGCGGCGGCATGCGGCGAAATAGCCGCGGGCGCGAGCGAGGACTTGCACGCCCCGACGGCGCGCGCTTAATCCCCTGCACCGCCCTTTCCCGTGCCTCCTGCCAAAAAACTCCTGCTCATCGACGACGATCCGCTCGTCGCCCAGCTCATGACCATGCTCGTCGAGAAATTCTCGGGCGACCGTTACGACCTGGAGCACGTCGCGGACTATGCGGGCGGGTTGCAGCAGTTGCTGACGGGATCGTATGCGCTGTGCCTGCTCGACTACCGGCTGGGCACGGGCGATGGCCTCGAATTATTGCGCGAGGCGAAGGCGCAGAAATGCCCCACCCCCGTCATCCTGCTCACGGGCGACACGCGCGAAGAAACAGATCTCGCGGCGATGGAGGGCGGCGCGGCGGATTTCATCATCAAGCGCGATCTCAAGCCGGATGCGCTCGAGCGTCGCGTCGCGTATGCGATCACGACGGCGGAGGCGCTGCATCAATTGCAGGCGAAGGGGAAGAAAACGGTGTGACGTGTGACAAGGGACGTGTGACGAGCGGCCAAGCAGGCTGTGCCTCCGCCCTCATCACCTATCACTCGTCACTCGTGACCGTTTCCGCGTCGGTGCGACAGCCGTTTCAGCACGCTCTCAGGCATCGGGTTCGCTGGCGCGGGCACGCGGTCCGGATTGGACGAGGATGTGGTATTTCGCAAGCAGCTCGGCTGGCTTCGAGCCCAACATTTAACGGCCTGACACTTTCTAGCTTCCTGAATTAAGCGCAAAGACGCGAAGGCGCTAAGTTCGATCCCAAGGAATTGCTTCGCTCCGGCCTTCGCACTTTTGCGTCTTTGCGCTTATGGGTATCCGGGGAAGCACAGAGTCGAAAGGCTGACGCCGGGTTTGGGTGAGTCGATTGAGACGGGAGCGGGCTGACTCCTTCTCAACGCACAAACGCGTCGCGTGCGGACACCGGCAATGCGATTTTTCGCATGGCCTCCGCAGCCCTGGTCTTCCGATCCGATTGCGATCGGGCTTCGCGACTGCTGAGCGGCTGGATGCGCCTGAGGTGTTTCCCTTTGCTTAAATCACTCGAACGACGGGTTCGCGCGAAATCGTAGGAAGCCGCACGGTAGCCGCACGGTAGCCGCACGGTAGGCGCACGGATGCTGCAGGGATGTCGCGACCTCCTTTATATTTCAGTGCTCCAATGGCTTGCCGAACACGTTTCGCACCTTCACCCCGTCTCCGACGGTCCCGTAGTCTAGGGGTATTTTCTCACGGAGCGGCCTCGAAAAGGGGGCCGGGCCGTTACATGTTAGCTTCGATTCAGCGCGACTCGGAGCGCGGTCGCACTTCCGAGGTTGGCTCGCGCAACGCAGCTCCCACGTTCGCGCCAGCGCCATCGGCGGGGTGATCAACCTCATCAAATCGGCCCCGGCAACCTCGGG
>JBBRLB010000034.1:0-48290 GCA_038231575.1 Opitutales bacterium | reverse complement strand
GAGGAACTCTACGACGAGACCAACGACCCGCGCGAACTCGCGAATCTCGCCCGTGATCCGAAGTCCACCGCCGTTCTCGCGGAGCTGAAGCAACTCGTGAAGAAAAACTGGCCGGTGCGGGTGACCGGCGGCGTCGCGCCCAAAAAAACGGCTCCAACCGAGCGCTAGGCGCCCGGGCTTCCGGGGGGCGGCCGTAATTTGGCGAAGAAAGCGCCGGCTCCGACATCTCCGAGGATGAATTTCTCTACGATCCCGAAACCGATCCGTGGGATCTGACGAACCCGATCGGCTGGCCGCCCTTCACTGAAATCGGGGCCATTGCGAAAGCAGCGGCGGACGAGAGCGACCGGCGGTCCCTCGTGTTCGGTCGATTTCCGCCGTGGAGTTATGAAGCGAGGCGCTCGCAGCTGAGCGACCAGATGCTTCGAAAGTCATCATCCGTTGCGGCGTCGAGCAACGCCTGCCGGAACGGTGGATTACGCAGGGTGCGGCTGAAATTCGCGACCCACCGCAAATATTCGGTGACGGCCGCGGGCGGCACCGCGACCAGAAACACGAGACGGACGGAAGGATGTTGCACGTCAAACGCGACGCCCTCCGTCGAGCGGCCCACCGCAAAGACGAATCCGTTCACGGCCGCCGTCCGGGTGTGGGGCAGCGCGATTTCAGGGCTGAGACAGAGAGAACCCAAACCGAGCCAGGCCTGCAGATCACGCTGCAACAGATCGTGATTCACGATGGTCGCCTTGCCCCGCAAGGCCGCGTGAAGTTCTGACACGGCCTCGACGGCGGTGGACGCGCGGAGGTCGAGTTCTAGGATGTCCGGAATCGCGAGTGGACTGAGGGGAAAAGGCATGGCGGCGAGAATGGGTTCGTTTCCCGCCCGGACCGCCGAACAGCAAACGTCGTTCCGGTCCAGCCGTTGAAGGAAGGAGCGGACTCGCGGTTAGGTGCAGGCCTTATGGAGCGGCGGCGAGGGTGACCATCATCGGTTCAGGCATGAAGCCGGTGCCGCGGATGCGCTGCATTTCGCCGTGCAGCGCCGCGCGACGTCGATTGCGCGCGGGAGGGTTGACGAGATTGTTCACGCTGGGCCTCAAGAACGGCACCGAACTCCTGCGTCGCGCGATCTGCTGGACGCGTTTCGAAAATATCGTCGAGGGCTGACGATCCCCGCGGTGCGGGCAAGCCCCGGCCGCACCGTGGACTCGGCGGCGCGCGCTGCCACGCGCCGGACGCTGGCGGCCGGCTTACTTGCCGGCTGTGCCCATCATCGAGGCAAAAAACTTCTGGGCGCCATCGACCAGCTGGTTGGGATCGGCTTGGAAGGCCTTGTTGTCGGTTTCGATCGCCATCACACCGGACCAGTTGGATTTTTTGATTTCGGCGAAGAGGTCCTTGTAGTTGGCCTGACCCGTGCCGATTTCGACGTCGAGGACAACGTCTTTGCCGTCGGCGGCTTTCTCGACTTTCTTGTCCTTGAAATGCATGTCGTAGACCCGGTCGCCATACTCGCGGAAAATCTTCGCGGCATCGAAGCCTGCGGCCGTCACCCAACCCACGTCGAAGCATGCGCCGATGCGCTTGTCGCGCTTGGCGAAGACGCCCTTGACCGTCGCGGGATCGCCGTAAGGCGAGCCCTTGCCGTGATTGTGGATCGCGAGCTTGACGTCGTATTCCTTCACGAGCTCTTCAAGGTTGTCCCACTCGGCCATGTTCTTCGGCTCGACGGCGATGACTTTCGCGCCCACGAGCTTGGCGAATTCGAAGAGCTTGCGGTTTTCCTCCTTGTTCATCGAGGTGCCGTTGACGCCAAAGGAGTAGCAGGTGAGCCCCTTCGCATCGAGGATGGCCTTCTTCCGCAGGGTTTCTTCCTTCGTGCCCTTGGGATCGAACTGCGCGGCAATAAATTCGATTTGGGTGATGTGGTGCGCGATCGCGAAGTCGACGACCTGATCGAAGGTCATCTTGTTGCACGTCCATGTTTGGAGGCCGAGTTGCACGTTGCCGGCGCGGAGCGACGGCAAGAGGGCGAAGCCGAGGGAGAGGAGGGCGAGAAGTTTTTTCATCGAAAAATTTTGTCAGGAAGGAGGGTGTCGGGGCGAGAAGGGGAGATCAGGGAAGCTCGGCGAGGCGGATGTTGCGGAATTCCACTTTCATTTTCACGCCGGGGTGGATTTGCAGGCCGAGGGGAGCCGCGCCGGAAAACTTGGCGTTGGTGTAGTGCGACGCTTTGGTGCCGTTGATCCAGCAGGAGAAGGTGTCACCCTTGGCCTGGATGCGGAACGTGTTCCATTCGCCCTCGGGCTTCATCAACTTCTTGAAGTCTTTCGCCTGACCTTCCTCGGGGTAAGCCGGTTTGCCCCCGATGTAGAACGAGCCCGTCATGTCCACCAGCAGGCTGCCGGAGACGCCGAGTTGCAGTTGGATTCTCGGTTTCCGCATGTCGAGGCCCGTGTCGAGACCCCGGGGAAGCGGGCCGCTCTTCCAGCGCACATCGAACTCGATCACGAAGTCCCCGTAGGGCTTCTCGGTCAAAAGGTAGTTCCCCTTCATCGCCTCATCGCTTTCGCCGACGAGGATGCCGTTCTCCACGTGCCAGAATTTGTTGTTGGTGGCGTCCTGCCAGCCGGTCAGATCCTTGCCGTTGAAGATCGGGACGAGTTTGGGCGCGGCGTCGGCGGCGAAGGCCGGCAGCGCAAGGCAAAGGGCAAGCAGGAGCGGGCTGACCGTGGGGCGAAGGTTCATGGAGCGAAACGTTGGGGGATTTATCAGGGGTTGAGAAGCGCGATCATGCGCGGGACGAACCGTCGCGCGAATGGTTTCATTCCGCGGCGCCGCCGACAAACTTCGCGTTCACTCGTTCAGGGTGGGCTCACGGGCCGCAGCGCGGCGTGATCGACGGTCAGCTCGCCGGGTTTCGGCGCCGCCAACGTAACATGTCCCGTCGCCGCCCATTCCACGCCACGCATAAACGTGATTTGAAACCCGAGGCCTTGCAGCGTCTCCACCGAATGACCGAGGGCCGTGTGAAAGACTCGGCCGGAGCCGTAGCTGATCGTCATGAGCAGTGGCTCGTTCTCGTTCGTGCGATCCGAAAGCGAGGAGGCGAGCACCGTCAGATGCTCCGCGGGGCCGCGCAGGCCGTGATAGAGTTCGTCCTTCGCGTGCATCCATTTTTCCGGCAAGCCCGCCATGATGGGGTGGGTGGGCGTGCGCGCTTCCATCAAAAATTCGTGTTGGGCACCGTGGCCGCCGGCGGCGCCCGGAGCAGGGTCTTTGGTCCACGCGCCGTTGCGGAGGCGGAGATACGGGCCGGATTTTTCGTTGCGATCGCCCCAGCCGCCGAGGCCGATCATGTCATTGTATTCGCGCCAGCTCGGGAAGGAGTTGTTCGCGGCGTGGTAGGAGACGAAGCCGCCGCCGTTCTTCACGAACGCGACGAAGGCCGTGCGCACCTCCACGGGCCAGTCGTCGCCATTGTAGTTCGAGACCACGACGGCGTAATTCTGGAAGTTTGGTCGCCACGCGGCCCAGCGCTCCGCCGCGTGCGCCGCAAACTCAGCCCCGATCGGGGCGAACACGTTCATCTTTTCCGCGTAGGTTGCCGTCTGCGCGGGCGTGGCGTTCTTCGGCAGGCCGGGCGGCAGCGGGCGCGTCGGAGCGGTCGAGACCTCGACTGTGAAAATACCGGCGTTCTCCAGCATGCGTTTCAACACTGGCGTGGTATCGCGCCAAGCGTGGTTGTTCTGCCCGTCGACGATCAGGACTTTGATTTTTTCCGGCGCGGCGCACAGCGACGACGCAAGACTGAGCAACAGGAGGCCGCGAATGAGTAGGAGGGATTTCATGGTCGGTGGAAAATCACTTCGGCGACATCGCGACGAAGTTGGCCGCGTCGTCCGTGCTACCTTGGCCGGAGTATTTCGCGAACTGCGGATAAGGAAACAAAGGACGCGAACGGAGCAGCTTGCCGGCCTTGTCACGCGATTCGGCAAGGAGCTGGTCCGGCGCCTTGGCTTCCTCCACCCACGCCAGCAACGCTGCCAGCTGGCCGACAGGACTTGGTCCGGCGCCGCGCAGGCCATGATCGATGCCCGGCGCGAGAAACAGCCGCACAAAGTCTGCCGTGCGCGCGGCGCCACCCATGGTGCGCTGCACACTCTCATAGTATTTAATCGAGCCCTGCGGCGGGATGAGTTGATCGGCGAGGCCATGCAGCATGAGCATTTTTCCGCCGTGGTCGCGAAAACGCTGCAGATCGGGGCTGTCGGCGCTGAACGTGGGACCGAATTGTTCGACCGACTGGCGGCTGAACAGCTCCAGCTCGTCGTGCGTCAATGTCGTCCAATCCCATTTGGGGTTCTGCGCGAGGAAGAATTTTACCCAATCGTGCGACACATTGAACGGCTTGCCGACGAGTGGCGTGCCCTCGGAGCCCGCGAGCGCAAACAGGTTCGCGCCCCGCACGGTGCCATACCAGAGCGGGATTCCGTCGTGGTCCTGGACCCCGTTCCACAGCTGGCGAACGACGTGGGCGTCGCTCTCGGTAAAAACCTCGTCGCCGACTTTTGTGCCGACGAAGGCCTTCGGATCCCAAGTGCAGTGGATGGGATCATCGATCACGCCATCCACCACGCCGTCGGCGCCGTCGCACGCGGCGACCGCAGCGGCGGTCACGGCCTCGAGCTTGGCTTTCGACACCACATTTTTCGCTTCCGCCATGATCACCTGGCTCCACATCCCGAGTGAAACGATCTGACCCCAATAGACCGCGGGGTAACCGCAGAAAATTCCATCGTAGTCATCCGGGAAACGCTGGGCTTCCATCAGGCCCTGGCGCCCGCCGGTCGAGCCGCCGACAAAATAAGCGTAGCGCGGCGCCTTGCCGTAGAAAGCCTGCGTGAGCGCTTTGCCCACGACGGTCATGTCGTGGATGCCGAGATAGGCGAAGTCGCGAATCTCTGTCCAATTCAGCCGCCCGCTCGCGTTGAGGGCGAAATCGCCATTGCCGCCCTCGTGACCGCCATCAGTCGCGGCAGTCGCATAACCCTCGGTCACCGGACCGCGCAGACTGTTGAGCGAGCCGGTGACGAACCCGCCGCCGCCGTTGCCGCGAAACCGGCCGTTCCAATTCTTCATCGGCAACGCGACCCACACCTTCACGCGATCGGTCGCGGGCGGATGCGTCACGATGGCGGTGACGTGGCACGCGCCGTCCGCCGGATCGACTGCGACGGATTCGATCGTGGTGTTCGGAATCGAAACCTTGCGCAGATCCTCGGGCGCGCAGACCGGCGCGGCGTCAGGGAAAATCGGGTGCGGCTTCTGGGCGAACGCGGTCGCGGTAAGCGCGGCGAAAAACAAATACGGGGCGAGCAGTCTCTTCATTGGCATGAGGCGGGGTGGGGAAAATCTGCGGGGCGCCCGGCCCGATACAACCTCCAACCTGCACCGCGTGGGCGCCACTCAAATTTGCCGCGGGAGAGGGCGTCGGAAAATTGTTTGAAGGTGTGGCCGGCTCGTCGAGCCGGCTCGGGTTCCAAGGTCGCTCGCGACTCAATCTCCGACCGGCTCGGAGCCGGCCCCGCCTTTTCTCGATGTTCACCTAACGCGGGAAGGAACTCATCCAGCCAATCTGCTCCCAATGGGTGGGACGGTCGTAAGGCTGCGGGGCGCCGGGCGTGCTCCGTCCGCGTTCAATTGTTTCGCGCATGAGCCGACCGAGCCGCTGCACGATCTCGGGCTGCGCGGTCGCGACATTGTTTTTTTCATCCGGATCGGAGACGAGATCGTAGAGCTGGAACGGCGGTAGTTGGCGGAGATCGGCGGGTTCGGTTTTGAGCCACTGGCTTGGGTTGGGCGTGGGCGGGCTCCACCCGCCGGAGCCGGGCCAGAGCAGAAGTTTCCAGCGGCCCTCGCGAATCGCAAAGCGGCCTTCGCCGGAGTGGCTGACGAAGGTCGTGCGCGACGCGGCCGTGGGCTTTTCGCCGCGCAGCAACGGGACCATGCTCGTGCTGTCTTCGGCGGCAGTGTCGGGAAGTTTCACGCCGAGCAGCTCCGCGCACGTGGCGAAGAGGTCGAGTTGCTCGATTGGAGCGGACTCGCGCCGCCCCGCCGGTGTGACGCCGGGCCAGCGGGCAATGAACGGAATGCGGTGTCCGCCTTCGAAGAGATCGGATTTGTAGCCGCGGTAGCCGCCGCTCGGATCGTGGTGGATGGCGAGGTGCTCGGGCAGGCCGGCGGCGGGGGCGAAGCCGTTGTCGGACGTGAAAATCACGAGCGTGTTCTTCGCGAGACCGCTGGCTTCGAGCGCCGCGAGAATCCGGCCCACGTCGGCGTCCACCTGCGTGACGAAGTCGCCGTAGGTTGTCGCGCGGGTTTTGCCATCGAACTCGCGGGTCGGTAGAATCGGCGTGTGTGGCGCCGCGAGCGGAAGATAGAGGAAGAAGGGTTTGCCGTCGCGCGCGGCGCCGCGCTCGGCGAGATACGCGATCGCTTTTTCCGTGAGGCGGGGCTGCACCGCTTCCATTTTGAAATCCGGCGCGATGGGGCCGGCACGGAAAAGTTTGGGCGCCGGGCTGTCGCCGACCGTTCCGCTCGGCATCATTGTGACGCGATCATTTTGGATCCAGACGTAGGGCGGCATGTCGAGCGACGCGCTCAGCCCGAAGAAACGATCGAAGCCGTGAGCAATCGGGCCGCCGCCGACCGGTTGGGTGAAATCGACGTCCTCGGGTTTCGGTCCGCGGTGCGCCCACTCGAGACCGAGATGCCACTTGCCGAACACGGCGGTCGTATAGCCGTGGTCGCGGAGGAAACTCGCGACCGTCGGCCGGTTCGCCTCGATCAGCGGGGCGCCGTAACCTTGGAGCACGCCTTGCTTGAGGGTGCCCCGCCACGCGTAACGCCCCGTGAGCAACGCATACCGGCTCGGCGTGCAGAGCGACGACGCGGAGTGCGCGTCGGTGAACGCGATCCCTTCGTGCGCGAGGCGATCGAGGTGGGGCGTTTGCCAGGCGCTCTGGGGATTGAAGGCCGAGACATCCCCATAACCGAGGTCGTCGGTGAGGATGTAGAGGATGTTCGGCGGCGCGGCGCCGAGGGCGCACGCGAGCAGACCGAGAAATGCGAGAAACCGGCGCATCACTTCCTGGCTTTGGCGCCGACCTTCGGGTGGGAGTGGGAATACGCGAACACGCGATCCGCCGTGGCGAGGATCGCGGCGTCGTGGCGTAGGAGTCCGTAGAACGTGAGCGCCTGCACGACCTCGCCGTAGTTCACCGTTTTCGCCTCGCCGGTGTAAGGGGAGGCCTCCTTGCCGACGCCGGTGCGCGTATTACCGGACACATCGACTTCGCCACTCGGCTTGATGCGCGAGAGCTGCCACTGCATCGCCGCCGGCAGGACGGCCTCGAATTCCGGGATCGGCACGTGCAGCCCGAGCACCGTCCCGAAGAGAATCGAGACCACGTTGTAGCTCGAGTCGCGCCCGCCGTTCTCGATAAAGACGCCCTCGGCGTCGCGCAGCGTGATGGCGTGCGCGATGAGTTTGCGGGAGGTGGCGATGAGTTGTTCGTCGTGCAGGGCGACCCCGCAGGTGCCAAACGCCTTCGCGGCGATCACGATGCGGTTCACGGCATGGCTGCTGTCCTGGATGATGTGGTCGTAGCCGGCCTGGATGAACGCGCAGGCCCGGCGCATTTTAGGCTCGAGCGCGACGAGGCGGTCGTGGAAGTGGGCCTCGTGCGGCGACTGGCGAATCACCAGCACCATGCGGCCGCATTCCTGCAGGAAAAAAAACGCGGTCTCGACGGCGGCCCCGATGGGTTTCGCACTGTTGCCATTGGGGCGATCGTTGGCCTCGAAGCCGCCGTCGGCGCGCTGGTGCGCGAAGGTCGTTTCCACCCCGCGCCACGCATCATCCGCCTGGGCGAGGTCGTCGACCACCACACTGGCCAACACCGCGCGGCAACTGCCGCGTTGGGTGCCCGCCTCGATCCATGCGTTCATCGTGCGATTGCTGCCGACGAAACCATTCGCGTCGGGCACGTCGCCGTAAAGTGCAAGCAGGCGCTCCTTCGGAATCATCCGGAGCAGTTCGTATTCGGTGGGCCGGGCGGCGGGTTTTTCGGCGGCGGCGGCAAAAGCTGCGGCAGAACAAAGCAACGCGAGGGAAACGAGTGAAAAGACCGATTTCATAGAAGGTGTGGCGTTGTTCGTTGGTCATTTTGAGCGCGGCAATGTGACCGAGCGAAACGACAGATTTCTCACGCGATCGTGAGCGTGGTTTTGAATGGAGTCAGACCCGTGAGATAAACGCTTTGGCCATCCCATTTCGGGAGCGCGCCGCGCACCTGCGTGTAGGTGTGCTCGACGTGACCGGGGCCGAATTCGATCACGTCCTCGCCGAGGACGTAGCGGCCGGTGCCCTTGGAGAGGAGGAACGCGTCTTTGATGCCCGCCACCGGATCGACGCCCTCGAGTTTTCCACCGGAGCGAAACGCGAGCTCGATTGCGAGTGGCACGTCCGCGGTGCCGGTGACGGAAATCGCGAGCGTGAATTTTCCGCCGGACTCGGTAATTTCGACGACGGCTTCGTATTGCTGGACGTTGCTTTGCACGCGCCCGGCTTTGCCGCCGACGGCCAGCGTGCCGTTGGGGGCCATGCGCACGTGATCACCTTTCGTGATTTCTTCCTTCGAGAGGGGTTGGAAGTAGGGGCCATCGAGTGTCTGGCGCAGCACATAGCGGCCGTCCTTCACCACCAAGTCATCGCTTACGAACTGGCCTTTGCCGAAGAACGCGCTGGCGAACCGCACCGCCTCGAGCGCGGCCGCGCCTTTGCGGAACGAAAACAATGTCGTATTCGCGGCGAGGACCGTGCCGCTGGCGTTGCCGCGCCGGATGCGCGCGAGATTCGAATAGGAGAAAACCTTGGCGTAATCGGTCGGCAGCGGCGCGTCGGCCGGGACCGCGCGGAGGAGTGACGGCTCGGTGAGAAACGCCGCGAGCTCGCCCGTGAGTTGCGGCCGGGCGTTACGTTCGATCTGGCGCGTCATCGCGGCAAAGCGGCCGTTGCCGTCGTGGATCGCGAGAGAGCGGTAGGAAAAATAGTAGCGGGCCATGCTGCCACGCGTGTAGCGATCCTGGCGGCGGGAAGCTTCGGTGACGACCTCACCGTCGGGATGCACATAGTAGAGTGTCATCTCGAGATTGCGGCGCACCGGCTCGAGCAAGGCCGGCCGATCGAGCAGCCGCGCCACGGTGGTCAGCGCGCGATCGACGACGGGGGAGTAGACCGACGTGCTCTTCTCCGTGAATTGTCCGTCGGGATCGAGGTCGACGGTTTCGGCGAGCCACTGGTCGATGCGCGCGACGTAGCGGGGATTCGGAAAGAGCGAGTTGGCCCACGCGAGGGCGGAGCAGACCACCCAACGATGGTTCGGCGTGTGCACGCCACCGGTGACGAGCCCGTCGCCACCGCGGGTGACAAACTTGCCAACGTCGGCAGTCACAGGTGCGAGCGCCGGGAGGGTGCTGGTGCGCAGCAGCGCGCAGGCGGGCGCCATGACCTCCAGGATGAACGCCATGTCCGGCGGTGAATGGAAATTCGTCGCGTAGAGATCGACGGTGCCGTCGTCGTGCTGAGCGACGAGCATGTAGCGCGCAGCGCGCTGTAGCGGCTCGACGAGCTCCGGGGATTTGAAATACTTCGAGGTGGGGGAGACGATCGCGCAGGTGAGCGCCGAGATGAAGCCCGCCGTGCTGTGCGGCGAATGGAGCCCAAATTCATTGACGATGCCGCCATGCCACCGGTGTCCGGCGTGGCGCGCTTGTTTCGTGAGCTGTGCGGGAATCGACTCGTCGTTGGCCCGCACGAATTCGCGCAGCAGATCGTCCGTTGCCGGCGATTCGGCCGCGAGGCTGCGGTGACTGGAGCGGAGCGCGCCGAGGATGACAGCGCTGGTGCCGAGGGCGAGGAAGTCGCGACGATGCATAGGGGGAAGGGGGAAAGAACGAAGCGCGTCGATCAGAACGCGCTTCGCGGGGGTGAGGAACTCTCGGGACGGAGCGCGCTGACGTCAACGCGCTCCGCGTAGAACTCAGAGTTCGAACGAGGTGCTCAGGATGAACTGGCGCGGATCGATGATGCGGAACGCGTAGCCGTTGCCGTCGGGATTGACGCCGATCGCCTGGAGCCGGCCGCTCTCGAGGGCGTTCTTCACGTTGAGCTGAATCTTCGTGCTGATCTTGTTGCCCCAAAGCTTGAGTCGATAGCCCGCGGAAAGATCGAGGTAGAAACGCGCCTTGTCCCAGAGGGGCTTGTTGTTGTCGAGGAAGAGGACGGCGCCTCGATAGGGCCCGCTCGTTTCCGCGGGACCGGCGGCATAGCCGATGGAAGCCTTGCTCTCCCAGCGGAGCGCGCCGCCGACGCTGAATGACTTCATCCGGCCTTCCGTGAATTCGTAGTTGGCGATGCCCGCGAGATGATACTCACGGAGCTGGGTGCGCGGCCGGCCCGCATTGGTGGAGGCGGCCCAATAGGCACCAAATTGATCCTGGATGAAGCGGGTCTGCGGTGTGCGGGAGTCGTTCGGGGGGATCTGATCCCACCAAAGCGGGCCCTTGCCGTCGCCGGGGACGATGTCGCTGTGCAACGAGGTCCACACTGGGATGCGTTGCTGCCACCAGTTGTAGATTTCCGGGGAAACCTGGTCGTCACGGGCGCGCGTTTGCGAACCGGTGAATTTCATGCGGAGATTGCGCGTCGGGTTGTAGGCCGCCTCGAACTCGAAGCCCTGCGAGGAAACGTCCGTGGTGCCGACCGTCTGCGGCTGGCTCGGACCGGAATAGATGAGCCGCGTATACAGCGCATCCGAGAAGCCCATCAACTTCGCCACGGCGGGATCGAGCTGCGCGGCGGTCGGACTGGCGATGCCCTGCGCCTTCAGGCGGCCCAGCGCGATCTGCGTCGCGAAGTAGCGGAACGAGGAAAGCTGGATGTTGTTGGAGCCGTCCGGACGGCCTTCCATGTCGAGGTAGCGGTTGCCGAGGGTGCCGACTTCACTGCCGCGGGAGTGCAGTTCCTTCGTCTGGAAATGATTCACGCGCACATTGAACTTCCCGTCGCGCGACGCGATGCTGAAGCCCCACTCCGTGGAATAGCCGTGAGGATTGGGCACATTGCCAGTGTCCGCGACCGACTGGCGCACTACTTGCGGCGCGAAGCTGTCGGACTTGTTGATGTGGACGTTGAGCCACGGAAGCGCCTTGAAGACTGCACCGTAGGTTTTCGTGTCGCCCTGTTGGTCCGCCCAGCCGGGAAGGTTGATCGGGCCGCCGCCAGCTGCGGGGAAGTAATTAACCACCGGGCCGAAAACGTTGGTGTTCGACATATTGACCAAGCCGGTCGCCGGGTCGACGAAGCCGCCCGCACCGGTGCGCTGCCGATAGCGATCGCGACGGAAACCGCCGGTGAGGACGAGCCGATCGTTGAAGAAGAAACTCTGCAAGGTCGCGTTGAAAGTCCGAATCTCCGTGCGCCGACGAGTGCCTGTGCCGTTGTCGTAGACCGTCTGCACCTTGACCGGGTCATTCACCCATTGATTGGTCCGATTGTTGAACCAAGTGAGCGGGTAGGTGCCATTGATATCGTTGATGGTGGCAGCGCCGTAGTCCACATTCTGGCCGGTGGCGTCACCGACATAGAAGCGCTCGCCGATCGCCTGGCCGTTCACGAGATTGAGGGCCGCCGCCGGGTTAACCCACGCTTGGGTCAGCGAGGTCACGCGCTCGGAGCTGCGCCATGCGAGTTCGTCCTGGAAGTTTCCCTCGACGTGGGCACCTACACGTTGCTGGCCGATCCATTTGAGCCACTTCGCCTGACTGCCCGGGGTGAGCTGGTAGGCCAGGTCTGCTGACACGATGGTGTTGTTCTGGGGGTTGGCATTGATATTCGGCGCCGTGGCTTGGATGTAAGGGCGCTTGAAATAAGGGTTGGGCGTGCCATCGAGGCGCTTCTCGTTCACGTCGACGTAAATCACCGTCTCCAAGTTATCGATGGCCGCAAACGTGTCGCGGATGAACTTTTGTTGGAAGGCCCCCACTTTGGCGGCGATCAAGTGGTGCTGGGTGTTGAGGACGACCTGCTCGAGTTCCGCGGTAAAGGTCTTCGCCTGATCGACGCCGTGATTCGGGGCGACGACGTTGTATTTTTCCCAATCGTAGATCGATTTGTCAGTCGTGCCCGGGACGATGTAGAGCGGGAGACCGCCCGGCCCGAGCACGTCACGCTGGCGCATGATGAACGTGCCGCTCGTCAGGTAGCGCAGCGTGCTGTTCGCGGTGCTGAACGGATTCGAGGCGAAACCCGTCGCCAACGAATTAGTCGACTTCATGACGCTGAAACCGCTCAACGAATTGTTGTCCACGTAAACGGTCGGGTGCGCGTAGAAGCCGTTGTAGCCGCCAATCAGCCCGAGCGGCAGCGTCGAAACGGTGGCGTTGACGCCTGCGACACCCGGGACGGGCACCGAAACAGTGTCGGCGGCAAACGGGCCGGACTTGGTGCCGTTGGCGAGCGTGACCATCTGCGTGGTCGGGTCCCACGTCGGGCTGCCGGCCGCGCGCCACTCCGCCGTGGTGTCTCGGGCAGTGATTGTGTTGGGCCGGCGGTAGGCGTCATGGTAGCGCTCCGCGGACGCGCGAATCGTAGTATTCGGGAACGGACGATAGAGGACCGTGGCGAACTCGCGATGAATCCGCTCGGAGGACGGCCGACGGACAAACCCCTTCGCCTCGTTCACCGCGGCGACGCGCAGCGCGAGTTTGTTCGGCAGGAGCGGGGTGTTGATGTTCACGCTCTCGCGATGGCCGCCGTAGCTGTCGAAGCGCAGATCGGCATTGTAGGAGCGCTTGGTGGTGTTGGCCTGGGAGGGGACGACGCTCACGGTGCCGGAAGCTTGGCCGAGACCGAAGAGATTCGAATTCGGACCGCGCGAAATCTCGACGGCCGCGATGTTGTAGGGATCGAAGGGAATCTTGGCGTTGCTCGAGAAATTGCCCCAAGCCGTGTTCGCGCCGCCGACGCTCTGGCCGGCCTGGGTAAGGCCGCGCACGCGATTGGATTGCTGCGGGTCAGACTGGATCTGATCGTTGACGCCGCCGGAGCGGTTGCGATTGAAGGTCGTGAAGTTGTCCGTGCCCTCGGTGCTCGCTTCGTAGCGAAACACATCGTTGATGTCCAACATCGCAAGATCCTGCATCTGCTGCTTCGTCACGACGGTGATCGAGGCGCCGAGGTCTTCGAGCTTGGAGTTGAGGCGCGTGCCGGAGAGCGTGTTGGAGGCTTGGTAGCCGTGCTCTTCGGACGTGACGGTGAACGGCGAGAGGTTGACGATTTCGTCGGCCGCCGCCGGTGGCTTCGCGGCGGGAACGGATTGCGCGGCGGAACGGGCGGCGAGCAGGAGCAGCCACACGCCGCCCACGGTGAGAGTCCGGCGAATGTTGCCGGGCGAAACGAGGTAGTTTTTCATGGTGTCAGGGTAACCGATTCAAACTGGACAGGGTGGGCGGGAGGGGAATCCCGCCGCAGGGTCGTGAGGACAGCGTGGTAAGCTCCGGGGTTGAGTCACGCGAGCAATCCTGCAAGCGTTGCATTCGTTATGGCGAATCCTTCCCTTAGCTCGATTGCCGCGGCGGCCGGCGTCTCCGCTTCCACGGTCTCGCGCGCCCTGTCCGGTCATCCGCTGGTGCACGCCGGCACGCGCCGGCGGCTCGTCGCGCTCGCGCGCCGCCACGGTTACCGGCGCAACGATCTCGTCGGAAAACTCATGTCGCACGTGCGCACCGGCCGCACCCAGCGCTTCCTCGGCAATCTCGCGGTGATCCATGTGCCCTCGAAAAGTCAGCCCCGCCTGCTACCGACTCACCGCAAGATCATCGCGGGTGCGCAGGCGCGGGCGCAAGAACTCGGGTTTCAGCTTTATGAATTCAGCGCCGGCCACGACGGGCTCGGGCCGGGCGGCTACGCGCGCGTGCTGCGCGCTCGCGGCGTGCAGGGCGCGATCTTTCTCTACACGGAGCCGACGGCGGCGATGGCGGATTTTCCGTGGGACGAATTCGCCACGATCGAGATCGACTACGGACAGCGGCAGCCGTTGCTCCATACCGTCTGCCTCGATCACTACACGACGCTCATCGGCGCGCTCGAGCGACTGCAGGGTCTCGGTTACCGGCGAATCGGTTTCTTCATCACTGAGTTCAAGGACAGCCGCATCTCGCACAAATGGTCCGCGGCATTCGCCTCGTTTCAACGCCATTGGACGGACGCGGGAAGGATTCCGATGCTAATTTTGGACGAGATCGAGGAGACGTCGTTCCTGCGCTGGCACCGCCGGCACAAGCCGGACGTGGTCGTGGGCCACGTGGACGAAGCGGTGGGGTGGCTGCAGCGCGCGGGCGTGCGCGTGCCGGCCGGCACGGCGTTTTTCAATCTCAGCTGGACTGAGCGCAAGCGCCCGTGCGCCGGACTCGATCTGCGCCTGGAATTGCAGGGCAACGTCGCCGCCGAGGCGCTCATCGCGCAAATCCAGCGCAGCGAACGCGGGCTCCCCGCGGACCCGCGCACCATCATGGTCTCGGGTCGCTGGGTCGACGGGCCGACCGTGCGCCGCGTGGTGACCGGCACGCCGTAAAATGGCGTGCGTCTAAATAACGTGTGGCATTCTGAGCGCCGCGAAGTTGCCCCGCCAAGCGACTGGCTTGGGTCATCCCGTGCGATTTTCACGTCGCAGCCGTCGGCAAGAGTTCAAGCGTATTCTGCGCTGCGCTCCGAATGTCCGAGCGTGGATTGCGGTGCGACGCCGATCAGTCGATCTGCAATTCCGTGATCGACCAGTTGCCGGCGCCGCCGCCGCGCTTCGCGGTGGACTTGATGAGGATGAAACGGCCACGGACGCCCGCGGGGAGTTCAATCACAGTCTTGTCGCGGCGGCCCGAGGCGGTGGCGCGCACGGCCCCCGGCTGCGCCGGATCGTCGGTGACGTAGACCTCGAGCGTGCCGGGGTAATCGCCGACGCGTCCGGCCTGATCGAGCGTGAGGCGATGCACGGGCCGCACCTGCTTGCAGTCGACTTGGATCCAGACGCCAGCGATGGCGGGCGCGGACCACGCGGTCTTGGCGTTGCCGTCGACCATGCGGCTGACGTGTTCGGCGTCGACGGAGGCGGTGACGATCGGCGGCCAGTCGCGGTTGACGCGAATGCAAAGCGCGGCGTCGCGCGCCTCCTGGGCGAGCGCGGGATCGGCCTGGAGTTTTTCGGCGAGCGTCAACGCTGCGGCGCTGGCGCCGCGGCTGAGGAGGACGAGCAGCGATTTTCGCGCCTCGCGATCTTTGGCGACGGCGAGCAGGCGCGCGACGTTGGTCGGCGATTCCTGCGCGGGGAGTTCGCGTTTGCGTTCGAGAAACGAAATGGCGCCGGTCACGGCCGCGAGACGCACCTCGTCGAGCGGCGCATTTTCCGCGACCACGATGAGCACGGGGAGCGCGTTGCGTTCGGGCCAGCGCGCGAGCGTATCGGTTGCGGCCATCGCGACTTTGGCGTCCGGCAGGCAGGCGAGCCGGCCGGCGCATTCGGCGGCGGCGGTGCTGCCGAGTCGCGTGAGCACGGGCAGCAAACGAAGTTGAATCTCGGCCGCGCCATGATCGACGGCCGCGATGATGGCGCGATCGCGGGAGGCTTCGTCGAGATTGCGCAGCGAAATGTTCGCGAGGGCGCGTTGGGCGCGGGTGACTTCCTGGCTGTCGGTCGCGGCGATCGTCCACGCGAGGACGGCGCCTTGATCGGAGGCCGGCGCGATCTCGCCGAGTGAACGCAGCGCGGCCGCGCGCACCGTGGCATCGGGATCGGCGCGCATTTTCCACAGCAGCGGGGAAGCCTCGGTCTGGTTGCGCGTGGCGAGGGCTTCGAGCATCACGACGCGGAGTTTGGTTTCGCCCTCCGCCGCGGTGGCGAGGATGGCGTCGTTGACGCCCGGGCCGTTGAGCCGCGCGAGACTCAGGCGCGCGACCTTGGCCGCGTCGCCCGTCGCGTCGACGAGGAAGCGGGCGAGTTGGAGCGCGACCTCTTTGGTGCCGGGTAACTGGCCGAGCGCCGCGAGCGCGGCGGTGCGCACCGCCGGATCGGAATCGGCAGCGGCCTGCGCCACGGCGGGAACCGCGGCGGCGTCGCGGAAGGTGGCGAGCGCACCGATCACGGCGGCTTGGGTCGACGCATCGAAGGCGGGGAGTTTCGCGGCCAGCAGCGGCACGATGGCATTGGCCGGCAGCGTGCCGATCGCTTCGATCGCGACGCGTTGGGCGGCGACGTCGTCGCCCGCCAAGGTGGTGAGAATGGTTTGAGGCGCCGACGACGGATCGCGGCCGAGCACGCCGCGCAAGGCGAGCGCGCGGTGCGCGGCGGATCCGGGGGAATCACGGAGCACGCGTTGAAATGCCGCGACGCCCTCGCTCGCCACCGGCAGACTCCACGCGCACGCGAGTCGCGCCTCGATCACGACGCGCCCGATCGGAGCGGGCACGGCTTCGAGGGCGGTGAGTGCGTCGGCCGTGCCGATCTGGCCGAGCGCTTTTGCGGCGGCGGCGGCCGTGGAGGCATCGGAGTTGTTCAAGAGTGGCGCGAGCGGCAGCACGGCTGTCGCGATGCGGCGGTTGCCGATCGATTGGATGAGTGCGACCCGCGTGCCAGCGGTGGCTTCGCGGAAGGCCGCGAGAAAGGCCGCGTCGGTGGCTTCGCCCGGCACGGGCTCGAGCGCGAGGCGCGCGACGTTGACGAGGCGTTCGTCCGTCAGGAGTTTTTTCAGCGCGGTGAGCGCGGCATCGTCGGCGCTGAGTGGTCGCAGCAAGTGGCCGAGCCGCTGACCCACGGCCTGTTGCGCCGTGAAGGTCGCGTCCGACTTTTGGAGCACGTCCAACATCTCCGTGATGATCGGGGAAAGTTTGGCGCGATCGGTCCCCGCGGCGGCGATGGCACGCTCGAGCGACTCGAGCGCCTTCTGGCTGCCGGAATAGTCGAGCGACTGCAGCGAACTGGTGGACGTGGGTGCGGGGGCCGCGGCGGCGGCTGGTTCCGCCGGCGCGGAGGAATTCGACGGCGCGGCGCATCCGGCGATGAACATGAGCGCGGCCGCGCAGCAGGGGAGAGAGGAAACCCGGAAGATATTTTTCGAAGACATGGTCGGTGGCGTCGTTCGGTTTTAGAGCGTGCCGTAGGGCGCGCGGCGCGGGCGGTCGAGCCAGCGTGACGCGATTTCGTCGCCGACAATTTCTTCCTTCAGCGGATCCCAGCGGACGGGGCGGCCCAGGCGCTCCGCGATCGCGTTGAGATGGCAGATGGTCGCAGTGCGGTGGCCGATCTCGACGTCGGCGATCGGGCGCTGGCGTGAACGCACGGCGTTCAGGAAATCGCTTTGGTGATTCTCGCTATGGTAGAGGTGAATCTCCTCGCCGCGCAGCTGACGCGTCGCGAGTTCCGGCGGATTGGTTTCGAGGACCTCGTTGCGCCCGACCCAAATCGTGCCCTTCGCGCCGGTGAACTCGATCATCGCCTTCAGGCCGCTGTCGACGCGCTCGACTCGAAGGCCGTTCGCGTAGACGTGGGTTTGATAAGGGGTGCCCTGCCAGCCCTTGGGAATAAATTCGACGGGGCCGGTGTGATCCATGCCGAGGGCCCACTGAATGATGTCGAAGTGATGCGCGCCCCAGTCGCCATTTTTGCGGGCGCCATATTCATAGAAACAGCGCCAGCCGCCGCCGTAATTGCCCTCCACGCGCTTGTCGTGATACGGCCGCCACGGCGTGGGCCCGAGCCAGCGATCGTAGTCGAAGCCGGCGGGAATCGGTTGTTCGGGCAGCGCCGGCGCCAGCGGAAACTCGCCGAGATTCGTGCGCACATGTTTAAGATCACCGATCCAGCCGTTGCGGACCATCTCGGCGGCTTTGCGGAAGGAATTTTCGGAGCGTTGCTGGCTGCCGGTCTGGAAAACGCGTCCGCAACGTCGCGCCGTGTCGACGAGCACGCGGCCCTCGCGCACGGTGAGCGTCATCGGCTTTTCGCAGTAAACGTCCTTGCCGGATTTCATCGCGGCATTGGCGAGCGGTGCGTGCCAGTGATCGGGCGTGCAGATCCAGACGGCGTCGATGTCGTCGCGGGCGAGCAGCTCTTCGCTATATTGGTAGGCCTTCACGCCGCGGTAGATTCCGTCCGGTTGTTCGGCGCCGTAAGTCTTCTCGGCTTCGTCGCGGCGCTTGGTGGCCTTCGCGAGCATGACGTCGCAAAGCGCGAGCACGCGGCAGTCGTCGCGGCCCATGACGGCGGAGAAGTGGCCGGAGAATTGGAGCCCATTGCCGATGAACCCGATGTTGAGTCGGTTGCTCGGCGCGGTGCGGCCAAAGAGCGATGACGGCACAAAGGTGGGCGCGAGGGCGTAGGCAAAAATGCCGGCGAGGCCCTGCTTGAGCACGGTGCGGCGCGTCAGGCCAGCGGGGGCACGGGGAGTTTTTTCGGGCGAGCTCATGAGGTAGAGGAACTTTGTGCGGATGGCGGACATCGCCCGCGGGGTGAACGATCGCTACGACTCAGACATCGCCCTCGGGCGGATCCGATTGCAAGACGGTATTCACTAGGCCAGCGGTGACAAATGCAGTGGGAGCGGGGCAGAACGCCCACGAGAGATTCTCCGAGATGCCGCGGTTACGTGTCCGGTGGTTCCTTGGCCAAGTCTGCGCGATTCTTGAAAAAATTTACAGTAGGCATCGACTCGCGCGTTCGGGATGTTCTAGTTTGCCGATCCAGTATCACCCCATGACTGAAAAAACCTCCTCCTCGCGTTGTGAATTCACTGCGGCGTTCCTGCTGCTCCGCCTCTTCCTCGGCCTGCGCACGCTGCTGGCCGGGCTCGAAAAATTCGAGAGCAAGGGCACCTACTCGCTCGCGAGTTACCACACCAACATGGATCGCCTGGCGTCGGGCATCACTGGCGCGTCCTTCCTGCCGCTGTGGGCGACGCGGGCGTTTGCGAACTCCATCGGCTTTGTGCTCGTCGCGCTCGGGGTCGCGCTCCTGCTCGGATTGAAATCCCGCGCGACGCTCACGCTCACCGGTCTCACTTATGTCGCGCTGTCGTTCGGCCTGATGACGGTGCAGGAATCCGAGGGCGTCGCGTGGCTGGCGATTCACGTGATGATGATCGCCGGCGCGCTCGTGCTCGTGCAGCACGACCGCTTCGCCGTGTGGCCCACGAAAGCAGTCTAAGCCCCGCGCCATGTCCGCCCCTTTCACCCCTCTCACGCGCCGCGACTTCCTCGCGACCGGCGCCAAGCTCGGCGCGTTCATCGCCGCCGCGCCCTACATCGCGCGCGCCGCCGGCGCCGACGGCAAATCCGATCAGCTCAACGTCGCCCTCATCGGCTGCGGCGAGCAGGGCCGCGTGCTGCTGAATGCCGCGCTGAAAATTCCCGACATCCGCTTCAAGGCCGTCTGCGACATCTGGCCCTACAATCGCACTTACGCGGAGCGCCTCCTGAAAAAATTCGGCCACGACCCAAAGCCGTATGAGGATTATCGCGAGGTGCTGTCCGCGCATCCGGATCTCGATGCGGTGATCATTGCGACGCCGGACTTCAAGCACGCCGAACACACGGTCGCGGCGCTCAAGGCCGGCAAGCACGTCTATTGCGAGAAGCTCATGTCGAACACGGTCGAGGGCGCCCGTTCGATGGTCGTCGCCGCGCGGGAGACGAAAAAACTGCTCCAACTCGGCCACCAGCGCCGCAGCAATCCGCGTTACCTGCACGCGCGCGACAAAATCGTCCGCGACAACAAGCTCCTCGGCCGCGTCACGAATATCAGCGGCCAGTGGCATCGCGCGGTGACCGACGATTTCGGTTTCCCGACCGGGCAGGGGATTTCCGAGGCGAAGCTCAATGAATACGGCTTCGCGAACATGCACGAGTTCCGGAATTGGCGCTGGTTCAAACGCTACGCCGGCGGCCCGATGTCCGATCTCGGGGCGCACCAGATCGACGTCTACAACTGGATGCTCGGCGTGAATCCGCGCATGTGCATCGCGAGCGGTGGTGTCGACTACTACAAGACCCACGAGTGGTATGACAACGCGATCGCCATCTTCGAATATCCAACGAGCGAGGGCATCGTGCGCGCAACCTACGAAGTGCTCACCACCACGAGCGCGGGCGGCGGCTATCACGAATATTTCATGGGCGACATGGGCGCGCTGAAAATTTCCGAGAACCCGAAATACACGAAAATCTATCGCGAGGCCCGCGCGCCCGAGTGGGACGAGTTTGCCGCGAAGGGGATCGTCGGGGCTCCGCTGTCGGGCGAGGGCGCGCCGGCGCCCGTGAAGCCGTGGGAAAAGGAAGGCGTGAAAAAACTCGGCGGCCCCTCGAAGGCCGCGACGGTCGATGTCCGCGAGACCGCCGCGCTTTCTGCGTGGGAAATCCCGGTCACGCTCGACAAGGCGATCCATCAGCCGCACCTCGAGAATTTCTTCGACGCCGTTCGCAAGGGCACGCCGTTGAACTGCCCGGGCGAGTCCGCGTTCGCCACGTGCGTGACCATTCTGAAAATCAATGAATCGATCGCCGCGCAAAAAATGCTCACCTACGCGCCCGGCGATTTCACGGCCTGAAAAAAGTAATCCACGCCCGCGAATGCCTGCGAATCGACGCGAATGGCCCTGGGCCCGAGTTTGAAATTCTTTGGGTTCCTTCGCGGTGATTCGCGGGTCTAAAATTATCTCCTCTCTATGAAACGTTCCTTCACTGCCTTGCTCGC
Source organism: Opitutales bacterium (assembly GCA_038231575.1). GTDB lineage: Bacteria > Verrucomicrobiota > Verrucomicrobiia > Opitutales > Opitutaceae > CAITWF01. The sequence goes on along the minus strand of JBBRLB010000034.1, from coordinate 27,429 downwards.
TCTCTTCGCGGTCGTCGCGCTCGTTCGCGCCGAGGACAAGGTCCCGCTCAAGCTGGACCTGCCGAAGCCGCTCTTCGCCGGGACGCCCCGCCCGATTTCGCTGCCCAATCTCGAGCCACCGCTTGTCGGCAAGCGCCCCGATCTCATGGTGCCGGCCGGCACCACGCTGCTCTCGAAGGGCAAACCCGTCACGAGCAGTGACTCGCTGCCGGTGATTGGTGAACTCTCGTTTGTCACCGACGGGGACAAGAGCGGCGTCGACGGCACCTACGTCGAGCTCGGGCCGACCCCGCAATGGGTGCAGATCGATCTCGGCGCGAAGGCGAACATCGCGGCGATCGTCATCTGGCATTTCCATTCGCAGGCGCGGGTTTATCACGACGTCGTGGTGCAGGTCTCCGACGATCCGGCGTTCAAGACGGGCGTGAAGACGCTCTTCAACAACGACGATGACAATTCCTCGAAGCTCGGTAAAGGCACCGATTTTGCCTACGTCGAAACCAATTCCGGCCGCGTGATCGACGCGAAGGGCGCAGCCGCGCGCTATGTCCGTCTCTCCAGCAACGGCAATACGTCCGACGAGCTGAACCACTACTGCGAAGTCGAAGTGCACGGGCAGATGGCGAAGTGACGCTGCCAGCGCTCGCGCTGGTGCTGTCATCCTGAGTGCCGCGAAGGATCCACGACGTGGAAGGCGGCATGACAGATGAACGCGTGGATCACCCGAGCCTGTCGTTTCGCTCGGTAACTTCGCCTCGCGCCGAATGACAACTCTGTTCTGATGCGGGCACCCCTTTCGTCGTGCCTCGCTTTTTTTATTGGCTGCCCCTCGCGCTCGTCGTCCTCGTGGCGTTCTGGCTGCGCGTGCACGACGTGGCGCGGCGGCCGATGCACGCCGACGAAGCCAACCAGGCGGTGAAGGTCGGCGAGTTGCTCGAGAGCGGCCACTACGTTTTCGACGCCCACGATCACCACGGCCCGACGCTCTACTATGCGGCGCTGCCGATCGCGTGGGCGCGGGGACAGCACACCCTCGCGTCGCTCGACGAAACGACGGTGCGACTCGTGCCCGCCATCGCCGGCACGCTCGGCGTGCTGCTGCTGGGAGTGCTGGCCGCGCCGTTGGGCCGCTGGGGGGGGATCGCCGCGGCGGCGTTCATGGCGGTGTCGCCCGCGGCGGTTTACTACAGCCGCTATTTTGTGCAGGAGACGCTGCTCGTGACCTTCACGCTCGCGGCGCTGGTTTGCGCCCAACGCTGGTGGTGCACGGGCCGGCTCGCGTGGGCCCTCGGCGCCGGCGCGGGTGGCGGACTGATGCTCGCGACGAAGGAGAGCGCGTTCCTTTTCCTCGCGGCCGCGGTGCTGGCTGCGCTCGTGGTCCGGGCGAAACCGCCGGCGAGCGTAGGGCTTACGCGGTCGGCCGGTTGGGCCGCTCTCACGGCGATCGCGGTGGCCATGTTATTCTACTCGTCGTTCGGCCGTCATCCCGCGGGGTTGCGTGACTTGCTCGTTGCGATCGGCCACGGCATCGAGCGCGCGACCGGCGAAAGCGGTCACGAAAAGCCGTGGTGGTATTACGCGCGGCTTTTCGGCTGGCAGCGCAGCGGTGGCGTGATGTTCGTGCAGATCGCGTTTTCGGCCCTTGCGCTGGGCGGCGTCGCGACGGCGATCCGGTCGGGCCGAAAATTTCTCCGCTGGGCGGCGGTCGATCTCGCGGTGATCGCCGTCGTGCTCTCACTCACGCCTTACAAGACGCCGTGGCACGCGGTGCAATTTGTGCCGGGGATGGCGCTGCTCGCGGCCGGTGCGCTGGCCGCCGTGCCGAGCACGGGGATCGCGGTGGCCCTCGGCGCGGTCGCGTTCGCGACCCAATGTTTTCAGACCAACCGCGTCGCCTTTGTCTATCCCGCCGATGCGCGCAATCCCTACGCCTACGTCCACAGTTCGCCCGACGTGCTGAAATTCCGCGCGCTCGCCAACACCGCGCTGGCGCGCACGCCGCATCAATCAGTGCGCGTGATCAGTGAGGAATATTGGCCGCTGCCGTGGTATTTACGCGGCCTCCCGCGTGTCGGTTACTGGTCGGCCGCGCCGGACGACTGCGACGGCGCGCTCGTGATCGCGTCGGCGGATCAAGCGGCGGCGGTGCGGGCGCGGCTGCACGGCGCGTATCGGGAAAGTTTCCTCGGGCTGCGGCCGGGTTTCGTGTGCGTGATTTTCACGCCCTCGTCATGACGCCGCAGCTTTCACTCGTCGTGCCGGTCTACAACGAAGGCGGCAACATCCTACCCCTCGCGGCGGACGCGGTCGCCGTGCTCACGCCACGCGAACAGCCGTTTGAAATCATCTTCGTGAACGACGGCAGCACCGACGGGACCGCGGCTGAAATCGCCACCGCGATTCAGCGCTGGCCGCAATGTCGCGAACTCCGGTTGTCGCCGCGCGGCGGCCAGGGCGCCGCCTTGCTGGCCGGACTTCGCGCCGCGCGCGGTGAGCTGCTGTTGACGATGGATGGTGATGGCCAGAACGATCCGCGCGATTTCCCGGTGTTGCTCGAGATGGTCGAGTCGGGGGCGTTCGATGTCGCGTGCGGCTGGCGCGTCGACCGGCACGATTCACGGCTGCGCCGCGTGCTGTCGCGCTTCGCGAACGCGATGCGCCAGGGAATTTTCGACGACGGCGTGAACGACTCGGGCTGCCAGTTGCGCGTGATGCGACGCGAGGTGCGCGAGTGCCTGGTTCCGATGCGCATGATGCAATCGTTCGTGCCGGCGATGGCGGTCGCCGCGCGCTTTCGCGTCGGCGAACATCCGGTCACGCACCACGCGCGCCGCCACGGACTCACGAAGTTTCCCCTGACGCAGCTCCTCTGGCCCCCGATTGTCGCGACGGTGTTCTTGCGCGTGCGATTGTGGATCAAACCGAATCGATGAGTGCCGCGACCTTTCGCCACGAAGCGATGGCGACCTTTTTTGAAATCACCCTCGCCGATCACGCCGCCGACTATGCGCGGCAGGCGACGACCGCGGCCTGGCGCGAACTCGACCGGCTTGAAAGCGAACTCAGCCGCTACGTCGAATCGAGCGACATCTCCCGCGCCAACCGCCTCGCCCGCGGCGAAACGATCACGATCGGCGACGATGCGCTCGAATGCCTCCTCCTCGCCGCGGAGCTGTCGCTCGTGACGCAGCGCGCGTTCGACGCCGCGTATTCCTCGCAACGCGCGGGCGACGACGCGCCCGACGCACCGCCGTTCACGCTCGATCCCACGGCGCACGCACTCACTTCCCAAGTCGCGCGTCTGCACCTTGATCTTGGAGCCATTGGCAAGGGTTACGCGCTGGATTGCCTGGCCTCGGTGCTCGGCGACTGGGGCGTGACGGCGGCGTCACTCAACAGCGGCGGCAGCACCGTCCTCGCGCTCGCGCCGGCGGCCGGCGAAGCGGCGTGGCCGACGGGCTTGGGCGAAGGCGCCGCGCATCGCACGTTGCCGCTCGTGCACGCCGCCCTGAGCGGCTCGGGCGTCGCCGTGAAGGGCGCCCACCTGATCGATCCGCGCAGCGGTGCGCCGGCCCGGCGCTCGCAGCGCGCGTGGGCGCTCGCGCCGACCGCGGCAGTAGCGGATGCGTTGTCGACCGCGTTTTTCGTGTGGGGCGAGGCGGAGGTGGCGGCATTTTGCACGACGCATCGCGACATCGGCGGCGCGCTCGCCACCCCGCAGGGCGGCCTGGCGTTGTTTGGGGCGCTGCAAAATTTCGGCGCGCAGGGTTGACGCCCGCGACACAGCGCGCCGTAGTCCTAATAGTTATTCCCCCAACCCCCGTCGCGATTCGCGCTGCCGTGGTTTCACTCGTTTTTCCCCAACGAATTATCTCCCCTCCGCACTATGAAAAATTGGACCCGTAAAGACTTCCTCAAGGCCTCGCTGATCACTGGCGGCGCCGCGCTCATCGCCCGCAACAGCGCCTTCGCGCAAGGCGCCCCCGCCATCGCTCGCGCCGGTGGCAGCGCCAACGGTGACATCCGGATCGGCATCGTGGGCTTCAACTCCCAAGGCTGGGGTCACCTCCAAAACTATCTTCCCGGCAACAAGAGCAAACTCGACGGCGCCATCCTCGCCGCGATTTGCGATGTCGACGATGCCGTGCTCGCGAAAGGCCGCGACGCCGCGAACAAAGCCGGCCTGAAGGTCGCCGAATACAAGGACTACCGAAAGATGTTTGAGAGCAAAGAAATCGACGCCGTCGTGCTCGCGCCGCCGAATCACCAGCACTCGATCATCACGATCGCGGCGCTGATGGCGGGCAAGGATGTCTACGTCGAGAAGCCGCTCTCGCACAATCTTTGGGAGGGACGCCAGGCCGTCGAGGCCGCGAAGAAATATTCCAAGAACGTCGCGGTCATCGGCACGCAGAACCGCTCGTCGGAGCAAATCATGAACGCCATCGCCGCGTTGCGCGCGGGCAAGTATGGCAAACTCAAGTGGGTCACCGGCACGTGCTACAAGCCGCGCGACTCGATCGGTCTGCACGACGGCGCGCCGCAAAAGATTCCGGAAGGTCTCGACTACGATCTCTGGTCGGGCCCGGCCCCGCTGGTGCCGTCGACCCGCAACGGCCCGAAAGGCACCGTGCACTACGACTGGCACTGGTTCTGGAATTACGGCGGCGGCGACATTTCCAACCAAGGCATCCACCAGGTGGACGTCGCCCGCTGGATGGTCGGCGCGAAGGGCTTGCCGAAGAGCGTGCAGAGCTTCGGTGGCCGCTTCGGTTACCGCGATGACGCCGAGACGCCCAACACCCTCGTGTCTGTGATGAACTACGACGAGGCGCCGATGATCTTCGAAGTCCGCGGGCTCGGTCGCAAGAAAGGGATGAAGGCGATGGACGTCTATCGCAAGTCGTCCATCGGCGTCGTCGCCCAATGCGAGAACGGCTACATCAATGTCTCCGAAAACGGCTCCGCGATCGCCTACGACAACGACGGCAAGATGATCGAGGCCTTCGAGGGCGCCGACAACAGCGCGCACCGCAAAAATTGGATCAAGGCGTTGCAGTCCCGCAAGGTGACGCACGGCCTCCTCGAGGAAGGTCACTATTCGATCGCGCTCTGCCATCTCGCGAATATCTCGTATCTCACCGGCGCGGAGAAGGCCAACGCCCAGCTCGCTGACGCCGTCGCCTCCAACCTGACGACCAAGGAAGCCTACTGGCGCACCCTCGATCACCTGAAGGCGAACGAGGTCGATCTCGATGCGACCAAGCCGATCGTCGGGCCGTTGCTGCACGTCGATGCGAAGAAGGAAATGATTGTCCACGCCGACCAGGTCATCGCCGACGCCGCGAACAACAGCCCGATCCGCAAGCGCACGGGTCGCGCCCCGTTCACCATCCCGGACCTGCAGCAGGGTGGCATGGCCAAGAGCTGATGCGCGTTTGATTCGCGACTCATTTCGAGCCCCGCACCTTGCGTGCGGGGCTTTTTTTGGGTTGGGCCGGCGGAAATCAGTAGAACTGGCTCAGGATGCGCAAAAAAAGAGCCGACGACCGCATTTCTGCGACCATCGGCTCATTTCACACTGGTGGCTCGGACCGGAATCGAACCAGTGACACAAGGATTTTCAGTCCTCTGCTCTACCAACTGAGCTACCGAGCCCAGCGTGAAGGGTCAGAGCAAAAGGCGCGGGCGGGGCGCGTCAACGGGAATTTCCAGCGGATTTCTGCCGCGCGGGCGAGCCGTCGAGGAACCGGCGCAGCGCGCTGCTGTGCGCTTGACTCCACCGGCGGCGCCGCGTGCCGTGAACCTATCCCATGCGCCCCGCCTGGCCCCACGCGCGGTTTGCGATCGCGCTCCTCCTTTGTGTCGTCGCGACGCGCGCCGGCACCGTCGACTTCAACCGGCAGGTGCTGCCCATCCTGTCGGACGCCTGCTTTCGCTGTCACGGACCCGACGGCGAGAAACGCAAAGCCAAGTTGCGGCTCGACGAGCACGATGGGTTGTTTCGCACGGTCGACGGCGTGACCGTCGTCGCGCCGGGCAAACCGGCGGAGAGCGAATTGATCGCGCGCATCACGAATCCCGATCCCGAGGACGTGATGCCGCCCCGCGATTCGACGCGTCAGCTCACGAAAAATGAAATCGAGTTGCTGCGGACCTGGGTGGAAGAGGGCGCCTCGTGGAAACAGCACTGGGCCTACGCGCCGCCGCAACGCCCCGCCGTGCCGGCCGTGGCCGATGCCGCGGCACGGAAGCGCGTGCGTAATCCGATCGATGCGTTTGTTTTTGCGCGTCTCGCGAAGGAGGGGCTGAAATCCTCACCCGAGGCGGACGCGGCGGCGTTGCTGCGGCGCGTCTCACTCGACCTCACGGGACTGCCGCCGACGCTGGCGGAGCTGGACGCATTTTTGGCGGACCGTGCGCCCGACGCTTACGAGCGCGCGGTGGATCGGTTGATCGCGTCGCCGCGCTACGGTGAACGCTGGGCGTGGGACTGGCTGGATGTGGCGCGCTACGCGGATACCAGCGGCTATCAAAACGATCCCGAGCGCACGATGTGGCCGTGGCGCGATTGGGTCGTGAACGCGCTCAACGCGAACCTGCCTTACGATCAGTTTTCGCTCGAGCAACTCGCGGGCGATCTGCTGCCGGGCGCGACGAAGGAGCAGAAGCTGGCGACGGGTTTTCATCGCAACAACATGCACAACGGCGAGGGCGGACGCATCGCGGAGGAGATGCGGGTGGAAAATGTGTTCGATCGCGTGGAGTCGACGGCGACGGTGTGGCTGGGCGCGACCTTTACCTGCGCGCGCTGCCACGATCACAAATACGATCCCTTCACGCAGCGCGACTACTATGGACTCTTCGACGTGTTCAATCAGATGTCCGAAACGGGCAAGGGCGGCAACGGCCAGATCGCGCCCGTGCTCGATCTCTCGCTGCCGGGGGAGAAGGCGGCGGTGAAGGAGGCCGAGGGCGGGCTCGACGCGGCGGCGAAGGACGTCGACGCGTTCGAGTTGAGAAAATTTCCGCGCGCCCCGGGCGCACCGCTGACTGAATCAGACGCGGACAAATTACCAGGCAATCTGCCGCGCTACATCGCGCGCACGGAGCCGCGAAAGCGCAGCATCGACACGCTGCTGGAGTCGGTCCGCTATTTTCAGGCCATCGATCCGGACTACGCCGCGGTGTTGGATAAATTGCTCCACGCGGTGCGGCAAAGGGAGCAGGCGGCCGGCCGCGTGACCCGTACGATGATCATGGATCAGCTCGCGAAGCCGCGGGAGACGGTCGTGCTCGTGAAGGGCAATTACGAAGCGAAGACCGAGACGAAGGTGTTCGGCGCGGTGCCGGCGATTTTCCGGCCGGCGGCGGGCGCACTCGCGGCGGGCGAGCGACTCAACCGGCTCGATCTCGCGAAGTGGCTCGTCTCGCCGACGAATCCGCTGGCGGCGCGGGTGGCGGTGAATCGCGCGTGGCAGTCGTTTTTCGGCACGGGGCTCGTGAAGACGGCAGAGGATTTCGGCGTGCAGGGCGAACCGCCGTCACACCCGGAATTGCTCGACTGGCTGGCGACGGAATTCGTCGCCAGCGGCTGGGACGTGAAGGCACTGCATCGCGTGATCGTGACGAGCGCGACATACCGGCAGGACTCGCGAGTGTCGCCGGAAATGACCGAGCGCGATCCGGAGAACCGGCTGCTGGCTCGTGGGCCGCGATATCGGCTGCCGTCGTGGATGCTTCGCGATCAAGCGCTGGCGGTGAGTGGCCTGCTGGTCGATCAGCGCGGCGGGCCGGCCGTGAAACCGTATCAGCCCGCGGGCATCTGGGAAGAGGCGACCTTCGGCAAAAAAACCTACGAGCAAGATCACGGCGACGCGCTTTACCGGCGGAGTTTGTATGTGTTTTGGCGCCGCATCGTGGGGCCGACGACGTTCTTCGACGCGGGCGTGCGGCAAGTCTGCACGGTGAAAATCGCGCACACCAACACGCCGCTGCACGCGCTGGTGACGCTGAACGATCCGGCGTTTGTCGAGGCGGCGCGCGTGATGGCGCAGCGCGTGATCGCGGCGGGTCAAGGCGACGACGCGCGGATCGAGCAGGCGTTTCGGCTCGCGACGGCGCGACCGCCGACGCGCGAAGAGCAGAAGATTTTACGGGGGCGGCTGACGACGCTGCGCGGCGAGTATGCCGCGGAGCCGGTGGCGGCGCATCAGTTCACGGCGACGGGCGAAGCGGCGCGACCGGCCAACCTCGATCCGATCGAGCACGCGGCTTGGGCGGGCGTGTGCCTCTTGATTCTCAACCTTGACGAAACGCTTTCGAAGCAATGACGCACCGCCCATGAATCCGTTGAACGAAGGTCATGCCCTTTACACGCGCCGGCAGTTTTTCGGGAAGAGCGCGCTCGGGCTCGGGACGGCGGCGCTGGCGTCGTTGCTCGGCAAAGACGCCTGGGCGGCGACCGGCGCGATGCCGGGGTCGCGGAGCGGCGTGCCGGGTTTGCCGGAGCTGCCGCATTTCGCACCGCAGGCGAAGCGGGTGATTTATCTTTTTCAGAACGGCGCGCCGTCGCACGTGGATCTATTTGATTACAAGCCGAAGCTGCGCGAGATGCACGGTCAGCAGATCCCGGAAGCGATCCTCGGTGGAAAACGATTCTCGACGATGCTCGACGGCCAGACGGCGCGGCCGGTCCTGGGCGAGATCGCGAACTTTGCGCGGCACGGAAAGTCGGGCGCGTGGGTCTCGGATTTTCTGCCGCGCATGGCCGCGATCGCGGACGAGTTGTGCTTCGTGAAGTCGATGCACACGGAGGCGGTGAACCACGCGCCGGCGATCACGTTTTTCCTGACGGGCGCGGAGATACCGGGGCGTCCGTCGATGGGCTCGTGGCTGAGTTACGGGCTCGGTAGCGAGACGGAGGAACTGCCGGCGTTCGTGGTGATGACGTCACGCGACAAGGAGGCGAGCTGTGGCCAGATCTTTTATGATTTCTACTGGGGCAGTGGATTTCTGCCCACGAAGTATCAGGGCGTGAATTTCCGCGGCAGCGGCGATCCGGTGCTGTATTTGTCGAACCCGGAAGGAATGAGCCGGGCGGTGCGACGGGGGTTGCTGGACGACCTCGCGCAGTTGAACGAGATCAAGCGGAAGGATTTCGGCGACCCGGAGATCGCGACGCGGATCGCGCAATACGAGATGGCCTATAAGATGCAGGCGAGCGTGCCGGAGCTGACGGATTTTTCGAAGGAGTCGGAGGCGACGCTGGCGATGTATGGCCCGGAAGTCCGGCGGCAGGGCAGCTATGCCTACAACTGCCTCATGGCGCGCCGGCTCGCGGAGCGCGGCGTGCGTTTCATCCAGGTAATGCACGCGGGCTGGGACCAGCATCGGAATCTCAACACGCAGCTAAAAATTCAGTGCGAGGACACCGATGCGCCATCCGCCGCGCTCATCCGCGATCTCAAGCAACGCGGGTTGCTGGAGGACACGCTCGTGATTTGGGGCGGTGAATTCGGTCGCACGCCGTTTCTGCAGGGAAAAATCGAGGACACCAAGCAGTGGGGGCGCGACCATCACCCGTATGGCTTCACGGTTTGCCTGGCGGGCGGCGGCGTGAAACCGGGACTGACTTATGGTGCGACGGACGAATTTGGCTTCAACGCCGTGGACAAAAAAGTGCACGTGCACGATTTGCAGGCGACGATCCTCCACCTGATGGGCGTCGATCACGAGCGACTCACCTACAAGTTCCAAGGCCGGCATTTCCGACTGACGGACGTGCACGGGAAGGTCGTGCGGGATCTGTTTGCGTGAGGGCAGCGCCGTGCGATTGCCGGAGGTAGGAGCCTCTTTGCAGGCGATTCGGTCCGCCTCAGCCATCCGATTCGCAGATTCTGGAGCGGACTCCGCTCCCGGGCGCGAGACCGTGAGGCGAATAGAAACGTTGCCCAGTCCCTGATGCGCAATTCCGCGCCAACCATGAAAGATGTCGCCGCTGCCACGGGATTCGCTCCCGCGACGGTGTCGCTCGCCCTACGCAACCACCACAGCCTGCCGCTGGCTACGCGGGCGAAAATCGTGTCGGCGGCGCGGCGTCTGGGTTACCGTCCAAATCCGCTCGTGTCGGCCTTGATGACCACTCTGCGCAGCAAACGCCCGGTCGATCGGCACACGGTGTTGGCGCTCGTGACGGCGCATCCGCCGGGCGAACCCTGGCGAAGCCAGCGCACATTTGCTGAAATGTCGACGGGTGCCGAAAAGCGCGCGGCCGAGCTCGGTTATCGGTTGCAGGAATTTTCCTTGCGCACCCCGGGGATGACCCCGGGGCGTTTTGCCCAGATGCGGCGCACGCGCAACATCCACGGCCTGCTCATCAATCCGCTGCCGCATCATCAGAAAACCCTTCCGTTTGATCTGCAGGATTTCGCGGTGGTCGGGCTCGGCGCGAGCGTTTCTTCTCCGCTGATCGAGCGAGTCTCCAACGATCACTTTCAGTCCGCGCTGCTGGCCGTGAAAAAATGCCAGGCACTCGGTTACCGGCGAATCGGATTCGTGATCAGTCAGGAAATGAGCGAGCGCCTCGAGGACCGCTGGCTTTCGGGCTGCCGGCGCGTTCGTCGATCGACGGCAGCGTCGTCCCCGGTGCGACGAACGGATCTCTGAGGTTCGCGCCGGAGATTTGCCTGCCCGGCGTGCGCGAGATGAAGGAACGATTCGGCGACAAAATTCTCGGCCGCTACGGATTTGCTGACGCGTTTCACGCCGGCAACGGCTGGGCTGCACCCGACGTGCTGGCAATCGACGTCGGGATCACCCTGCTCGCGATCGAGAATTTCCGGTCCGGCAACGTCTGGCGCTGGTTCATGCAAATCCCGAGGCACGACGTGCGCTCATGCTTGCAGAGCTGGAGCCGGTGCGCACAGTCAACTAGCCGAAAGATTCGACGACTGCCACGAGCGGATCCGTCGGATTGTCCCAAATTTCACGCCTTGAGCTATTCCTCTTCGCCTTCCCTCAACTGCGCATGCCATTCTCAACATCACCCCGCACCGCGATCGTAGCCGATGACGTTCCGGAGATCCTCGATAGCGTCGTTCCCATTCTTGAGGCGGCCGGCTACGTGGTGCGACGCGCGGAAACGGGCGTCCAACTGATCAAGCTTTTTCGGGAGCAGCCTTGCGACCTGCTGGTGACCGACATTCTGATGCCCGAGGCGGACGGCATCGAGGTGATCAACGCAATGAAAACCGCCCGCCCCGTCCCACGCATTCTGGCGATGACAGGTGGGGGCGGCCCGCTGAAACCCGATTACCTGAGCAAGATGGCCAAGACGTTTGGCGCGAATGTGGTTCTCTGCAAACCGTTCACGCGCGATCAGTTTCTTGCGGCGGTGAATGAGGCTTTCGCGCCGACGGCCGCTTAGATTCCGCGCCAGTGTGTCACTTCGCAGAACCCCACCCGATCAGATAAACGTCACCTCCGCGCCGGTAGTTTTTCCCGGGTGGCGCCTGTTGGGGCGCTTGGAACTAAGTTTGGAGGAGCGATTTCAGATCGGCGAGAGAGAGCTGGGCGGCCGCGGCGTCGCTGGCTTCGAACACCTCGGCGAGGAGGGCGCGTTTCTCGGCTTGGAGCGCGAGGACTTTTTCTTCGACGGTGCCGGCGGCGATCAATTTGTAGCTTGTGACGGTGCGCGTCTGGCCGATGCGGTGCGCGCGATCAGTGGCCTGGGCTTCGGCGGCGGGATTCCACCACGGATCGAAATGCACGACGGTATCGGCGCCAGTGAGATTGAGGCCGGTGCCGCCGGCTTTCAACGAGAGCAGGAAAAGCGGGATGTCGGGCGAGGCCTGAAAGCGATCGACTTCGGCTTGGCGGGCGCGGGCGGTCATTGAGCCGTCGAGGTAGCAGTGGGCGATTTGCTGTTCGTTGAGATCGGCACGGAGGAGCGCGAGGAGCGCCGTGAACTGGGAGAACACGAGGACGCGGTGGCCGTCGTCGATCGCCTCGGCGAGGAGTTCGTTGAACGCTTCCAGCTTGGCGGAGGGTGGGGCCGGCTCCCCGAGCCGGCCGGTGTTTAAGTCGGCCCTCACGTTGGAATCCAGGACGGCTGGGACCGATGTCCCCACCACCAGCCGCGGGTCGCAGCAGATTTGGCGGAGGCGGAGTAGTTGGGTGAGCGCGGCGAAGGTGAGTTTTCCTTCGCTGGCGCCACTGGCCGCGAGATCGAGGAGTTCGCGTTCGGATTGTTCCTGGGTGTCGCGGTAGAGTTTGGCCTGCGCGGGCGTGAGTTCGCACCAGAGGGTTTGCTCGAGTTTTTCGGGAAGCTCGGGGGCGACGGCTTTCTTTGTGCGGCGAAGAATGTAGGGCGCGGTCTGGGCGCGGAGGCGTTGATCGAACCAGACGCGTTCCTCGCCGCGCGTGCCAGTGGGCACCGGGGTGAGGTAGCCCGGCAGCAGGAAGTCGAAGAGCGAACGGAGATCGTCGAGGGAGTTTTCGAGGGGCGTGCCGGTCAGGAGGAAACGCGTGCGGGCGCGGAGCGCGCGGAGGGCGGCGGCGTTTTGCGATCGGCGGTTTTTGATGTGCTGCGCTTCGTCGGCGATCACGCAGGCGAACTCGACTGATGTGAAGAGGGTTTGATCGCGCGCGAGGGTGCCATAGCTCGTGATGACGAGATCGTGCGTGGCGAAAGCGGCGGCGGAGGCGAGGCGGTCATCGGCGTGGTGGACGAACACGCGCAGCTGCGGGGCGAATTTGGCGGCTTCGCGGCGCCAGTTTTCGAGGAGCGAAGCGGGGCACACGACCAGCGAGGCTGAGCGGGAGTTGAAAGTGGAGGGTGGAGGGTTGAGCGACGGAGTGCGGCGGTCGACCGCTTTAGGCGAGTGGGGTGCTCTCCACTCCGAACTCTCGGCTCTCAACTCTCCGTAAATCGCCGCCAACAATCCGAGCGCCTGGAGGGTTTTCCCGAGACCCATTTCGTCGGCGAGGATGCCGGCGAGTTGGTGGCGGTGGAGATGCCAGAGCCACGCGGTGCCGAGGCGCTGGTAAGGGCGGAGCAGGGCGTTGAGCGCTTCCGGGATCGGCGCGGAGGCGAGCGTGGAAAGATTTTTCAGCGCGGTGCTCCGTTCTTTCCATGCCGGGGGGGCGGCGAAGTTCGGCGAGAGCGCTTCGAGGATTTCGTGCGCTTCGGCGGCGCCGGCGGCGCTGACGCGTTGGGTGCGTCGCGGCGCGACGCCCGCGGCGGGATCGCCGGCGAGCTGGCGCTGGGCGGTCGCGAGTTTTTGGAGTTTGGCGGGGTCGAGGAGGAAAATTTTTCCTTCGGACTCGAGGTAGCCGCGATTCGAGGCGACCGCGGAGCGGAGGGCGGACTCGTCGGCGGTGCCGGCACGGAGGCCGAGCGTGACGGCGAACTCGTTGCCCGCGGCCGCGACCTCCGTGGTGATTTCGGCCGCGCGGAGGTGGGCGGTGTTTTTCTCGAAGTTCGGCGTGAACTCGGCGTCGAGATTCTCGCGGAGGCGCGCACCGTGGTGGGCGAGGAAGTTGAGCGTCTTGTGGCGATCGCGGAGCCACCATTTGCGGTTGGAAGGCTCAAGGGTGAAGCCGCTGGTCTTGAGCAACTCCAGGAGTGAACCGTAGGAAATCGAATCGCGCGACGGCAAGGTGATGGCAAGGAAGTGTTCGCTGCCGTCGACCGTAAGCGGCACGCCGGTGGCGGCCACTTCCCGGGCCCGCTCTTTCTGAAAGGTAATCTTCGCGGCCTCCACGGGAGACGGCGGGATGAAAATGGACACGCCGGAGAGTTCGTCGTCATGCCACGCGATGGGGGCGGTGGGGCCGTTGACCCAGAAAAAGACGGGCTCACCGCGAAGGGCGGCGACGAGTTCGCGGAGCTTGGTGCGGGTGAGTTGGATGAACTTCGGCGGAGTCGAGGCGCCGCTCCAGCGTTGGAGGAGGGCGAGGGCGGCAAGCCAGGCGGGGTCGGGCGGGACGGCCAAATCGATCTCGACGCGCACGGCGATGGCGTCGCGCGGGGCGGCGGCGGCGAGATTGGGCGGGAGCAGGAGGCGAAGCATCGCGAAAGGACCCGAGGGATTGCTTCGTCGCTTGCGCTTCGTGCAATGACAAAATGTTATTTGGACGGGAATAAAGCCTCCGCGGCCGCCCTCAGAAAAGCAGACACATGAGCAACGAGTCATTCACGCAGTTGGTCGACGCGCATTACACGCCGCTCTACCGCTTTGCCCTCAGCCTCGCCCGGCGCGAGGCGGATGCGTGCGATCTCGTGCAGCAGACGTTTTATATTTGGGCGACGAAAGGGGACGCATTGCGGGAAATGTCGAAGGCGAAATCGTGGCTTTTCACGACGCTCTACCGGGAGTTTCTGCGCGGGCGCCGGCGCGATTCGCGGGCGACCTCGATCGAGGATTTGCCGCCGGGGGAGCAGGACATTGCGGCGGAGGAAGTGGATTGCGTCGCGAAGATGGACGCCGCGGGGGTCGTCGGAGCGTTGCAGTCGGTCGACGAGATTTTCCGCGCGCCGCTGACGTTATTTTATTTGGAGGATCTTTCTTATTTGGAAATCGCGGAGGCACTCGACGTGCCGATCGGGACAGTGATGTCGCGGCTTTCGCGGGGAAAAGCGCAGTTGCGCGCGGCATTGGCGCGGGAGGAAAGCGCGGCGAAATCGAAAGTCATTTCGTTCCCCGGCGCGCGTGGAGGGAAACAAGCATGAACAACACCGAGGCAAAATTTATTCTCAATGCCTACCGGCCGGGTGGGCCCGACGCGGAGGACGCGACGTTCCGCGCGGCGCTCGATCAGGCGAAGTCCGATCCGGCGCTTGGCGCATGGTTCGCGCGCGAGCAGGCCCACGGCAGTGCGGTGGCGGCGAAGCTCCGCGAAATCACGCCGCCGGCGGGGTTGCGCGAGGCGATTCTGGCGGGCGGACGCGTGAGCGGTGAAAGTCTGGCGGCGAAGCCGGCGACGGCGGCGCGGGCGTTTTGGAATCAACCGGTCTGGCTGGCCGCGGCGGCGGCGGTGGCCGTGCTGCTGGTCGTGAGTGTGTCGCTGTGGCCGAAACGGGCGGCGGCCAACGCGATGCTGACGGACTTTGCGTTGGTCGACGCCCTCGAGCCGCAGAATCATGGCGGGCACGGCGACGCTACCGGCGCGTTTCAAGCGGCGCTCAGTAAGGACACGACCCGGCTGGCCGGCGCGATGCCGATCGATTTCGGGGCGCTGCGCACCAATGGCTGCCGCACGGTGAGTCTCGCGGGCCACGACGTGCTCGAGGTGTGCTTCAAGCGCGATGGATCGTGGTTCCACTGCTACGTCGCGCGCGTCGAGGATTTTCCGGGAGCGCGGGCGAAAGCGGAGCCGAGCTTCACGCAGAGCGGCAAAGTCGCGGCGGTGGCGTGGGCCGACGGCACGCACCGGTTCGTGGTCGCGAGCGTGGCGGGCCGTGCGGCGGTGCAGCGGTTGCTGTAACGCATCGTCGCGAGAGGCTTGCACCGGGGGTAGTCGCGGGCGATGAGTGGGGCGCGTCTCAACTCATCCCTGTCGTCTCATGCGCCGCTCCATTGCTTTGCTCGCGTCCCTCCCGCTCCTCGCATTCGCCAATCCGAAGGAGACGATTGATCTCCTTTTCGCGGTCAAAGCGATTGACGAGACGGCCCTCGCGCCGGACGGAGTGCGGCTGGTCTATGTCGAGAAGCAGCACAACGCCGATCGCACCGAGTCGCGGAATTCCTTGATTTACGCGCTCGACGGCAATGACACCAAGCCGCGACGGGTAACGGCGGGCAACGGGAAAGCGGTGCACGCGGAAAAAAACGCCGCGTTTTCGCGCGACGGTGCACAGCTCGCCTTTTTGTCCGACGCGGAGAAAACGAAACAGCTTCAACTCTACGTGGTGCCCGCTGGCGGGGGCCCGGTCAAAAAACTCACGGCGGTCTCGGGCCAGCTCGCGCGCCCGCGCTGGTCGCCCGACGGCAAAACGATCGCGCTGTTGTGCATTGAGGGGCAGACGCAGGCGGCGGGCGCGGTCGAGGCCGCGGCGCGCGATGCGGGCGAAGTGCAGGAGAAATTTTTCGAGCAACGCATCCTGCTGGTCGACGTGGCGGGCGGCAAAACGAGGTTCGTTTCGCCGGCCGACAGCTACGTTTACGAGTGCGACTGGTCGCCCGACAGCAAGCAGCTCGCGTTCGTCGCGGCGCCGGGCAACGGCGACAACAACTGGTGGATTGCACGGCTGTTTGCCGTCGAGACCGAGAGCGGGCGCACCCGGGAAGTCTTCAAGCCGGAAACGCAAATCGCTGTTCCGCGCTGGTCGCCGGATGGACGGAGCATCGCCTTTATCCAGGGCGTCATGAGCGACCAAGGGTCGACGGGGGGCGACGTTTACAGCGTGCCGGCCGAGCGCTCGACCGATGCGGGGCCGGCGGGCGGCATGGCAAAAAATCTGACGCCGAATCGGACGAGTTCGCCCGCGTGGATTGCATGGCAAGCGTCGGGCCAAATGATTTTCAGCGAAGGCGTGCGCGGCCGGATGTCGGTCGGCACGATCGATCCGGCGACGGGAAAAACGGCAACGCTCTGGACCGGCGCCGAAACGATCGGGGCGGGCGGCGATGGGTCGAGCGTGGCGTTGTCCGCGGATGGGACGAAGAGCGCGGTGATCCGTTCGTCGTGGACGCAGCCGCCGGAAGTGTGGTCGGGCGTGCCGGGGGCCTGGAAGCAACGCACCCACGTCAACGATGCGCTCAAGCCGGCGTGGGGCAAAAGTGAGAGTATCGAGTGGACCAGCGACGGACGCGCGGTGCAGGGCTGGTTGCTCTACCCACGCGATTTCGATGCGACGAAAAAATATCCGATGGTCGTGTCGATCCACGGCGGGCCGGCGAGCCAGTTCAAGCCGGCCTGGCCGGCGGCGGGGCTCAGCTATACGGCGCTCGCGGCGGAAGGTTATTTTGTGTTCTTCCCGAACCCGCGCGGCAGCTACGGGCAAGGCGAGGCGTTCACCGCCGCGAACGTGAAGGATTTCGGCTACGGCGATCTGCGCGACGTGATGACGGGTGTCGATGCGGTGTTGAAGACCGCGCCGATCGATCCGGCGCGGCTTGGCGTGGGCGGCTGGAGTTACGGTGGGTTCATGACGATGTGGACGGTCACGCAGACGACGCGATTCAAGGCGGCCGTTGCAGGCGCGGGGATTTCCAATTGGCAGAGCTACTACGGCCAAAATCTGATCGATCAGTGGATGATTCCGTATTTCGGCGCGTCGGTTTACGACGACCCGGCCGTTTACGCGAAGAGCTCGCCGATCAATTTTATCAACGCGGTGAAAACGCCGACGCTGATTCTCGTGGGCGACGCCGATAAGGAATGCCCTGCGCCGCAATCCTATGAATTCTGGCACGCGTTGAAGGCGCGCGGCGTCGAAACGAAATTCGTGATCTACGAAGACGAAGGCCACCATTTCCACAAACCCGCCCACATCGAGGACATGATCGTGCGGGCGATTGGGTGGTTCGACGCGCGGTTGAAGTGACCAGGGAACGAAAAAGGCCGGTCGCGGAGCGACCGGCCTGACGTTGAGTTTGGCTCGGCGGTGAACGCCGAGCCGTCTCCCTTTCGGCTTAATTCGGCGGGGTGGAGTTGAGCGTGATGGCGACTTGGTCGAGGACGGCCTGGGCTTCGCGGTAGCGGATTTCGAACGTGTGGGCGCCACTCGCGACGGACGAGTAGGATTTGTTGCTCCACGAGTAGGTGTTGGTGCTGTTCTGCACGAATTGCGCCCACGCGCCGCCATCGAGGCGCACCCAGAACGAGTCGGAGCTCGTGCCATTCGGGGAGCGCGACCGCGTTTGCAAATAGATCGTCGAGGACGAGTTGAGAGTGAAGTTGTAGACGAGGCCGCCGTTCGCGGGCGCGGAACTGTTGCTGCTGGTCTGGGCCTGGAGCGCGTGGCCAGAGAACGCGGCGGCGTCTGCGATATTCACCCAGTTGGAGTCGAAGGAGACTGACTCGGCTTCGACGAGAACGGGCACGACTCCGCCGCCGGTGTTGACCGTGAGCGTGAAAGTGTCGCTCGCGGTCAGCCCGCCGCCATCGGTGACGGTCACCGTGATGGTCGCGGTGCCGGTCTGGCCCGACGCGGGCGTGACGGTGACGGTGCGCGAGGAGCCGGAGCCGCCCAACACGATGTTCGCTGTGGGAACGAGCGTGGTGTTCGACGAAGCCCGGCTCACGGTGAGCGAGGCGGCGGCGGTTTCGGCGTCGCCGATCGTAAATGCCAGCGCGCCGGTGTTGCCGCCGGCGGTGATGGTCTGGTTGGCGATATCGCTGATGGTGGGCGGAGTGTTGCCGGCGGCGGTGCCGAAGATGTCGAATTCGTTGATGCTCGCCCAGGTCGTCGAAACGCCCGTGATGCCATCGACGAGCAGCTTCACGTAGCGGCCGACGGCGGCGGTGCCGAGGGTGTGCGTGTAACTGGTGGCGCCGGTGGACGGCTGGACGTTGACGACGGGCGAGCCGAAATTCACGCCGTCGGTCGAGACGTAGATTTTGTAGGCGTAAGCGCGGGCCTGATAGGGCCAGACAACGAACTTGGTGATGTTCTTCGCCGCGCCGAGATCGAGGGTGACATAGCGCGGGGCGGAGGCGAGGGTGCCGGGACTGGCGTTGCTCGCCCAGCGCGTGCCGTTGCCGCCGTCGGCGGTGGCGCCATCGTAGATTTGCGCGGGACCGTTGCTGCCGGCGGTGTCCCACGGCGTGGAATCGGGCGCGGCGGTCGGGACGATTTCGGGATCGCTGGCGGCGTTGACGGTGAGCGTAAACGACGTGGGCGTGCTCGCGGTGCCATCGGAAACCGTGACGGTGATCGTGGCAGTGCCGCTCTGATTGGCGGCGGGCGTGACGGTGACGGTGCGCGACGCGCCGGAGCCGCCAAACACAATGCTGGCGGTGGGCACGAGCGTGGTGTTGCTCGACGCGCCGCTCACGGTGAGCGAGGCGGCGGCGGTCTCGACGTCGCCGACGGTGAACGCGAGCGCGCCGGTGTTGCCGTTGGCGGCGATGGTCTGGTTCGCGATAGCGGTGATCGTGGGCGCGTCGTTCACGGCGTTGACGGTGAGCGTGAATGCGCTGCTCGCAGTGAGGCCGCCGCCGTCGGTGACGGTGACCGTGATCGTAGCGGTGCCGTTTTGATTCGCAGCCGGCGTGACGGTGACGGTGCGCGACGCGCCGGAACCGCCGAACGCGATGCTCGCGGTGGGGACGAGCGTGGTGTTCGACGAGGCGCCGCTGACGGTGAGCGACGCCGCGGCGGTCTGGGCATCGCCCACGGTGAACGCGAGCGCGGCGGTGGCGTTGTCTTCGTTGACGGTTTGATTCGCGAGGGCGGTGATCGTGGGCGGCGTGTTGGCGGGATTGTTGACGACGATGCTGAGGGCTTGCGTGTCGTTGTCGGCGTCCACGTCGGCGAGTTTGAGTGTGACGCTCGACGTGCCGGCGGTGCTGGGCGTGCCGCTAATGGTGGAGTTTTGGCTGTTCGTGTTGCTCAGCGAAAGGCCGGCGGGCAGCGAGCCGCTGAGGACGGACCAGAGGAGCGCGCCATCGCCGCCGGTGGACGCGATGGATTGCGAGTAGGCGGTGCCGGTGGTGGCGGAGGGGAGCGTGGTCGTGGTGATGTTGGGAACGGAGTTGGTGGCGATCGTGATCGCGAGTGCTTGCGTGGCGGTCTGGCTAGCGGCGTCGGTGACGCGCGCGGTGAAGTTCGTCGTGCCGGCGGCCGAGGGCGTGCCGCTGATGATGCCGGTCGAGGGCGCGAGGCTGAGGCCGGTGGGGAGAGCGCCGGCGGAGAGCGACCACGCGTAGGGCGTGGTGCCGCCAGTTGCGGCGAGTTGTTGAGTGCCGTAGCTAATCGTGGTGCGGCCGGAGGGGAGCGAGGTGGTCGTGATGCTCGGCGGCGTGGGAGCGCCGTGCGTGATGGTGAGCGCGTAGAAGGCGATCTTCGCGCCTTCGGAACTGGAGCCGACGTTGTCCTGACAGTAGGAACCCGCCTTGAAATAGAGGTCGGTGCTGGCCCAGAGCGGATCGGTCGCGTAGAAATTTCGCGCGTAGGTCGTGCCGTTGACGGTGTTGTAAACGATGCCGTCGATGACTTTGATCTGATAGGTGATGAGCGTGCCGACGGCGATGCCGGAGACGACGTCAACAGATTCGGTGCTGTCGGCCTTGTTCGGACTTGTCTTCACCTGGATGCGGACGGAGCTGCTGCTGCTGTCGTAGGCGAGTTTCACCAGCGGGTTCGCGTCGGTGGCGCCGGGGTAACTCTTGCCGTGGATCTGGCCAATGATGACTTTGCCGGTGCTGGGGACTTGGAGGACTTTGCACTGACCATCGAGAATATGCGTGCCGTCGCCATACCAGTTGGGCGTGTCGTTGCCGGGACTGAGTTGCTCGCGCAATTCGCAGCGCGGATAACTGGAGCCGCTGGTGGTGACGCCCGTCACGGGAGTCCAAAACGTCATCGCTCCGTCGGTGGTGGCGGTGAAAAAGTAGGGGGAATTCGTGTAGCCGGCAGCCATCTGCGCCGGGAGAATCTCGTCGGGATTGCCGGAGCTGCCAGTCGGCAATGTGAGTTTCCAATGGCTGAGATCGAAATTGCCGGAAGGCGGGAGTGACGGGTTGAGGGCGTGACTCGAAACAACGAGGAGGGCGGGCAGAGCGAGCGCCGCAAAGGCGCGACGAAGGGAGCGGATCGAGGACATGGGCGGGGTGGGGGTTGAATTGGGCGCAGGGGTGCGCACGGAGATCTGAGATAATCTTTAATAATTATGAAGCAAACTTGTTTTTGGGCGCGACGGAAAAATGGTGCCATTTACCGACTAAAAATGGGTGAAAACCCCACCGCTTGAGAGTCCCCTCGTCGGGTTGAACGGCGGTGCCATAATAATTACTAGATGTAGAAGTGGGAAGAGAGTGCGATTTGAAACGGCGGGAATTGAGGCTGGATTAAATAGCCGGGCGGAGGGAAATTCACGCCAAACCCCGGATGACGAAGATCCCTGCCCACACGCCCGAGCATGCGCGCCTCGCCGAGGATGCGCGGCGCGAGAAGAATTGGACACGGTGGGGGCCGTATCTGGCGGAGCGGCAGTGGGGGACGGTGCGCGAGGATTACTCGGCGGATGGCGAGAGCTGGAATTATTTCACGCACGAGCAGGCGCGGTCGCGCGCCTACCGCTGGGGCGAGGATGGGTTGCTCGGCCTCACGGATCGCGAATGCCGGCTGTGCTTCGGGGTCGCGCTGTGGAACGGGCGCGATCCGATTTTGAAGGAACGGCTGTTCGGGCTCACCGGGCCGGAGGGGAACCATGGCGAGGATGTGAAGGAGTGCTATTTTTATACGGACGCGACGCCGACGGCGTCGTGGCTGCGCGCGCTCTACAAATATCCGCAGGCGGAGTTTCCCTATGCACGACTGCGCGCGGAGAACCAGCGGCGGGGGCGGGGCGAGCCGGAGTTCGAGCTGCTCGATACCGGGGTATTCGATGGAGAAAAATATTTTGACGTGATCGCGGAGTATGCGAAGAGCGGCCCGAACGATGTGCTGATTCAGATCACCGTCGCGAACCGCGGGCCGGCAGCGGCGAGCCTGCACGTGCTGCCGACCCTGTGGTTTCGCAACACCTGGTCGTGGGGCGGCGAGCATGAAGGCTGCGAGGTGAAACCGAAATTGCGCGCGGTGGGCGAGGGACGGGTGCAATGCGATCACGCGTCGCTCGGGAGATTCTTTTTCGAGATCGAGAAGGAGGGCACCGCGCCCCCTGGCGATCCCTTTGAACTGCTGTTCACGGAGAACGAGACGAACGCGGCGCGGCTGTTCCCGGGCGCGACGAATGCGTCGGCGTTCACCAAGGACGCGTTTCACGCGTGCGTGGTCGGCGGGCGGCGCGAGGCGGTGAATCCGGCGCGCGTCGGGACGAAGTGCGCGGCGCACCAGGTGCTCGAGCTGGCGGCGGGGGAGGAGCGCGTGCTGCGGTTGCGGCTTTACGCGGCGGACGAGCAGCCTAAAAAAATCTTCGGCGAGGGCTTCACGTCGCTCATGAGTGCGCGGCGAGCGGAAGCGGACGCATTTTATGCGACGCTACTCGGCGGCGAGAACCACTTTGAGACGCAGTCACCGTTTGCGATCGCGGCGCGGAAGCAGACCCGCGAGGGCATCGACTGCGAGGAAGCCCGGCGCGTGGCGCGGCAGGCGTATGCGGGGCTGATTTGGTCGAAGCAGTTTTATCATCTCGTCGTGCGCGACTGGCTGAAGGGCGATCCGGAGCAGCCGGCTCCGCCCCCGGAGCACCAGGTGGGGCGCAACGCGGACTGGCCGCACGTGTTCGCGCGCGACGTGCTGTCGATGCCGGACAAATGGGAATATCCGTGGTTCGCGGCGTGGGATCTCGCGTTTCACATGGTGCCGATGGCGCGGATCGATCCGGCGTTTGCGAAGGCGCAGCTCAATCTGCTCCTGCGCGAATGGTATATGCACCCGAACGGGCAGATTCCAGCCTACGAGTGGAATTTCTCGGACGTGAATCCGCCGGTGCACGCGTGGGCGTGCTGGCGCGTCTACAAGATGACCGGGCCGCGCGGCGGGCGTGATCGCGGGTGGCTGGCGAGCGTGTTTCAAAAACTGCTGCTCAATTTCACCTGGTGGGTGAACCGGAAGGATCCGAACGGGCGGCATCTGTTCAGCGGCGGCTTTCTCGGGCTCGACAACATTGGTGTCTTCGATCGATCGAAGCCGTTGCCGACGGGCGGGTCGCTGGAGCAGGCGGATGGCACGGCGTGGATGGCGTTTTATTGCGGCACGATGCTCTCGATGGCGCTCGAACTCGCCGAGGGCGATCAGAGCTACGAGGACATTGCGTCAAAGTTTTTCGAACACTTCGTGGCGATCGCCGATGCGATGAACACGCTCGGTGGCACGGGGCTCTGGCACGAGGAGGACGGGTTCTATTATGATCAGCTGCTGGTCGACGGGCGAGCGGAGCCGCTGCGCTTGCGCTCCATCGTGGGGCTCGTGCCGCTCTTCGCGGTCGAGACCATCGATGAAAAACGGATGGCAAAGCTGGCGGGTTTCGGGAAGCGCACGCGATGGTTTCTCGAACACCGAAAGGACCTGGCGTCGAGCATCTCGCATTTGGTGCACCACGGTGGTTCCGGGCAATTCCTGCTGGCGATTCCCTCGCGCGCGCGGCTCGAACGCGTGCTGCGTTACATCCTGGACGAGGCGGAATTTTTGTCGGCGCATGGCGTGCGATCGCTGTCCCACGTGTATCGCGACCGGCCGTTTACGCTGCGCGCGGGAGGCCGAGAGTGGAACGTGGCCTACGCGCCGGGCGAGAGCGATAGCGGGTTGTTTGGCGGAAATTCCAACTGGCGCGGACCCGTGTGGATGCCGATGAACTATCTGCTGATCGAGGCGCTGGAGCGTTACCACCATTTCTACGGCGACAGTCTCCTCATGGAGTTTCCGACGGGCAGCGGGCGGAAATTGAACCTCGCGCAAATCGCGCGCGAACTGTCGCGCCGCCTCGTGACGCTGTTCCTCCCGAATGGCGGGGGCCGCCGGCCGGCGCTCGGGATGGAGCCGCGGTTCGTGAACGACCCGCACTGGCGCGAGCTGTTGTGGTTCCACGAATATTTCCATGGTGAAACCGGGCAGGGGCTGGGGGCCAGCCATCAGACGGGCTGGACCGCCCTTGTGGCACGTCTCGTGGAGAATTTCGCCGGATAAACCAGGGCGCTCGCTCTGGGGGATTACCCAACTGCATTGTGCACGGGGGCGATGTTCCAAATCTTTAACCACTATAAAGTGGCCTCAGGCTAAACACCCGGAAATCCCCGCGGTCGAACGGGGGCGTGAACGTTCTCCGGCCCACAATTCTCTCCAAGGTGCTGCTCGGTGCCGCACTGGGGTGGGGTTTGGTTTCGAACGCCCACGCCGCCCTGGCGCCCTCGCGCTGGGCCACGCTGGAGGCGATTCACCAATTGGAGAATCCCGCCAACCGCACGACCCCGGGATCATTCGGTGAACTGGGTGCCTATCAATTTCGCGAGTCGACGTGGTGCATGCACACGAACATTCCTTTCGCCCGCGCCCTCGATCGGAAAATTTCCGATCAGATTGCGGTGATCCATTATGAATGGCTGAAAGGGCGCATCGCGGCGGCGGGGCTGCCCGCGACGTCCTACAACATTGCGCTGGCATGGAACGGCGGCGTGGACGCGGTGGTCCGCGGCCGGTCACCGGCGGTGGCGCACGATTATGCGGAGCGGGCCGCGAATCTCGCGGGCGCATTCAGCGCGCGGGCGGTCGCGAGTTGGCGCTGAGTCCTCACCCGATTGGTGCCGCGGGAAGTTTCGCCTTGGTTGGGGCGGGCTTAAGTGCTCAAGCTCGCGGCTCGCATGAAGTCCCGTTTCGCGTTTTTCAAGGAGCAGGTGTTACCGGCTTTGTTGTGTTTTGGTCTCGCTGTGGCCTTGGCGCAAATGGAGTGGCTGCAAAAAATCGAGAATATCACGCTCGATTCCCGGGCCAAATTACGGGTGGAATTTTTCCCGACCCATCCGCGGGACGATATCGTGCTGATCGGCATCGATCAGACCAGCCTGAGCAACGTGAATTTCGGCCGCTGGCCATGGAAGCGCAGCCAGCACGGCAATTTCGTGCAACTCGTCGGCCGCGTGAAGCCGAGCGTGATTGCCTGGGATATCTTGTTCGACGATCAGAGTGATGAAGACCCGCAATTCGCCGCCGGAATCGTCCGCGGAAAAACCGAAGTGGTGCTGGGCGGCCAGAGCGGAGAAACCGGCAAGGATGGAAAACCCAGTCTCGGTTTCAAACCGGGCAGCCCGGAACTGAAAAACATTCGCATCGCTCCGCTCACACGCATCGAGGGAGATCGCACCGCCATTGACGGCAGCGACACGATGTCGGTGCCGATGTCCCCGCTGGGGGAAGTGGCGGACATCGCGTTTGTCAACGCCCCGCCGGGACCCGACGGCGTCTTGCGCGAGGCGCCGATGGTGGTGCGCATCGGCGATCAGGTTTATCCCGGATTATCGCTGCGGAGCTTGATGCATCACTGGCATGTCACGCCCGACCAAGTGCTCGTGAAGCTGGGGGAGGAAATCGAGATCAAGAACGATTTCGTGCACCACCGCATTCCGATCGACGGGGCGGGAAAATATTTGATCAACTACCGACATACGCTGGAGGGGTTCTCCACCGCGGGTTACAGCGAGACCTACGAGTATCTCTACGCGAAGCTGGTCGAGAAGAAGGACGTGGAGATCCCCGAGCTCACGGGGCGCATTCTGCTCGTCGGCGAGACGGCGGACGCGCTGACTGACTTTGGGCCAACGCCGCTGGCGAATCACACGCCGCTGGTGCTCGTCCATGCAAACGTCCTCGAGAACGTGCTGAATGGCGATTTCGCGCGCCGCGCGGCGGCGTGGCCGATTTGGCTCGGGGGTTTCATGCTCACGACGGCCAGCCTGGCATTTTTTGCGAAGCGGAAATTTTGGCACCATGCGGTTTTCGCGCTGAGCGCGCCGGTGCTTTACGCGCTGGCGGCGGGGATGGCGTGGGCGAAGTTCAGCCTCTGGGTGCCAATCGTGTGGCCGGTGTTGGGCTTCAGCGCCGCGCAGATTTTCATGGTGGGCCGTCGGGTGCTCGCCGAGCAGCGCGCGAAGGAGCAGATCAAGGGAATGTTCGGCACCTACATCTCGCCCGAACTGGTCAGCCGGATGGTGGCCTCGGGCGTGTCGCCGCAGCTTGGGGGCCACGAGGAGGAAATCACCGCGTATTTCAGCGACATCCAAGGCTACTCGACTTTCTCGGAAAAGTTGCCGCCGGTGCAGTTGGTGGAGTTGCTCAACGAGTATCTCACGGTGTGCACCGACATCGTGCAGGAGGAAGGCGGCACGCTCGACAAATATATCGGCGACGCGGTGGTGGCGATGTTCGGTGCGCCGATCGCGCTGCCCGATCACGCCTATCGCGCCTGCGTGGTGGCGTTGCGCGTGCAAGAGCAACTCGACGCGTTGCGCGCGAAGTGGGAGAGCGAGGGCGAGCGCTGGCCCGATGGCGTGCGCAAGATGCGCTCGCGCATCGGGCTGAACAGCGGCCCGGCCATTATCGGCAACATGGGCAGCCGCACCCGCTTCAACTACACGATGACGGGCGACAACGTGAACCTCGCCGCCCGCATGGAGAGTGGGGCGAAGCAATGGGGCGTTTACGCGATGACGACCGAGGCCACCAAGCTCGCCTGCGAAAAGCACGGCGCCGACCGCATCCTGTTTCGGCCGTTGGGTCGCATCGTGGTCAAGGGCCGGACGCAAGCGGTGCCGCTGTTTGAGATTTTCAGTTTGAAAGAGCATCTCACTCCTCAGATGAGCGAATGCCTCGGACTGTTTGAACAGAGCCTCGCGAAATACTACGCCCGCGACTGGGATGGCGCGCTCGCGGGTTTCGCACAGAGCCGTGACTTGGAGATCAACGTGCCCGGCCGGTCACCCGGCGTCGCGAGCAATCCCTCGCTCGTCTACCTCGACCACACGGCCAGGATGAAACAATCCCCGCCGCCCCCCGACTGGGATGGTGTTTTCGTCATGTCGGACAAGTAAGGGGCGACGAGTAAGGTGCGATGAATTTGGAACGTAATGCCGCGGCTTTATACCATGGTGCAATTTCTTGCGGAAACCATCAGCCCGTCCGCAACGTCTGAGAGGGTGACTCCCCAATTTTTTTTGGAGATTGCAATTAGCTTGCCGACAGCGGACATTCCACGTGTTAGTAGTGTGTTTTCCTGATTTTCATCGAATAATTCAAACCGTT
Organism: Opitutales bacterium; assembly: GCA_038231575.1. GTDB lineage: Bacteria > Verrucomicrobiota > Verrucomicrobiia > Opitutales > Opitutaceae > CAITWF01. The sequence goes on along the minus strand of JBBRLB010000034.1, from coordinate 524 downwards.
GCACCCATGAGATTCCTTAGCAGCAAACTTCTCTCCACGATTGCCTTGGGCCTGATTTCCGTCGCTTTTTCCGCGACCATCGCCTCTGCGCAATCCGCCAAAATCGTCAAGGTCGTCGGCAACGCCGCCGGTGCGACGCTCACGCGCGGTGGCGCTGATCTTGCGATCACGGAAGGCATGGCGATCGAGACGAACGACGTGATTAACACCGGTCCGGGCGTTGACGTTTATGTGCAGCCCTATCCGGGCGTCGTTGCGACGGTGAAACAGAATTCGCATGCGACGGTCGCGAGGCTTGCTGTGGACGATGCGGAACTGGACCTGACCAAAAATGGAGGCGGCCAAGTCGTCGCCCAGATCGAACCCGGCAAGGGGCACAAGTTTGGCGTGCGCACTCCGAAGGGCGTCGCGGCCGCGAAGGGCACGATCTATGTCGTCAATGTGCAGGGCACGAATTATCAGGTCACGACCGCGGGCGGCACCGTCACTATCCTGCCGGTCGGCGGCGGCGCGCCTATTTCAAT
>JBBRLB010000033.1:0-49852 GCA_038231575.1 Opitutales bacterium | reverse complement strand
CTCCGACATCGTCCATCTCTACATGCAGGCGAGCGACGCCATCGTCACGCGCGGCGGCACCACCACCTGCGCCAAGGCGCTGCACTTCAAGTGCCCGATTATTTTCAACGCGTTCGGTGGCATCATGCCGCAGGAGGAACTCACGTGGAAATTCTTCCGCAACGGCGCCGCCTCCGAGAAAATCGAGGATGCCGCCGACTTCGCGCACCTCATCGACAACTGGATGACGAATCCCGCCGCATACGACGCGATGCGTGCAAACTTCCTGAAGCTCCGCTACGAGGAGGATCCCACGATTGTGATCGATGAACTCGTCGGGCTCGCGAACGAGGCGGCCGGCGATCGGCCGCTGCGCCGCCGGGCGTTTCCGCCCGCGACCAACGGTAACGGCAACGGCCATCCGCCGAAGTAACGCGTCTTCCGCGTTGCCGGACGCGGCGTGAACCCCACACTGGCGCGACTTTGCCGACCGCCGCGCCCGTCATCGCCTATCTTTTCACCACGTTTCCCAAAAACACGGAGACGTTTCTGCAACGCGAGGTGATCGCGATGCGCGCGCAGGGCGCCGAGTTGCGGATCTATTCGCTGTGGAGCGGGGGCGACACGTTTCGCGGGCTGCCGGTCGTGCGGTTCAATAAATGGCGGCTGCTGACGTTGCTTTGGCTCATTCCGGCCGAGGCGTGGCGGCGACCGGAGGTCTTGAGGCAGGTGTTGCGCGGCCTGTTCACGCGGCGCGCGCCGTCGTGGCTGAATTTCTGGGAGAACATGCTCGGCGCGGGCTTCGCCTGTGTTTTCGCGCGGGAGTTTCGGAAAAATCCACCCGCGCTCGTTCACGCAGCCTGGGGCGGGGCACCGGCCACGGCGGCGTGGCTGCTCTGGCGGATGGACGGCCACGCCTTCAGCGCCGCCGCGCACGCCTACGATATCTACGAACATGGCGGCGACTGGTGGCTCAATGAGAAGTTGCAACAAGCGGCGTTCATCCACACCTCGACCGAGATGGCCCGGCGATCGCTCATCGCCCGTGGACTGGGGGCCGAAAAGATCATGTGCATCCGCCGCGGTCTCGACCGGCTGCCGGTCGTGAAACCGTTGCGCGCCTCGCGGGTGCCGCTGCACCTCGTGTGTGTCGCGCGGCTGGTGGAAAAAAAAGGCCTCGATCACCAGTTGCGGATTTACGCCGCGCTGCGCGCGGCCGGCGTGGCGTTTGCGGCGCGCATCGTCGGCGACGGACCGCTGCGGCTCGAATTGGAAAAACTCGCGGGCCATCTCGGAGTCGCGGCGGATGTGACGTTCACCGGCCACCTCGCGCAGCACGAGGTCTGGAACCAGCTCGCGTGGGCCGACGTGCTCCTGCACACCGGCGTGATCGCGCCGAGCGGCGACCGTGACGGGCTGCCCAACGTGATTCCCGAGGCGTTGTCGGTCGGAGTGCTCGTTATCACGTCAGCGGCGGCCGCTACGACGGAGGCGGTGACGCATGGCGTCACCGGCCTCATTGCCGCGGTCGACGCGCCGAATGATTGGATTGCGGCGTTACGCCGGCTATCCAGGGACGACGCGTTCGCCGAGAAACTGCGCACCGCCGGCCGGGCGTGGGTCGAGGAAAACTACGACGCGCACAAAAACGCCGCCCGCCTCCGCGCGCTGATGCAGCGGGCCCTCGCGCTATGATTTACTTCGACGTCACCAAGGCCGGCGCGTCCGGACATCGCTCGGGTTTGATGCGCGTGAGTGCGCGGATGGCGGAGGGGCTGGGCGCAGCGGCGACCGAAGTGCGCTGGCCGGGATGGAACCGCCAGGTGCGGCCGGACGACTGGTTTTTCACGGGCGAACTCTTTTCCGACGAGGAACGCCCGGGTTTCTCCGATTTTCTTGTCGCGCACCCGTGCCGCCTCGCGGCGATCTTTCATGACGCGATCCCGCTCAAGCATCCGCACATCACCTGGCCGCGCAGCGTCGCGCGTCATCCGGGCTACATGAAATCCCTCGCGCGCTTCGATCGCGTGTGGGCCGTGTCGGAGGCGAGCCGCGCCGAACTGATCGGATTCTGGCGCTGGCAGGGCGTGGAAAAAATGCCACCCGTGGAGGTGCTGGCGCTGGGGGCGGACTTCAATGCCGCACCGCGCGTGACCATTAACTCGCCACCGCCCGCCGGCGATCCGCAGCTCCTGTGCGTCGGCATCGTCGAGCCGCGGAAAAATCAGGCGTTCCTCCTCGACGTGTGCGAAGCGCTGTGGACGGCCGGCCAGCGCTTTGAGTTGCATGTCGTCGGCCGGGTAAATCCGCACTTCGGTCGTCCGATTGCGGCCCGCATCGCGTCACTCGCGAAAAAATTCCCCGGACTGCATTTTCACGAGGCCGCGAGCGACACCGCGGTCGCACAACTCTACGCGACGGCGCGCGCCACGGTCTTTCCGACCCTCACCGAGGGCTGTGGTTTGCCGCTGCTGGAATCGCTGTGGATGGGCGTGCCGTGCGTGTGCAGTGATTTGCCCGTGCTGCGCGAGAACGCCGACGGCGGTGGGTGCGTGCCGGTCGCGCTCAACGATCGCGCGGCTTGGGGCGACGCCCTGCGTCGCATCCTCACCGACGACGCGTTTCACGCGCGGCTCGCGCAGGAATCGATGACGCGATCGTTGCCGACCTGGTCGGCCGCGGCCGAAGCGATCCGGCAGGGCCTGGTTGGATAGGGCAGGCGTGGCGTCGGCCGTCGGACGGAGACCAGGCGAAACGCCCGCGCGAATTTAAAACGCCGACACTTTCGTCGCCGCGCTCAGAGCTTCTTCATCGCGTAGACGAGGGCCTCCGCGATTTTCTCGAGCTGCTCATCCGTGTGCATGGCCGAAATGGCGGTGCGGATGAGATCCTTGCCGGCCGGGACGGCGGGCGCGATCGACATGACGGTGAAAACGCCGCGATCGAGCAGCGCTTTCCAGAAGGGGTAAACCCGCTCCTTCGAGCCGAGCACGATCGGGACGGCGGGCGTTTCGCTTTCCCACGTGTCGAGGCCGAGCTGCTTGAGGATGGCTTTGTATTTTTTCGTGTTGGCCCAGAGGCGTTCGAGATGCTCCGGCTCAGTCTGCATGACCTCAAGCGCGGCCATCGACGCGGCGGCCTGCGCGGGCGTGAGCGCGGCGGAAAACGTCGTCTGCTTCGAATGCGAGCGCAGGTAGTCGATCACTTCCTGCGAAGCGGCGACGAAACCGCCGATGCTCGCGAGCGACTTCGACATGCTGCCGCAGATGACGTCGACCTTGTCGTTGAGCCCGAAACTGTCGACGGTGCCGCGGCCCTGGCGGCCCAGCACGCCGAAGCCATGCGCATCATCGAGCACGGAAAACAGCCCGTTCTCCTCGGCGATTTCGGCGATCTCGGGGAGGCGGGCGATGTGGCCCTCCATCGAGTAGACGCCCTCGAGGACGAGCATCTTGGGCGCGTCGGTGTTGGTTTGTGCGATGACTTCGCGGAGATCGTCGGGATTGTTGTGCGAGAAGCGCTCGACCGTCGCCATCGAGAGACGGATGCCGTCCCACAGGCAGGAGTGAATATTTTTATCCGCGAAAATCACGTCGCCCTTCTGGGCAAACGACGCGACGGCCGACATGCACGAAAGATAACCGGCCGCGTGCACGTGGCACGCCTCGCGTCCGAGAAACGCCGCAAGCTTCGCTTCGAGTTCGAGGTGAAACGAGCGCGAGCCGTTCGAGATGCGCGCGCCATTGGTGCTCGTGCCCCACTTGAGAATCGCCGCGCGCGCGGCCTCGACGACCTTCGGGTGAAACGACAGTCCGAGATAATCGTTGCTCGAAAGCATGATGACGTCGCGGCCATCGAGCGTGACCGTCGTGCCTTTCTGCGCCTGCATGGCATGGTAGAACGGGGCGTATTTCAGCCGCATCTTCGTCGGGTAATCGTCCCGGCAACGGGCTTGAATTGCCTTCTTGTTCTTCGCAAAAAAAGATAACGCCATGTCGAGGGTGACGAGAGCAGCCGCCCAGACCGTTGGCAAACGCAAAGGCGGATCGCGCTGCCCGGTTCCGACCGCGGAAACGTGCGATCAGTTCCGGCGAGTGAGTGTGCCCATCCAAGCGACGAGCGCGTCCGCATATTCAGGCCACGTGCGAAGCGTGCGCGCGCGCGCGGCGGCGGTGAGTTCCGCCAAGTCGCCGGCCGACTGGAGCAACTTTTCCATGCTGGCCGCGATCGGCGCGGCGTCCATGCGGGCCAAGGCCAGGCAGCCGCCGCCGCGGGCGGACTCGCCGAGCGCGCCGCGGGCGGAGCAGATGCAGGGTTTGCCGTGCGCCAGACTTTCGACCACCGGCAGGCCAAAACCCTCTAGTTCCGATGGGTAAACGGTGAAGGTGCAATCGTCGTAAGCCTTCGCCACGTCGGCGTCGCCGAGCGGCCCGTCGTAGCGCAGGGCGCGTCCGGCGGCCTGCAGCGCTTGCACGCGGGCGAGCGCGGCGCGACCGGTGTCCGGTTGCGCGAGCCCGATGAGTCGCAGTTCGAAATTCACGCCGCGCGCCCAGAGTTGCTCGCACGCTTCCAGCAGCGCGAGGTGGTTTTTCCTTCCCTCGAGCGAGCCGACGCATAACACCACGGGCTTTTCGGGGGCTTCGGATTTGTTACCGAAGGGGAGACTCATCGGTTCGACGCCGAGTGGGATGGCCTGCACCGGCGGCATTTCGCGCACGCCGAGCCAGCGCCAGTAGTCGGTCAGCGAGTCGCGGGAATCTTCCGAGACCGCCGCCACGCCGTCGAATCTGAGGAGTTCACTTAAATACGCGGGGAAGCGCGCGACCGTCTTGGCGGGAGTGAGCTCGGGATATTTCAGCGCGATGGCGTCGTGAAACAGCGCGACGCGCGGGCCGCGGGTGACGGCGAAGAGCGCGGGCAGCGCGGCGGCGACCGCCGGTGAAAACACCTCGGGCACGATGAGGCCGGACGCGTTGAGCGTGGAGAGGGGATCGTTGAGCGCGGTCGCGGTTCTGCCACCGCCGCCGAACCAGCGTTGCACGCGTCCGCGAATGCGCGCGGACAGCGGCCATCGGGCACTGCGTTTGGTGGCGGCTTCCGCGGCGCTGAGATTGGCGGTCTCCCAGGACTCGAGCGGTCGCCAGGTGCCGGCATGCGGATCATGCGTGACGGCGAGCGCGCGATTGCCGAGCGCCGCGTGGAGCGAGCGCGTGACGCGCTGGATGCCCGTGCGCGCCCGCGTGTGGCTCGTGTGCGTGAGATCGAGGAGCAGCGGGGCGGGCATGGGCTAGTTTTCTGTCACCGACACCCGCAGATCATAAAGCGCAAACGCGAGCGAGCGGGCGCCCGGCGCCGCGCCTTCGGGCACGCCGGGCGTGTCAGTCGCAAACTCGATCACCCCTTGCCCGGGTGGGATTTGAATCGCGACGTGGTGAGTCGAAAGCTTTGCGTCGATCGCGGCGCGCCAGAGTTCACGACCGGCTTGTCGCACGACGACGGTGCGCGGCGTCGGGCTGCGGAGCGCGAAGTCCAGTTGCAGCGACACCGGCTGGGAGCGCGGCCACGTTTCAAAGATGCTTTCGCCGCGCGTGTCCGTCCACTGCCAGCGATGACGGCTGCTGTGCTCGAGAGGGAACCAGCCCGGGCCGGGTCGCGCGATGGCGGCGACAGCGTCGCTGCGCGCGACCGCGAGTTCCTGCGTGGCGAACGGCGGGTCGCGCCACGCGAGCAATCCCGCCAACACGCCCAGGTTGCCCGCGAGCAGCCAGACAATCGGCGCCCGCACGCGGTGCGCGAGAACGTTGAAGGCCAGGGTGAGCGGGAGCAGCACGCGCATCGCCGCGCCGGGATGGTCCTCCCACACCGCGGTGCCGAGAAACAACATGAGCCCCACATAAGCCGCACCGATGCGCCACCAGCGATCGTCGAGGCGCGGTCGCGCGATGATGAACGCCGCCTGCACGGTGAGCCCGAGCGTCGCGAGGACGGTGGACCACGCGAGCAATTTATCCCCGAGCGTCTGCGTGGCCGCGAGCGCATCGCGCCATTTTTCGACAAAGCCGGCGCCGGGCACGGTCAGATTATCCCAGCCCTGATCGGCGGCGCCGACGCGCCAGCGGATGTAAGCGAGCCACGCGGCGAGCGGTGCGATCGCGATGACGGAGCGCGCGAGATTCTTCCATGAAAGCCACGGGCGTTTGACGAGACCGGCCAGTCCGAGCAGCGAGGTTTCGCGCGCGAGCGCGGCGGCCGCCAGCGCGCTGAGGGCGGTTATCTTCCGGCGGCGCTCGGCGGCAAACAACGCGCCCGCGAGGATCGCGAGCGCCACGAGGTCGGTCAGCGCGAGCCGCACGCTGACCAGCGCCCCTGCGGAAAACAGCACGCCGGCCCACGCGAGCCAGCCCCGCCAGAGGTCGGGCCCGCCGTGCGGCGTGTCGACGGCGAGCAGCCGCCACAGCAAGACCGCGAGCGCGAACCACGCCACGACATTAAGCAGCGGATAAATCCGCGTTATCCACGCGGGCCGGCCACCGCCGAGCGTCCACGCGATCGCCGGCGGCAGGATGCGGCGCGCGCGATACGCGAGGTTGTCGATCGCGGCGGGCAGTTGCGGATCGCGCAGGGTGGGGTCGAGCGCAATTTGCGCGTAGTAGAGGCCGTCGTAGCCGCCGTTGTGGCGGTGGACAAAAACGGGTAGCTCGCGAAACGCCGTGAGCTTCACGTCGTCGTTCGACGCATCGAGCTGGATGAGCGCGGTGAAGCCGTAGACGGGATGCCAGAAGCGCGCGACGAGCGTGAGGAACACCGCCATGGCCGCGAGCCCGGCGAGCGGCACACGCCAGCGGCGGCGCGACGGTGGCGAGCTCATGGAGTTTTCGTTCCCGGCGCCGGCGGAACGAGCCGCGAGAGCACCGCGTCGCCGACCTCACCCACGCGTTCCCAGTGACCGGGGCAGTGCTCCTGCAGCGCCGATGCCTCTTCCCACTTGAAGCTCACGGCCGCGATGGTGCGGCCGGCTTTTTGCGCGAGCGCAGCCAGCCGCGCGAACTCCGCCGGATCGACCTGATCGGAGCGGAGAATCGCGAAGTCGGTGTAATAATAAAACGCCCCGCTGAACGTCATCGTCACGACGAGGGTGCCGGGCGGAAATTTTTCGCGCGCCAGCGCGCAGACCTTGGCGAAGGTTTTTTCGCCGTTGTTGATGTCAGTAATCGCGAAACGCTGGTTCCAAAACACTCCAAGGGTGACCGCCCACGCTGCCATGACGCCGGCCGCGATCGTCGGGTAGCGGTTTCCCTTCCCTCGCGGTGATCGCGCGATCAAAGCCTCGAGTCCGAGCAGGCCGGCCAGGATGAGCGCCGGCACCGCGGGCAGGATGAAGCGGAGGCACCACCACACTTCGTGCGAGACCTCGTAGAATGTGTAGAGCCCGACAATTGCGGCGAACCACAGCGCCAGCGCGAGCAGGGCGCGGGTGCGCGTTTCGTCACGACTGAGCGCGACCCACGGCAGCACCAGCAGCGGCGCCGGCAGCAGCAGCGCCAGCCATTTCAGGAAGTGCCACGCGGTCGGCGGACCCCACACCCACGCGAAGTTGGAAAACCAATCGCCGTAACCCGAGCGCAGTGCACCGCCGTAGAGCGTGTGATTGTAGAACGCGAGCCACGCGACGCCCGGCAGGCCGCCGAACGCGGTCAACGCCAGCCGCCGCCAATCGAGCCCGAGCAACACGAGGAGGACCGGCGCGAGCACCAGATTCGTCGGCCGCACGAGCACCGCGATCGCGAACGCTGTGCCGCACGCCACCGCCCAGCCGCGCGTGCGCCGGGCGCGCAACGCCGTCCAGACGGACGCGAGACACCACGTGCTCGCGAGCGTGTCGCTCATCGGTTGAAACGAGGCGAAGAGAAACAGCGGGCACGCGCCGAGCGCCACCGCGCCCGCGGCCGCGAGCAGCGGATCGACGCCGAGTTCACGTGCGGTGGCATAGCACAGCGCCACGGCGCCCAGCGCCGCGAACAGCCCGATCAGGCGCGGCCCGGTGAGCCAGCCGAAAAACTTACCCGTGAGCGCGAAGTGCAACGGCAGGCCGGTCGGATAGGTGGGAGTGATTTTGGAATCCTTCGCAAACGGCCAGAAGCCCAGCGGGAGGAAATGCATCCGATCCACCGTGGCGGCCGGGCCGAATTCCGCCGGCAAGCGCAGCTCGGTTTGCAGTTGCCCGTTCACGAGCAGCCGCGCGCTGTTGAGGTAGCCCGACGAATCCGATCCGGCCGCGACAATCGAATAGTGGCGCTCGACGAACCAGCCGTAACTGGCGAGCGCGAGCACCCCGAGCCAGATCAGCCAGCGCGGGGCGCGCACGGGGGCGGTGAGGGGATTGGGATTTGACATGCAGCGCTTGCGTTCTGTGATGCCAAAAACTGCACATGGGAAATTTGGAAGACAAGCGCCCGCATCGCCCGATTGCGCCCCACCGGGCGCGCGGCCCGTGGCGTCACGGATGAGCGCGAGCGAGGCCGGTCCGGTTCGCGGGCCGCTCGTCGGCAGCGTGCGGGCGGCCTACGCCGCGGGCGTGCTGCTGTTCGGCTGGGCGATCGCGCAATTCTACGCGCCGGGCACCGGCTTCACGAGCCTCATCATGATCGGCGACGCGATCGAGGCGCGGGAGGTCACGCAACTGCGCCACGTGCCGCACTTCGTCTACGAGGATTCGGCGGGCTACGACGGGGCCTACTACGTGCAGCTCGCGCTCAATCCCACGCTGCAGAATCCTGAACTCGCCACCGCGATCGACAACCTGCCGTATCGCGCGCGGCGAATTCTGTCCTGCTGGGTGGCCTGGCTCGCCGGCCTCGGCCGGCCCGGGTGGATTGTGCAGGCGCACGCGCTCCTCAACGTGGCGACGTGGTTGGGCCTCGCGTGGGTGCTGCTGCGCTGGTTTCCGGCGACGAGCTGGGAGAATTTCTTCCGGTGGTCCGGCGTGATGTTTTCGCACGGATTGATCATGAGCGTGCGCGATTCGCTGGTCGACGGGCCGGCGCTGCTGCTCGTGGCGCTCGCGCTCGCGGCGTGGGAGGACGGACGGCAGCGGCGCGCGGCCGCGCTGCTCGCGCTCGCCGGCCTCACCCGCGAGACCAGCCTGCTGGCCGCCACCGGCTTGGCGCCGGCCGACGCGCGGGATCGCGCGGGCTGGCGGCGGTTCGCGCATCTCGCGTTCGTCGCGGCGCTGCCGTTGCTCGTCTGGGTGATCTATCTGCGCTGGAAGTTTGGCGCTCCCAGCGAAACGGGCCTGAACAACTTCACGCTCCCGCTGGCGGGATTCATCGAGAAATGGCGCGCGACGTTCACGAATTTCCGCGCGCCCGCCGATGCCGCGTGGTCCTGGGCCACGCTCGCCGCAATGATCGGGCTCACGGTGCAGGCGGTGTTTTTCGCGACGCGCTGGCGGCCGCGCGAGCTGGCTTGGCGGGTCGGCGCGACGTTTGTCGCTTTGATGCTGTTTCTCGCGACGCCCGTGTGGGAAGGTTTTCCGGGGGCCGCGGGGCGCGCGCTGCTCCCGATGACGCTGGCGTTTAACCTGCTCGTGCCCCGCGGCGGACGGTGGTGGGCGGTCCTGCTGGCCGGCAATCTCACGATCGTGGCCGCCTTCATGGAATTCACGCCGCCGCGGGAGTTTTTTTCGGTGACGGCGCCGCGCGAACTTCTGTCGGCGGTGACCGTCAAACGCACCGGCGGTTGGTATGGCGCGGAGAGTTCCGAGGGTTTGTCCTGGCGCTGGAGTTCAGGCCAGTCCGGCTTGCGCGTTCGCAACGATTCCGGGGCGCCGCTCGTGATCGCCTGTCAAGGGCGCGCGGCGTCCGCCGCCGACCGCCGGCGGCTGCGGATCAGCGCCAACGCGGCGATGGTCTGGTCCGGCGATCTCACGGCAGGCCAGACGGTAAATTTTCAATTCGGCGTGACGCTGCCGGCCGGCGAAACGGAACTGACTTTTGTCACCGACCAACCCGCCCACCCCATCGGGGCCGATCCGCGGATGATGGCGTTTGAGATTTTCAACCTCACGCTCGCGGTGAAGCCCGCGCCCGGACCGCGCTGACCCCGACCATGAGCCCGGTCCTGAAGCGCCTGCTGCGACTGATTCCGACCTATCGGTTGCTCGAGGAGCGCAAAAAGGATCTCATCCGCGAGCGCGATGAACTGCGGGCGCGCGTCACCCAGCTCGAGACGGTGCAGGCCGGAGTCGACGAGTGGGTGCGGTTTTTTTATCCGGGCCACTTTTATTCACCGCTGCCATCGCGCGCGGATATTGCGGACGCCTTTGCGCGGGGCGGCTTCGGCCCGCCGTTTGGCGGGATCGAGCTCAACGAGGCGGAGCAATTCGCGCGGCTCGAGCGCTTCGCGACGTATTATGCCGAGCAGCCATTTCCCGAGGCGCCGACGCCCGGCCGGCGGTTCCATCTGAACAACGCCTCCTATCCCGCCTACGACGCGATCATGCTCTACGGCATGCTGCGCGAGGCGCGCCCCCGGCGCGTCGTGGAGGTGGGTTCGGGTTTCAGCTCGGCCGCGATGCTCGATTTGAACGAACTCGTGCTCGGCCGCGCGATCGAGTTCACGTTCATCGATCCGGAAATGGACCGGCTCCGGGCGCTGTTGCGCCCCGACGACGGGCGCGTGAACCTGATCGAGCGCCGCGTGCAGGACGTGCCGCTGGAGACGTTCGCGGCGCTGGGCGAAAACGACGTGCTCTTCATCGACTCCTCGCACGTGAGCAAAGTCGGCAGCGACGTGAACTGGCTTTTTTTCAACGTGCTGCCCGTGCTGGCGCCCGGGGTGCTGATTCATTTTCACGACATCACGGGCAACCTCGAATATCCGCGCGACTGGCTCGACGAGGGCCGGGCCTGGAACGAACTCTATGTCCTGCGCGCGTTCCTGATGCACAACCGCGCCTATCGCATCGAGCTCTTCACCACGTGGCTGTTTATTTTTCGCGAGCAATTCCTCCAGGACCACATGCCCCGGTGCGCGCGCGGTGGCGGCGGGCAGATGTGGCTGCGGAAACTGGCGCGATAATCGCGCCGCGCGCTCGTCAATCGCGCCAGAGGAGGACGACGCCCTGTTTGCGCGCGTGAAAAAAGCCGCGAATCATCCGCCACAATCCCATGAACTTTCGCCCGCGCAGATCGCCATTCGTCGGAGCCTGCGCGTAGCTGGGCCGAAAAACGGATCGCATGTGGCGCAGCGGCCAGGGCAGGACGACATGGCGCGAGAATCCCGCCGCGCGCGCGTGCTGGATGATGTGCCACGGCGGCATGTCTTTTTCGTGCACGCCATATTCCTTCACCGCGTGGATCGAACTGGCCGCCCCGCTGTGACCTTCGCCAGGCTCCATGCAAATTACCATTCCGCCGGGTTTCAGCGCCGCAAAGGCGGCGCGCAACGCCGTCGCCTCGGATTCGGCGTGATGGAGCGCGTCATGAAAAATCACGCAGTCCGCCCGCGGATCGATGCGGACGTCTTCGTAATCGCCGACCTGAAAGGACGCCGAGCGCAAGCCGCGTTCATCGCGGAGCTTTTCGGCGATGGCGACGGCGTCGGGCGAGATATCCACGCCGACCATTTCATAGCCCCGCTCCGCCAGGATCAGGCTGAGCCAGCCGGTGCCGCAGCCGAACTCGACGACGCGGGCGGGCGCCGGCGGCATGAGGAGCAAATAGGCGCCGGTCTTGATGAGGTAGTCGGCGCAATTTTCGTCGCTGAAAGGTTTTCGCGCGGCGTGGCTGCGGCCCGCTTCGCCGATTCGGGCAAAATATTCGCGTTCGCCTTGCTTGGGATCGACCATGGAGAAAGCGGAGGGAAGGGGTTTAGAACGCCGCGATCGCCTCGAGGCGGCGGCGGTAGCGGGCACCGATCGCGGCGGGCGAGTAGCGCGTCTCCATCGTTTCGCGGGCGCGAGCGCCCAGCCGGGCGCCGAGCGCGCGGTCAGCGAAAAGTTTTTTCATCCACTCCGCCGCCTGCGCCGGATCGGGATCAGCCCAGGTCGAGCCTTTGGCGTAGGGGCCGTGGTTTTCGGCCAGCGTGACGAGGGGCGCCCGCACTGGGCAGCCGTTGGTCTCGTCGACGAACTCGGCGGTCGCCGACCAGTCGGTCGAGATGACGGGCTTGCCGAGAAACATGCTCTCGGCGACGGCGAGTCCGAAACCCTCGGAGCGGTGCAGCGAAACAAAGCAATCGCACGCCGCCTCGAGCGCGTAGATGTCGGCGCGCGAGAGCGTCTCAGTGAGCAGCACGGTCCCCGGCAGATCGCGCACGCTGGCCTGCAACGCGGCGAAGTCGGCGGGATTGGCGACCGCGTTTTGCACTTTCAAAACCAACGCAGCTCCCGTCGCGGCGAGCCCGGACTGCCGAAACGCCGCGATCACGGCGCGGGGATTTTTCCGTTCCGCATAGGAGTTCAGATCGAAGAGCGTAAGGAAAAGATATTTTTCGACCGGCAGACCGAAGCGCGCGCGGAGCGCTCCGGTGGTTTCCGTGGGGCGCGCGAACGAAATCGCGTGCGGCATCGTGAGCACTGGCAGCGGCGATTTCAGCGCAACGGCGGCAGCGGTGAAATCGCTCGGGCACCAAATCTCATCGTAGAAATCGAAGCTCGGCGCCCACGCGTCGGGGAATTCCGGCAGCTCCCACGCGAAATAGCCGATGTTGTATTTGCCCGCGCGGAAATTCTTCCCGTGGTGATGATCGACGTCGCGCGAGGCCGGCGGATCGAGGTGGATGACATTTACGCCGTGCGGATTGTTGTCCTGCAGGCGGGTGGCATAGGTCTGATCGCCGAGGCGGTTTTTGCAGTTCAGCTTGAGCGGCACGAGCGCCGTCGGAATGACGGCGGCCTCGGCGGCGCGAACCATGCAGCGCGCGGATTCACCGACGCCGAGATCGGCGGTGAGGAAGCCGACGATGTTGAGCCCCAGCTTCACGTGCTTGCGCGCGTAGTCGGGCGAGTAGGGGGCGTCGCGGCGCGAGAAGTCGAAGATAACCTCGCCATCCGGCAGCGTGATCGCGTCGAGGCGGAGCTGACGGTTTTTGTTTTGCGCGCGGAAGCGCTGCAGCGGGCCGAGTCCGCTGACGCGACCGAGCCAGGCGAGCAGGTTGGTAAAGCCGGTGCCGCCGAGTTGCAGCGTGAGCGTGATCGAGGTGGCCGCCGGCACGGCGACGCGCAGTTCCCACGGCCCCGGCGCCAGCCGGTCGAGGAAGCCGGCCGGCTGGTCGTTGACGAAAACGGCGAGGGTGGGTGCCGCGGTTTCGAGACCGCGCGCCGCGGGGTGCGGGCGAAATTCACCGCGGAGGAGCAGCGCAGGCGCGCCGTCGAGCGGGGGCAGATGGACGCGCCCCGATTCCCGAATCCACGCCGAATCCAACGCGAATTCGTCGAAGAAAATCCCCGTGTAGTCGGTGAAGCGCCGGGAGTAGGCGCCGCCCGCGGGGGGCGTGCGATGGGCTGAACACATGTCGTGAGCCCGACAGCGAAAGGTGCTGCGTTTGCCTTGGCAAAACATAACGCGGTCGTTTCCCTCGCCGGACATGGAAGCCGCCGAATACCGCAAACTCGCCGTCGTCGAGGATCGGATGTGGTATTTCCGGGCGTTGCACGGGCATGTCGAACGCGGGTTGGAGGCGGTGTTGCCATTGGATGGAGGCGCGGAGGGGGCAGCGTGCCCCCAAATACTCGACGCGGGCTGCGGGACCGGCGGGCTCATCCGGCGGCTCGCGACGCGGCATGCGGATTGGACGTGGATCGGCGTGGATGTGGAGGCGCTCGCCTGTGAATTAGCCCGTGAACGCGTAGGGCGCGCGGAGATTCGCCAAGGGTCGGTGACGGCGTTGCCTTTCGGTGACGCGTCGTTCGATGCAATCGTGTCGGCCGATGTGCTCTATCACGTGGACGACGACGGGGCGGGGCTACGGGAATTTTTCCGGGTGTTGCGACCGGGTGGCACCCTCGTGATCAATGTGCCGGCGTATCGCTGGCTGTGGTCCTATCACGATGACGCGGTGCATTCGAAGCGACGCTATGCGCGGAGGGAGGTGGTGGCGAAGCTGGGCGTCGCGGGATTTGCGAACGTGCGCGCTACGCATTGGAACGCGCTGCCGCTGCCGCTCGTGATGGCGCGGAGGAAATTATTTCCCGCGCCGAGCGGGGGCAGCGATGTGAGTCTTTTTCCCGCGCCGGTGGAAGCGGTGTTTCGCGGCGCGATGGCGGCCGAGCGCGCGTGGCTGGAGGCATTCGGTTCGCTGCCGTTTGGGAGTTCGATTTTCGCGGTGGCGCGGAAACCGCCAAGGCGGATGTAACGTATTCCATTACAAACAGCGCCGCGCTCTGGCACGGCGGAGAGGTTACCGAGGGCCAAGATTTTTGTGCCTTTTTGCGCTTTTTGCGGCCAATGATTCTTCTTTCGCACTGATCCCATGATGTTTTTCGTCGTCGCGCTTGGCCTGCTGTTGCACGTCCTGTTTTGGGGCGCGGGGCTCGCGGTGTTGACGATGCCGCGGCCCTGGCGGCGTTTCTGGCCTGTGCTGGCGATGGCGGCGGGCTTCACGCTGCAGTCGCTCGTAGTGTGGCTCGGCGCGTATGCGAACCTGCGCGGCACGAACAGCTATGCGGGGGCGAGCGAAGCCGTCCCGGTGCTGCTGCTCGTGGTCGCATTGCGCCGGCGCGGAGTGAAACAGGTTATCTCCGACGCGAGCCGGTTCGGCGTGCTGGCGGCGTTGATGACCGGAGGGCTGATGTTGCTCGTGCTGCCGATGGCCATCGCCTCGCGCGGTCTAACGACGATCTCGCTGGGGAGCTGCGATGCGGCCGACTACGCGGCGGGCGCGCGGGTGTTCATGGAATTCGCACATTCGGATCGCGGCGGATTTTTGGGCCTGACCGAAGTCGTGCGGATCGCGTCGGTGGATAATTTTTTCGATTTTTGGCTGCGGCTGAATCATTTCACGCCCTCGGCGCTGATCGCGCTCAACGGGACGATTCTGGACTGCGCGCCGCATGAGCTGACGGGCGTGCTGACGGCGCTGCTGGTGGCGTCGGCGCTGCCGCTCGTGTTTTGGATCGCGCGGGCGGTGATGGGCTATTCGAGCGCGGTGTCGCTCGCGGTCGCGGCCATTTACGGGCTCAGTCCCATCACATGGTATGCGGTGGCGCACGTGGCGATGGGGCACCTGCTCGCGGCGCAGGCGATCGCGATCCTGACGTGGGGCGGCATCGCGTTGTGGCGCGGGCGGCTGACGACGGCGCGGGCGCGGCAGTTCACGCCGGTGCTCTGCATCGGTTACGCGCTCGTGCTGGGCAGCTACAATTTTTTCCTGCTCGTGTGCCTCGTGCCCGCGGTCGCGTTTGCCGGCGGACGCGTGCTGGCGCAGGGCGAGTGGGCGCGGTTGGCGCGCTGGCTGGGGGCGCTGCTGGCGCCGCTGGCAATCGCCGGCGTGATTTTTTTCGAGCGCGTGGCGGGACTCGTCGAGCGGTTCACGCTTTTTCAAACGTATGATTTCGGCTGGCGGATTCCGGTGCTGACACCAGAAGGCTGGCTCGGGCTCGTGAGCGGACCGGAGATGCACGCTTGGTCATTCCTCGGCCTGCGCTGGCTCCTCGCGGCGGGCGTCAGCGGCATGATCGCGTGGGCGCTGTGGCATCGGCCGCGCGGCGCCTGGCTGGTCGCGAGCCTCACGCTGCCGGTGCTCGCGGGCTACGCGTTTCTCGAAGTGCGCGGCGCGCGGCTCGGCACCAACGCGAGCTACGACGCCTACAAGGTGTTCGCGGTGTTTTTTCCCGAGCTGCTCGCGGGGTGCTGCTGGTGGGTGACGCTGCGCCGCGGCAGCAACCGGCTGGGCGAGTGGGCGGCGGTGTATGCGATGCTGGCGTTCGTGCTCGCCGGCAACCTGGTCGCCGACGGGATGTTTGGCTGGCGCATGGCGCAGCCGCCGCTGCTCGTGAACAACGAGCTGAAGCAACTCCGCAAAATCGAGGCGATGTCGGACGTGGCGTCGCTGAACCTGCGCGTGCCCGACATGTGGTCGCGGCTGTGGGCCAACGCGTTTCTCCTGCGGAAACCGCAATATTTTCTGACTCACACCTATGAGGGCCGGCTGAACACGCCGCTGCGCGGAGACTGGGATCTCGAGAGCGGAATCATCGCGGTGAAGCCGCCCGGCGACGCGCGGCGGCAAGTCTCCGCGCACTACGCACTCGTCGACACGCGCGGCCCCCACTATCTCCGGGCCACGCTCGGCGACGGCTGGCACGACGAAGAATCCGATCGCAAGACCGGTGACCGCTGGCAGTGGACGAAGGGCGACGCGACGATCCGCATCGAAAATCCGCACGACCGAGCGCTCACGGTGGTGTGCACGCTTGATGGCTGGAGCATGGGCGTGGAGCGCGAGGTGGTGGCGGTCGTCGACCACGGGGACATTCCGTCAACCCCGTCGCGCATCGGCACGCAGCGCGCGCGCGTGCCGCTCGCGGCCGTCACCGTGCCACCGGGGACCTCAACCCTCACCTTGCGCTCCGCGCAGCCGGCCCTGGCCGCGGGGCCGGGCGACGCGCGCGTGGTGGGCGTGTGCGTGTTCGGCTTGGAACTCGAAGTGCGTGAGTAACGCGGCGTCAGCCCGCCTCCTTTCCTTCTCAGTTCCCGCGCGGGTGGAATGTAACGTATTACGTTACAAACGGGACCGGGTCACCGGGCTTGGGCCGAAAAGGGCGATGTAACGTAATACGTTACAAGCGACCCGGTGAGGTGGACGCGAGGGGGTGGGCGGTGACAGGGTGTTTTTCGAGTTGGCGCGGGGAGCGGCTGCGGTGTTTGCTGAACGCCGCATGCCCGCTTCGCCCAATTTTCGCCGCGCGTTTTCCGGGAAACGCGTGCTCATCACCGGCGGACTTGGCTTCATCGGCTCGAATCTCGCACACCGGCTCGTCGCGCTCGGGGCGCGGGTGACGATTCTCGATGCGTTGATTCCGGAATATGGTGGCAACCGCCGTAATCTCGTGGGCCTCGCTGGCCGGGTGCGCGTGCACCAGGCCGACGTGCGGGACTGGCCGCGGCTGCCACGGCTCGTGCGCGGGCAGGATTTTCTGTTCAACCTTGCCGGCCAGACGAGTCACATGGATTCGATGACGGATCCGCAGACGGACCTCGACATCAACGGCCGGGCGCAGCTCGCGATCCTCGAGGCGTGCCGGGTGCACAACCCCGCGATCCGGATTGTTTTCGCGAGCACCCGCCAGATTTACGGGAAGCCGGACTATTTGCCCGTCGACGAGAAGCACCCGCTGCGTCCCGTCGACGTGAACGGCATCAACAAACTCGCGGGCGAGGAATTCCATCTGCTCTATTCCCGGGTGCACGGCATCCGCGCGACGGCGCTGCGGCTCACCAACACGATCGGTCCGCGGATGCGCGTGAAGGATGCGCGGCAGACCTTCGTCGGCGTGTGGCTGCGCCGGCTGCTGGAAGGCCAGCCGTTCGAGGTGTGGGGCGGCGAGCAGTTGCGGGACTTCACTTTCGTCGACGATGCCGTGGACGCGTTTCTCCTCTCGGCGAGCTGCGACGTGGCGATCGGAAAGGTGTTTAATCTCGGGGGCCCGCCACCGGTCACGCTGCAACGGCTCGCGGAATTGCTCGTGGAGATCAACCGCGGCGGGGCGTTCGCGGTGAAGAAATTTCCGGCCGACCGAAAGAAAATCGACATCGGGCACTACTATGCGGACGACCGCTTGATCGGCCGGGCGCTCGGGTGGCGGCCGAGGACCGATCTGCGCACGGCGCTGACGAAGACCCTGAGATATTATCGCGCCGAGCTGAGATATTACGTCTGAATTTTGAACCGGATGGCCGGACCGAACGGGCCGAAATCTGCTTTGCTCTTCCCGGGCTTCCCGGCCTTCCTGTTGATTCATGTCCAGCCCTGCGCTCAGCTTCGTGATTCCGCTCTACCGCAGCGCCGAGACGATCGGGGCGGTCGTGCGCGAGATCGAGGCGCTGACCGTCGAGGGCGGGCAGGAGATTATTTTGGTCAACGACGGCAGCGGCGACATGACCGGCGAGGTGTGCCGCGCATTGGTGAAAGACGCCAAGGTGCCGATCACGCTCGTCGAGCACGCGCGGAATTACGGCGAGCACAACGCGGTGCTCACGGGCTGGCGGCAC
This sequence comes from Opitutales bacterium, assembly GCA_038231575.1. Classification (GTDB taxonomy): domain Bacteria; phylum Verrucomicrobiota; class Verrucomicrobiia; order Opitutales; family Opitutaceae; genus CAITWF01. The sequence goes on along the minus strand of JBBRLB010000033.1, from coordinate 31,661 downwards.
GCGCACGGCGCGCACATCGTCAACCTCGACGACGACGGGCAGAATCCGCCGGCCGAGGCGGTGCGGTTGTGGCAGCACGCCAAGACGAGCGGGCTCGACGTGGTCTTCGGCCACTACGCGGAAAAGCAACACTCGCGCTGGCGGAATTTCGGGAGCTGGTTCACGAATCGCATGACCGATTGGGCGCTCGACAAACCGGCGGGTTTTTATCTTTCGAGTTTTCGCTGCGTGACCGCTTTCGTCGCGCAGGAAGTCGCCGCCCACACCGGCCCCTATCCCTACATCGACGGATTAATTTTGCAGGTGACGCAGCGCATCGGGTCGATCGAGGTGCGGCACGAAGCGCGGCAAGCGGGTGCAAGCGGCTACACGCTGCGCCGCCTTGTGCGGCTGTGGCTGAGCGCGTGGGTGAATTTTTCCGTGCTGCCGTTGCGCGTGGCGACGGGGCTGGGACTGCTGATGGCGCTGGCGGGATTGGTCGCGTTTGTCGGCGTGCTCTGGCTGCGCCTTGCAGATCGCGGGCCGGCGTTTGGCTGGGGTTCGTTGATGGCGGCGCTACTGGTGTTTTCCGGCACGCAGCTCGTGCTGCTCGGGCTCATCGGCGAATACATCGGCCGGATGTTCCTGACCGTGAACCAGCGCCCGCAGGCGATCGTGCGCGACGTGATCAGGAGCGCATAACGGGACCGAACAATTCCGCCCAGCGCGCGAATTCGCGGTCGAGCGCCGCTTCGAGATCAGCGACGGCTTCGGGCGGCGGGGTGCGCCGCAGGCCGTGCGCGTAGAACCAGGCGTCCCGCGCGAGCCGCTGATCGCCCTCGCGGGGATCGAGGAGATTTTGCTCATGGTAGTCGCGGCACCACGAACGAAACGCCGAGTCGGCGCTCGCGACGAATTCGCGGCGCCAGCGACGGGCGAGCAGATAGGAGTTTTTCTCGTCGTGCAGTTTTCGTCCCGGCGATGAGCTGATGTGATGGCGGACGATGCTGTGCAGTGCGACGGCGTTGACGCGGCCCGCGGCGCGGGCCTTGAAGCAAAGATCGATGTCCTCGCCGCCGTTGATGTAGGCCTCGTCGAAACCGCCGAGCTGCTGCCAGAGGGCGCGATCGAGCAGCACGCACGCGCCGGTGACGGCGGGCACGCGCCGCACGCGGGAAAAGATCCGTGACGACAAAGGCGGCAACCCGCGGTCATGTTCGGGTTTGCCGGCGCGATTGATGATAATGCCCGTGTGATCGATGGCGCCGGTGCGGGCGTCGCGCTGGACATTGCCGACGAGCCCGGCGCGATCGCCCAGCGAGCGATGGGCGCGGCGCAGGCGTTCCAGCCAGCGTGGGAGCAACACGAGATCGTTGTTGAGCAGTGCGAGCTGTTCTCCGGTTGCGACGGCCACAGCGCGGTTGTTGGCGGCGGCATAACCGAGGTTGCGCTCGTTGAGGAGGACGCGGAAGGGCGGAGCCAGTGTGGCCAACCACGCGCGGGTGCCGTCGGTGCTGCCGTCGTCGACCAGGATGATCTCGTGGGCGAGCCCGGCGGGCAGGGTGGCTTGTAGGCTCTCCACGCAGGCGCGGGTGAGCGCGAGGTTGTTGAAGAGCGGGATGACGAACGAGACCTGCACGCGAAGAGGAACGTGGGCGGCGACCAGGGCGGCTGCAATCCTCCTTCGCCAACGCGACGGCGGAGGCGGCGCGACGCCCTACGATTTCTCGTCGGCGAGGCGGCGAAGGTAGGCGCCGTAGGCGGACTTGCCGAGCTTCGCGATGTTGGCGTCGAGTTGCGCGCGATCGATCCAGCCCTTGCGCCAGGCGATTTCCTCGAGACAGGCGATTTTGAGGCCCTGGCGGTTTTCGATCACGTGGACGAACTGAGCGGCTTCGAGGAGCGAGTCGTGGGTGCCGGTGTCGAGCCAGGCGGTGCCGCGACCGAGCAGTTCGACGTGCAGCTTGCCGGCGTCGAGGTAGAGCCGGTTGAGATCGGTGATTTCGAGTTCGCCGCGCTTCGAAGGCTGCAGTCTCCGCGAGATTGCGACGACGTCTTGGTCGTAGAAATAAATTCCCGGGATGGCGTAGTTCGATTTTGGCTCCGCGGGCTTCTCCTCGAGGGAAAGCACGCGGCCGTCGGACGCGAATTCGACGACGCCGTAGCTCTTCGGATCGGCGACGCGGTAGCCAAAGATCGTGGCGCCGTCGTGGCGGGCATCGGCCTGTTCGAGAGAGCGAACAAAATCCGCGCCGTAAAAAAGATTGTCACCGAGGACGAGCGCGGCGGGATTGTTTTTCAGGAAGCCGACATCGCCCGCGATGTGGAACGCCTGGGCGAGTCCGTCGGGGCTCGGCTGCTCGGCATAGCTGAGCTGCATCCCGATGTTCGCGCCGTCGCCGAGGAGTTTCTTGAAGAGCGGGAGATCGGTCGGCGTGGAAATGACGAGCACCTCGCGGATGCCGGCGAGCATCAGGACCGAGAGCGGATAGTAGACCATCGGCTTGTCGTAAACCGGCATGAGCTGCTTCGAGACCGCGATGGTGAGCGGGAAGAGGCGCGTGCCGGAGCCGCCGGCGAGGATGATGCCCTTACGCGACAGAGAATTGGACGAAGAGGTCAAAGGGAATTTATTTGGCGACACCGAGGCGTTCGCGAGAATATTTCTTGGCGGTAATGTCAGCGGCCCAGCGGCGGTGGGCGAGATACCAGTCAACCGTCTTGCCGATGCCGCTGGTGAAATTTTCCTGCGGCGCCCAGCCGAGCTCCGCCTGCAGCTTTTGGCAGTCGATCGCGTATCGGCGATCGTGGCCGGGACGATCGGCGACGTAGGTGACTTGGGTGAAGTAGGATTTTCCGTCGGGGCGCGGCGACTTTTGGTCGAGCAGCGCGCAGATGGTTTTCACGATCTCAATGTTCGGTTTTTCGTTCAGGCCGCCGATGTTGTAGGTCTCGCCGACGCGACCGCGATTCAACACCAGCCAGATCGCGGTGGCGTGATCCTCGACGTAGAGCCAGTCGCGGATTTGCATGCCGTCGCCGTAAACCGGAAGATTTTTGCCCTCGAGCGCGTTGAGAATCATCAACGGGATCAACTTCTCGGGGACATGAAACGGGCCGTAGTTGTTCGAGCAGTTGGTGGTCAGCGTCGGGAAATGATAGGTGTGCTGGAACGAGCGCACGAGATGATCGCTCGAGGCCTTGGACGCGGCGTAGGGGGAGTTGGGCGCGAACGGCGTCTGCTCGGTGAAGGCCGGATCGGTGAGCGAGAGCGTGCCGTAGACTTCGTCGGTCGAAACGTGCAGGAAACGAAAAGCGGTTTTCTTCGGCTCGGCGAGTTTCGCCCAATAGACCCGGGCGCAATTCAGGAGGCGGAGCGTGCCGACGACGTTGGTCTGGATGAACGGCTCCGGTGAATCGATGGAGCGGTCGACGTGCGACTCGGCGGCGAAGTTGACGATGGCGTCGATCGAATGCTCGGCCAGGAGGCGAGGCACGAGCGTGGTGTCGCCGATGTCGCCATGCGCAAAAACGTAGCGCGGGTCGCCCGCGAGATCGGCGAGGTTGGCGGGATTGCCGGCGTAGGTGAGCGCGTCGAGATTGACGAGCCGGCCGAGCGCGGAGCCTTTTTCGGTGAGGCGCTGGCGGATGAAATTGGAGCCGATGAAGCCGCAGCCGCCGGTGACGAGGAGATTCACGCTGGAGAGTTTGGGAGGTGAGGACGGAGAGTGGGGAGACCGAAGGCCCGGCGGATCAGGCGGCGGCCTTGCGCCAGGTGCGGAGGTCGCGGGCGACGGCCTCGTGGACCTCGGTCATGGTGATGCCGGCGCGGGTGAGCTTCGACGAGTCCATCACGCAATTTGAGCGCGGGGTCTTGGCCGCGAGTTGCATGAACTCATCCTCGTCTTTGAAGAAGGAAAACTCCTTCTGGCAGACGCCGCTCCGCTGGATGTGCTCGACGACCTCGTGGGTGGCGATCGCGCCGGGGTTGGTGACGTTGTAGGCGCCGAAGGGCACGCGTTTCTCCCAGCAGGCGAAGGTAGCGGCGCAAAATTCCTCAAGCTGGGAAATCGAGTTCGTGGCGGCGAGCAGGCGCGGGTAGCGCATCAGCTTCGTGAGGTAGTTGCGCGGGTTGTCGACGTTGTCGAACGGGATGCGCAGGCGCCAGATGTAGGTGTGGGGCGCACCGCCGAGCACTTCTTCACCGAGCGCCTTGGTGCCGCTGTAGAACGAGCAGTGGTTGGTGCGGAAGGTGAAGTTCGGAGTATCGTCCTCTTGGAAACCGGAACCGTCGGGTCGCGCGCCGCTGTAAATACAACCGCTCGAAACGTGGCCCCACGGAACGCCGGCTTCTCCGCAGGCTTGGGCGATGAGGCCCGGCAGGACGGCGTTGCCGAAGAGGCACTCGGACTTGTGGAGCTCGCAGGCGTCGACGTTGGGCTTGCCGGTGTAGCCCGCGGAATTGATCAGGAAGGCGGGCCGGTCGCGGCGGAGCGCGTCGCGCAGCACGGCGGGATTGGTGTAGTCGATATCCGCCCGGCGGAGATTGCGGAAAGCAATGCCCTTGCGCGTGAGCAGCGCCTGATAGGCTTGGCCAACATAACCGGATCCACCGAGCAGATAAATCATGGAAGGCTCAAGGAAAGCGGCGAAGGGCGGGGGAACAAGGGGATTTTTCAGGGAAGCGTCGGGCGGGATGGACCGCGTCGGTCCGCTTCTCGCCATGACAGTCCATCCGGCGAAACCCGCCAAAAGAAAACCGCCGCACCTGGCGGGTGCGGCGGTCGAGAGCGGGAAGTGCTGCGTGCTTAGAATTTCAGCTTGGCGCCGAACTGAATGCGCCAGCGGGATTGCACGTTGTCGAAGAGGAAGTTGGTGTTGGCGTTGGCCGCGGTGCCGCTGAAGGTCGGGCGAATGCGACCGTCGGGGCCGTAAGTCGCGCCGCCGGCGTTCATGCGCCAGTAGACGTCGTTCGCGGACAGCGGGGCTTTTTCAAAATAATTGAAAAGGCGCTTGTTCACAAAGGAGCCGAAGTTGATGAAGTCCATGAACACTTCCAAACTCGCCGGCTTGTAGAGCGGGATTTCCTGCGCGAGGTGGAGGTCGAGGCGACCGACCCACGGCTGGAAGAACGCGTTCTTGGGCGCGACGCCGCCGGCGTATTTGTTGAGGCCGGTGTTCTGCAGGAAGGCAAAGTAGGCGGCCTGATCGGTGGCGTTCATGGCCGAGAAGTCGAAGCGGGAATCGCTCGCGTTGGTCGGGACGGCGACGAGATCGTCGTTCGTCAGGCTGTCGCCGTTCAGGTCGGAGGTGTAAACGTAGCTGAACGGATTGCCGGTGTGACCTTCGTAGTAGAACGACGCGGTCGAGCGCCAGCCCTTCTTGAGTTCGAACTGGCGGGTGTAGGTGAGCTGGATGCGGTCGGGAACCTCGAAGTCGGAGTGCGCTTCCTCGATGGAGTTCATATTGAAGACCGCGGTGCTGGCCCACTGGCCGGAAGCCGTGGTTTGGCCGAAGGATTGGGCCTCGGTCGAACGACCGCGAGTGTAGCTGAAGTTGGACGCCCAGCCGTCCTTCATCGGGCGATCCCAGGAGAGCGTGATGTAGCGGGCTTCACCGGTGGAGACGTTCTTCACGTGATAAGCGTTGAGGAACTCGCTGAACCGGGCGTTGGCCGGCGTGTTCACGCTGCCGGCGAAACGCTGGCGGCCGTCCGCGCCCTTGGTGGTGGGGAGCAGATTATCGTTCGAGATGAACAGCGCCTGGTCGTTGTAGGTCTGGATGACTTCGAGCGAGAGGGCGGAATTCCAGAGCGGAAGCTTGCGATCGATGGCGAAGTTGCCGCGCCAGACGGACGGGAGCTTGATGCCGTCGTCCGCGAAATTCATCTCGAAGCGATTGCCGGGCGTAATCGTCGGCGAGACGCCGATCGGGCTGTTCGGATCGAATGTGTTCTTCAGGTAGTCGGTGAGGCTCCTCGGGGTCGCCGTGTTGACGACGTTGTAACGGCCGATGCCGGGATTGGAATAGGAGTTCGAGAAGAAGACCCACGGGGCGCGACCCAGGAAATGACCGACGCCGCCGCGCACCTGCGTGGTCCGGCTTTGATCGACGGACCAATTGAAACTCACGCGGGGAGAGAGGCTGGTGGCCCCATCGACCGTGCCGTTGTTGGCCATGCCAAAGCGGTCCTTGAAGAGCTGGTTGAACGGGGGGCGCGTGCCGCTCTCGACGTAATCGTAGCGGAGGCCGGCCATGAGCGTCAGGCCGGGGAGCGCTTCCCACTTGGCCTGGCCGAAGACGCCGGTGACCGCGGAGTCGCTCACGTCGGCGATCGGCGTGCCTTGGACGTAGAAGGCGCGGCTGAAGCCGTTGGCGGTGTCGGCCTGAAACGCGGCGATGTTGGCGAAGTCGAAGATGCCGAAGGAGCCCGCGCGAAACAGATTGTAGTCGTTGTTTTTCTCGCGGTCTACACCACCACTGAAAGTGAAATTGCCCATGAAGTAATCGCCCACCGCGCTGTAGCTCTTGGTCTTGGCGTTAATCTGATTGCCGTGGCGGAATTGATCCGTGCCGGCGACGAGGACGCCGTTAGCGACGTGCACACCGGATTGATTGGTCGCGCCGACGCCGAAGATGCGGATTTGGGGAAGCGTCGCATTGATCGGGGTATATTGGTCCTGCTTGATGTCGCCGAAGCGCACTTCGGTTTTGAAGTTCTGGCTCCACTGGCTGGTGACCGTGGCCGTGATGTTCCGCTCTTTGCGAGTCTGGGCGTAGAAGTTGGAGCTGTAAGAAGTGGTAGCGCCGCCGGCGTTGAGGCTATTTACGCCGCTGCCGAAGTTCGTCGTGCTGTAGCTGCCGAATTGGGGCACCTGGCCGTTGGTCTCGCTGTAGCGGAGCGACAGGCGCTGGCCGGCGACGATGTTCCAGTCGACCTTGGCGAGCTTCTTGGTGTCGTCGGCTTGGTTGACGACGCTTTGGCCGACGGTGCCGAAGTTGATGCCCTTGCCCGCGGCTGTGGCGATCTGGGCGAAACGCGCGGTGATCGCCGCGGCGTCGGTGGCATCCGGCGTCATGCCGGCCTGGAGGGCTGGGGCGATGCGCATGAACTTCTCATAGTTCACGAAGAAGAAGAGGGTGTTCTTGATGATGGGGCCGCCAAAGGTGAAACCCTTCGTCTCGCGCTTGAGGATCGGCGTGATGCCCTGCGTGGTGCCAACGGCGACGTCGGGGCCCTGGCCGCGGACGCCGAAGATTTTGTCCTTCGAAATGTCGTAGTAGGCGGAGCCGTGGAAGGTGTTCGTGCCGCTCTTGGTGACGGCGTTGACCGCCGCACCGGTGAAGCCGCTCTGGCGCGTATCGTAGGGCGACACGTCGATGGAGAGCTGGTCGATGATGTCGATCGAGAGCGGGTTGAAGAACGAGGCGAGACCCGTGCCGTTGAGGCCGAACTGGTCATTGATGCGCGAACCGTCGATGAGGACGGAATTGTAGCGGTTGTTCTGACCGACGGCAACGATGTGCGCTTCTTCGCGGTCGTTGGCGCTTGAGAGCGAGGAGAGGGTGACGAAGGACGAGGCGCTGACGAGATCGGCGAGCGAGCGTTGCGTCGTGGGCTTGTTGGAGAGGCGCAGCGCATCGAGGAGCGAACCGGCGCCGGTGGCGTTGGCGTTGAGCTCGCCGGTGTCGCCCTTGACGGTGAACTTTTCCATCACGACCACCGATGAGGCCTCGAGGGAGAAATCGGCGGAAGCATCCTGACCGAGCTGGGTCATGAGGTCGGTGCGCTCGACCGGCTTGAAGCCGCTGGCGGTGACTGAAACAGCGTAAGGGCCTCCTGAGATGAGGCCGCGGAAATTGTAGCGCCCGGCGTCGGTGGTGACGGAGGTATAGGTGGTGCCGGTCGGCGTGTGCACCGCGGTGACGGAGGCGCCGGCGATGAGTTTCCCGCCGCTATCGTGGACGACGCCGGTCAAGCCGGAGGAAACGATGCCTTGCGCCAGCGCAAACGGCGCAAACGCGAGGCCAAGAAACAAAGCGACCGCGCGCAGGAAGCGGGCGGTCGGAATGAGCGGACGGACAGTGGGTGAGTTCATGGTGTGGAAGGTAGTTTGCTTGGCAGCAAGTTTTACGGGTCAACCGTGACGCAAGTCCAGTGCCGAGTTGTCATAACTCGTGCCGATTGGATGGCAGAGCGCTGCGCCCTCATTTCCGCCGGTAATCGCCGCGGCTGAAATACTTCTCCAGCCAGACATACATGCAGATGAAAAAATAGCGGCTCCCCATTTCCTTGATCTTGAGCTTGGCGATGCCGTGCTTCCGGTTTTCCCACGAAATCGGCGTGATCGTCCACGTGTAGCCGCGGACGATCGCCTTGAGCGGGAGTTCGACTGTCAGGTTGAAGTGGGGTGCGAGAAACGGCCGGCAGCCTTCGACCACGTGTCGACGGTAGGCCTTGAACGCGTTGGTGGTATCGTTGAGGCCGTGGCGAAACAGGACGCGGATGAACAGGTTCGCGAGCCGGTTCACGAAAAGCTTCACGCGCGGATAGTCGACGACGCGGCCCCCCTTGACGAACCGGCTGCCAAACACGCACTCGTAGCCCTCGCCCAGCACCCGCCAGTAGCGCACGGCGTCGGCGGGCGCGTCCGACGCATCGGCCATCATTACGACGACCGCGTCGCCGCGGATGTGTCCGAACCCGTGCACAATCGCCCGGCCGAAGCCATGCAGGCCGGAATTCTGGACGGGCATGAGCGTGGGAATTTCCGCGCGCAGCTGCTGCAGCACGGTCCACGTGGCGTCCTTGCTCCCATCGTCGACCACCACGATTTCGTGTGGGACTTCCTCGCGCAAAAGCTCCGCATAGAGCGCGCGCAGCGTCGGGGGCAGGGACGCCTCCTCGTCGCGGGCCGGAATGACGACCGAATAGAGCGTGAGTGGCGCGGAGCTGGACGCGTCAGGCATGATCAAAGCGGTGCGGACAGCTCGAGCCACGCGGGATTTTTTTCCGCGTGCCCGGCAATTTCGTCGAGGACCGTGGCGGCGGGCGTCGTGGGCCGCCAGCCCCACACGCGATCGGCCTTCGCGCTGTCGAGCACGAGCCACGGCAGATCGAACGGCCGCGGCGCCGGATCCGCGGCGACGGCGCGCGGGCCGAATTTCGCGGCGCACCATTCGCTGAGTTGGCGGAGCGACATCGCCGACGCGGCGCCGCCGGAAAAATTCGCGATGCGATCCGGCGCGGCGAGTTTCGGCGCGCCGAATTGCTTCTCGAGCGCGGTCACGAGATCGCGCGGGTGCAGGCAGTCGCGCACTTGGTGGCCGTGGCCGCCGAACCCGATGTATTTCAGCGGGCGCTGGCGGAGCCACATGTTGAGCCAGTAGGTGAAGATGCCCTGGTCGGCGCGGCCGAATTGCCCGGCGCCGGCGAGCACGCCGCAACGGTTGATGAACACCGGAAAGCCGAACGCCTCGCCGTATTCGAGCGCGAGCGCCTCGCTGGCAAGCTTGGTCGCGCCGTAGAGTGAAACGGGCGCGGCGGTCGAAAACGTTTCGCGCAGGCCCGCGGCACCGAGGCCGGGCGGGAGTTCCGCGGTTTCGCTCGGGCGAAACGCCCCCAGTTTTTCCTCGACGGGCAGCGCCGCCAGCGGCGCGATCGCGTAGACGCGGCTGGTCGAAAGCAGCACGAAGCCGGCGCGGTGCGCCTTGCAAAACTCGAGCAGGTTGACCGTGCCGCCGAGGTTGTGCTCGACGAGCTGGCGCGAACTTGTGCGACCATCAATGCCCGCGAGCACGCTCGGGTTCGCCGCCGCATCGATCACGAAGTCCGCGGCCGGCACCGTCTCGAGATCGCTCGCGATGCGGAGATCGGCGTGGAAAACTTTTACGCCGGCTTTTTTCAGCCCCTCGCGGTTCGCCTCGCTGCCCGGCCGGATGAAGTTGTCGAACCCGCTGACCACGTGGCCGCGCTCGGCCAGCTCGCGCGCGAGTGTGCTGCCGACAAAGCCGCACACACCGGAAATCAGGATTCGCATCGGCGCACGGTTGCGAAAAATCGCCCAAGCGGGAAGACAGATTTTTGGCCGCAAAAAGGCGCAAAGGTCAGAGGCCCCCGTGCAAGCGTGCGTCGCGCCTATGGGCGCGCGGGAAGTTTTCGACGTGGCGTGTCACGTCTTTTGCGCCTCTTTGCGGACATTAGGTCTGGGTTTGCTTTGACGAACAGCGCTTCTCCGTTGTCATCGCGGCCATGAGCCAGCTTCGCGGTGACTACAAATCCGTCTGGACCGCCCTCTCCGGCACCAAGGAGGCGGCCTACATGGTCGTGTCGGGCTACACCGACGAGGACAAGTTTCACGCCGACGCCGAGGACACGCTCGACATCCTCCGCGAAACCATCGGCGTGAAGCCGGCCGACACCTTCCTCGAAATCGGCTGCGGCGTGGGTCGCGTCGGGCGGGTGCTCGCGCCGTTCGTGAAAGAATGGGTCGGCTGCGACGTTTCGGCCAACATGCTGGGCATCGCGAAACGCCGGCTGCTCGGCCTCAACAACATCCGGCTCCAGGAAATTTCCGGCTACGATCTCGCACCGATCCCCGATAACTCGATCGACGCGGTCTACACGACGGTGGTCTTCATGCATCTCGAGGAATGGGATCGCTACGTCTACGTGCTGGAGGCGCTGCGCGTGCTGAAACCGGGCGGCCGCTTTTATTGCGACAACGTCGATCTTGCATCGAAGGAGGGCTGGAAGGTTTTCGAAGAGAGCCGCACGCGGTTTCCGGCCCAGGCGCGTCCCGCGCAGATCTCGAAATGCTCCACGCAACCCGAACTCGAGGCCTTCCTCAAAAACGCGGGCTTCGCGGACGTGCGCGTCGCGGGTCGCCTGGACTTCTGGGCCTACGCCTGGGGCGTGAAGCCAGGAAAGTGAGTCAAGCCTGACGCTCAGCCGCCGCCGGGCGGGCCGTTTGGATTCGGCGCGGGCGTGTTCGCCGGCGTTTCCGCCGCGGCATTCGGGTCGGCCGCCCTCTTTTGTTTTTCCTCGTAGGCCTTGCGCTGCGCCATCCCGATCTCAAGGAGATCGCTGACGAGCATGCGGGCTTCTTCCTCCTGGCGGGCAATTGTGAGGGGAACGGCCGGTTGGGCCGGCGTCGCCGCGGACGTGGCCGGGGCCACCGGTGCGTCTGCCACTCCTTTAACATCGGCTGCCACGACCGAACTGCCCATGCCTTCGGACGGCGGCGGCGGCGGCTGAACTTTCTGGATGAAGGCGTCGGGATTCGCGAAGCTCATCGCGGGCGCCGGGTTGATGGCCATGCCACCGGCGGCGGTGCCGCGGGCCTGACGCAATTTGAGCACCTTGTTCACGCCCCCGATCTTCGCGGTGACCTGATCGTGGCGCGGATCGAAATTCATCACCGTCATGCCGTCGATCGTCTCGCCGAGCGGAATCCAGTGGTTCTTCTTCACCTGCGTATCGTAGAGATCGATCTCGGTGCGGGTGCCGATCGTGCGGACGGCGGCGAACTCAATCACCTCACCTGCGACACTGACGGCAGCGGGACCCCCGGCCGTCATGAACGGCGAGCTTTTCGGCAGCTCGGTTTGCGCCCCGGCGCGGCGAGCCGCGCCGAGCCCGACGGCGCCAATGAAGGCGAGCGCGAGGAGCAGGGGGCGCGGGGCGTGGGTCATGGTGATTAAGACGATGGTGTGGACACGAAGATACGTCAAATCGACTCTCCGGGACCCCGCGGGTTTTAAACTTTCTTCGCGGTCAGCAGCAGCGCGCTGCCGTGAACGTTGGGCTGCTGCGCGATGTGAAAATTGCCGAAGCCGAAACGCTCGAGCGCCGCGATGATTTCGGGCTTTTCCATCCAATAACTGAACTGCTCGCCGCCGCCGCAGAAGCCTTTCCAGTCGAGCGAAACACCATAATTGAAGCGGTGGACCACGTGCTTGAAACCGGCATGTTCCATTGGCAGCGCCGGCGAGAAGCGCTTGTCCGGCTCGGGCAGTTTCGCGATGAACTCCGGATCGTAAAACACCGTCCAGAGGAAGATCGCGTTGCAGCGCTGCGCGAGGAGTTCGAGCATTTCGACCGGATTCGTCTGATGATAGAGGACGCCGCAGGCGACGCCGATGTCGAAGGTGCGATCCGTGGTGCGCAGATATTCGAGGCAGTCGCCGAGCAGGAAACGCGCGCGCGGGCTCAGGCCGAAAGTCTCTTTGGCGATGAGGCATTTCAGATACGCGCGGGAGCTCGCCTCGACCGCGGTGACAGACTTCGCGCCCAAGCGGTCGAGCAAATAAGTGTGACCACCTTCGAGTGGGCCGAGTTCGAGGACGTCGCGGCCGGCAAACCCACCGGCGATGCCCATTTCACCAAAGCGATCGTTGGCCCAGGTGATCCGCGGATCGTCGAAGAGCGGCGTGGCGCCGGCTTTCAGTTCGGGGCGCGCGGCCGGGGGCGACGACGACCACTCGCCCGCGAAAACATCGAGGGCGTTTTGATCGGAGGGAGTGACGCCGAAGAAATTCTTGAAGTCGGGCGTGTCGGGCATGCGGTCATCACGAAACACGCGAAATTCGCGAAAGGGAACGCGGAATTTTTTAGCGGTGGGGCCGGCTCTTCGAGCCGGCTTGAGTTTGATCCCCGAATCATGCTGGAACTCAGGACGGCTCGGAGCCGTCCCCACCTCACGGCAACTCGTAGATTTCGACGAGCGCGAGGCCGCTGGTGTTGTTCGCGCCGCGAACCACCGCGGTGTAGCCGCCCGGTGGGAGCGTGACCAGCAGCACGGCATCCTTCGTCGGCACGGTGCCGAACTTGAAGGCGCCGGTTTGTGTGAACGCGTCGACGAGGGCGGCCGTCGCACCCCAGTCATCGTTCGTTTGCAGCAGCGTGCTGTGCGAATCGTAGAGGGAGAGCGACGGATCGGCGAGGACGTTGCCGGCTGGAATCGTTGGGAAGGCGAGGTTGAGCGCAGGGCCGAGGCCGCGGATCAGAACCTTCTTCGCCACATTGCCTGAGATCGTGAAGCCGGCGGTGAGTGCGCCGCCTGCGGTCACCTGCGCGCTCGTGGAAAGATTGATCAACTTCGCGCCCGTGCCGATCGCGGTGTCGTAGATTTCGGCGAGGGCGAGGCCGGACGTGGCGCCGGTGATCTGCGCGGTGTAGTTGCCGGGCGCCAGCGCGGTGATGAGCGCCGCATCCTTGCTGCCGATGGTGAGAGGAAACGCGCCGACGGCGGCCATCGCGGCGGCGTCCGCGTTGCTCCAATTGTCGTTCGACGCGGCGACCGTCGTGGACGAATTCGGCCCGAGCAACGTGAGCGACGGATCCGCGAGCGTGCCGGTGATACCGAAGGCGCCCAGGCCGGGCCCGATGCCGCGGACAAGGAGCGATTTTAAATCGGTGCCGCCACTGAGCACGAATCCGACAGTGAGCGTCTGCGCACCCGAGCCCGCGGTGGTTTGCACGGAAAGATTCGTGAGCCGCGACGGAATCGCGGTGGCGGTTGCAATCAACGCCGGCGAACTCACGACGGTCGCGCCGCCGCTGGCCGTGACGACCACGGTATAACTGCCGGCATTCGCGGCGCTCGCGGCGGGGAGGGTGTAAGTCGGCGCGGTCGCGCCCAAGATCGGCGTGCCGTCCTTGCTCCATTGATAAGCAAAGGGTCCGGTCCCGCTGACAGCGACGCTGAGCACGACCTCGCTGCCGAGCCCGACGGTCTGCGAGAGTGGGGCCGTGGTGATGACCGGCAGCGTGACTGCACGACTGACGCGCGCCGGGTTCTGGCGATACATGGGCCACGCCGAACTCGCTGCGCCCTGGCCCAGATCCAGGGCGTAGAGTTTACCGTCGTTGCTGCCGACGTAGAGGCGGTTGTTGACGAGCAGCGGCGAGGAACGGACGAGCTGGCCCGTCGCATAGGTGCGCTTGAGCGTGCCGTCGGGATTCACCGCGTAGACCTGCGAATCGTAGTCGCCAAAATAAATCGTGCCGTCCGCGCCGATCGCCGGTGAGGACGCGCGGACCTGATCGGCGGCGGTGTAGGCCCAGCGTAGGGTGCCGTCGCTCTGCAGCGCGTAGAGATGATTGTCGTAGGTCGCGAAATAGACCGTGCCGTCGCTGGCCAGCGCGGGGGAGGAGGAGATGCCGGTCCGGCCCGGCGCGCTCCATTTCCACAGTTGCGAGCCGTCGGGTCGCAAAGCGTAGAAGGAACCCGAGAGCGTGCCGAAATAAATCGTGCCATCGCCGCCGATCGCCGCGGTGGTGTAGACGTCGTCGTCCGCGGTGAACGTCCATTTCTGCGCGCCGGCGGGCGTGAGCGCGTAGAATGTTCCGCCCGTGGTGCCGAGGTAGATCGTGCCGTCGGGCGCGAGGGCGGGGGAGGCGTAGCTCGTGCCGTTGAGCGCGAACGTCCACTTGCTCACGGCCGCCGTCGTGTTGTCCGTGAGGGCGTAGAGTTTTGCGTCGTCGTGAAAATAGATCGTGCCGTCGGCCGCAATCGCGGGCGAGGCGCCGAGGGCGGTGGTCGCGATGAAGCGCCACTTGCGCACGCCGGTGGCGGCGTTGAGCGCGTAGAAGAGACCGTCGCCCCCACCGATGTAAACGGTGCCGTCGGGGCCGACCGCCGGCGACGACACATCAAAGGAGGCGCCCGAGGAAATGGCGCGGGTCCATTTGACCGTGCCATTGGGATTCACGGCATGCACGCGATTCTCCACTTTCAGCGCATCGTCGGTCGCGCCAGAGCCGAAGTAGATCGTCCCGTCGCTGGCCGCCGCCGGTGATGACATGATCGAGCCGACGGTCGCGTATTCCCACGCGGCGTCGACCAGCGAGAGAACGAATTCGCCGCCCTCGGTGTCGGTGTTGTCGATAGCGAAATAATAGGTCTGCCCCGCGATCGCGTTGAACGGCACAAGTGCGTCCGTATCGTAATACGGAAAACCGGTGGTGGCGGCGTTGGCATTATTGTTCGAGGCGACGGGGATCAGCGCGTTGACCGCCGTGCCGGTGTAGACGGCGGCGGTGGTGTCGATTTGCGTGGCAAACGCCGAGAGCTGGAAACGGCCGCTCGCCGGCGCGACCCACTTGAACCACACGGTGTGGCCCAGGGCGGCCGCGATGGGCTTCGGCTCGCCGGACTCGCTGCCGGCATTGAGGTTGGTCGCGTTCAGGACGAAAGTCTGGCCAGTGACAATTTGCGCCTTCGCGAACGTGTCGTTGGCGGGGACGCTGCCGACCCGAAGATTGGTCTGGCCGCTCGCGCCCGCTTTGCCCGCCACCGCGATTTGGTAGGTCGTCCCGGCGGTCACATCGAGCGTGAGCCGGCTCGTGGTCACGCCGACGGCCGCATCGTCGTTGCTGCCGACCGGGGTCAGGCTGCCGACGGACGTGCCGGTGTAGACGGCCACGACGGTGTCGTAGGTGCTCCCGGTGGTATCGAACGTGACCTGCGTCGACGCCGGAGCCGTCCACGTCCACCAGAGGTCGGCGCCGGTCGCGATGCCCGCGTGCGTGGGTAGATCGGCGGTCGCGCCTGCGTTGGACGAGCGCACGCGAACGTTGGTGCCGGCCAGCGTGGCGCGCGACGCAAAGTCGTCGTTGAGTGGACGACTGTCCAGGGAGTTCAGCGCGGCGGCGAGATTGAGCCGGCCGCCGCTTTGCACTTTTCCAATCAGCGCTGGCACGGGCGTGACGGAGCGCAGCAGGCGATTGATGAGCTGGCGGTAATTGTCGTTCGGAAATTTTGCCTTCAACAACGCCAGCGCGCCGGCGACGTGCGGTGCGGCCATCGAGGTGCCGCTGAACGTTTGGTAGCCGGTGTCGGAACTGTTATAGGTGGAATAAATCCGGTCGCCTGGCGCCGCGAGATCCACGGAGCCGGCCCCGAAGTTGGAGAACGCGGTGAGGGTGTCGGTGGCGTTGCTCGCCGCGACGGTGACGATGTTGTCCAGCAGGTAGCCGGCGGGATAGTCGCTGCCCACGTCCGTGCTGAAACCGATCCCGTTGCTGTTGCCGTTGCCCGCCGCCGCGACGAAAATAACCCCCGCGTCGCGGGCTCCCGCGATGGCGGCGAGCTCGGCGTTCGACGCGGTGTCGGCGCCGAAACTGGCGTTGATGATCGCGGCGCCGTGCGCGATGGCGTAGTCGATGCACGCGATTTCGTCGGACGGCGAACCGCCGCCCGATGCGGTCAGAAATTTCAACGGCATGAGCTGCACCTTCCACGCGACGCCGGAGATGCCGACGCCGTTGTTGCCGACGGCGCCAATGATGCCGGACACGTGCGAGCCGTGGCCGTCGTCGTCGTTCGGATTGCCGCTGGTGATGCGGCCCGAGCCGCCGGTATAACGAATGCCGTGCAGATCTCCACTCGAGGAGGGGCTGGGATTGGTCCACAGGTTCGCCGCGAGATCGGTGTGCGTGAGCCGGATGCCGGAATCGATCACGGCCACGATCACGTTCGGCGCGTCGTGCAGCACGTCCCAGCCGAGTTGCGCATGAATGTCGGCACCGCTGAAGCCGCCCGTCTGGCCAAAATTGGAGAGCCCCCACTGCAAGGAAAGATTCGGATCGTTCGGCAGCACGCGCGCGTGGCGCAGATAGTCGGGCTCGACGAATTCATAGCGGCCGGTGGCTTGGAGGCGCGCGATGGCGCCGGCGACGCTCGTGCCGGCGGGAACCTGGAGCACGCGCAGCTCGCCGAAGCGGGCGTATTTTCGGTGCAGCGTGAAACCTTCGCCGGGTTCCGCAGTGTCGGCGTGGCCGCGATGCGCGGCGCGCGGCTTCGCGAGGATCAGGCCGTCGCGGTAACCCTGCGCCATTTCACTGGCCGTGAAGTCGGCGTTCCCCCCCGGCGCGCTCCCGCGATCGACACTCGCCTGCGCGGCGTTCGCGAAAACGGCGAGAAAAAAAAGGGTGAGGAGGGGGAGCGGGCGCGACGGCACGACGAGTAAATATTTTGGATGATTCTCGCGGTGCGACATGGCGAAGGCAAACGGGTGGCCGAAAAAATCTGCGAATACTTTGCTAACTTTTACTAACTTTGTTCGCGTCGCCGCGTCGCGATCAGCGGGTCTCGGGAGTGCGGCTGCGTCGGGTGATTTTGCCGGATGTTTTTTTCAGGCGAACGAGCGATGCGCCCACGTGGCGGGTTACGGCAGCTCGTAGATTTCCACCAGCGCGATGCCGGTGGCGGCTTTGAAGCCGGTGACTTTCGCGGTGTAGTTGCCGGGCTGGAGCGTGACGACCATGGCGGAGTCGAGACCAGAGCGGAGGACCGAGTCGCGGGTTTCGCGCAGGGGGAAGGCGCCAACTTGAATCGCCGCGGCGCGCAAAGCGGCTTGCGGACTCGCAGGGGTGTCCCAGTCGTCGTTTTCGCGCAGCAACGTTTCACCCTGGTAAAGCTCGAGAAAGGGATCGAGGAGCACGCCGGTGAGATTGAACGGGGTGCTGGCAAGCGTGATGCCGACCGCGCGGATCAGGTAGGTGTGCGGGCCCGGACCGGAGACGACGAGACCGGCGGTGAGGGCGGCGGCGCCGGTGCCGACCGCGCCGCGCGTGGCGATGTTCGCAAAGCGGCGGGTGCGCGAAGTCGCCGCATCGGGATCGGCGTCGTAGGCTTCGACGAGCGCCGCGCCGGTCGTGCCGCCCATCCCACTGACGAGCGCGGTGTAGTTGCCGGGCGCGAGCGTCGCAAGAAGGGCGGAGTCGGCGCTGCCCGGTTTGAATTGAAACGCGCCGAGCCGCGTGAAGGCGGCGGGAAATTTTGCCGCGTCGGGCGAGGCACCCCACGCGCCGGCTTGCGCGATCGTGGTGCCGCCGTTGTTGACGAGGGTGAGTTGCGGCGCGGCAAGCGTGCCGCCCACGCCGAAATCGGCGAGCGCGGGACCGACGGCGCGCAGGAGGACGGTCTTGGAGGTGGTGCCGCGAATCACGAGGCCGGCGATGAGTTGCTGGCTCGCCGCGCTGCCGACCGTGCCGAGCGTGGAGAGATTGATCAGGAGCGTATCCGGCGAGGTGGTGACCGGCGTGACCGTTAGCGTGGCGGGCGTGGTGAGCGCGAAGCCACCGGCGGCGTTGACGACGGCCCCGGTATACGTGCCGGCGTCGGCCGCTTGCACGGAGCCGATGGTGTAACTGGGGCCGGTGGCGAGGCGCAACGTGGAGGGCGTGCTCGAGCCGGCCGCTTGAAAACTCCAGATATAAGTGAAGGGCCCCGTGCCCGTCGCCGCGACGCTGAAGGTGTAGCTGCCGCCGATCGCGACGGTGCGACTGACGGGCTGCGTAACGAGGGTGGGCGGCCCGGTGTTGAGATCATAAAGCGATTTCACGCCGGCGATGTCATCGGACGTCAGCATGTCGAGGTCGCTGATGTTGCTGTTCATGATCGCGCTGAGAAACTGCGTCGGACCGGTCGTGGGATTGTCCGGATGATCGAGGCCGAGCACGTGGCCGAATTCGTGCAGCACGGTGCGGCGGAGATCCGGGAGGCCGCTGTTGCCCAGGCGCCGCAAGGGTCCGCGATAGGAATCCCACGTGCGGGTGCTGTTGAGGAGCACGTCGGATTCGGAGGTGAGGCCGGTTGTGGCGCTGCGACTTGAGAGCGTGACGCCGAGCACCCCGCTGCCCCAGGCGGTGCCGTAAATATCGGGGCTAAAAAAAACGTTGTTGAGGCTGTTGCCCCGGGCCTTGGCCGCCGTCGAGCCGCGGATCGCGACAAACTGCGAGCGGACCATCTGGGCGTTCCAGTCGTTGAGCGACGCCTCGGCGGCCGCGTCCCAATCGGTCGAGCCGTCCAACAGAAAACTCGGAGGCTGCCCCAGTTGGAGCTGCATGGGAATTTCGCCGGCGGCCCAGACAATGCCGAGGACGGAAAAGGCGCGCGCGCCCGTGGCGGCTCCCAGCGCGATCGCTGCGGCAAGGACGAGACGGAAAAGGGCGGCGCGGTTCATCGGGACGTCGCGTCAGCGCGTCTGGGCTTGCGGCGTGGGTGTGCGCACCTCGGCGCTGATGAGCGACTCGAACGCGGCGGGCGTAAGCGCCGGCGCGAGATTCGCCGGGGTGCGCAGCGCCGCAGGGCCGTGGAACGGTTGCGCCACCTCGGCAACCGCGGTGAGCGGTTGCCCGTTGTCGCGCGCGATGGTGTCGTGGCCGGTCGTCGCGTCGCGGACGATGCGATAGCGGCCGTGCATCACGGCCACCAGCGGGCAGAATTGCCGGCCATTGCCCTGCACAAAAAGAATTTCGCGATCGCCGACGGAGAATTGCGGCACGCCCGAGACTTCGAGGATGTCGTCGCCGACCCGGCCGCCGAGAAACTCGAGCACGATTTCCGTCTGGGCCGCGCCCTTGATCGCGTGATCGATCGCGAAGGTGACGAATGTCTTGATCATCGCGCCGCCGCCGTCCGGTCGCGCGACCCGCCGCGCCTGCACCGCGGTCACGTGCCCGCGATAAACGGCGTCGGCTCCCGCCACCAGATCGGGAAACGTCGGCGGCTCCACCGTCATCGCGCGCGCCAGCGCCGTGAACGCCAGCAGTAATGAGAAGAGGCGAAAAGGCATGGCGGGAAGGGAGCGAAGTGGGGTGTGACCTGACCGGTGCCGTCAGGTGCCGGCTCTTTTCTTCCACGCCGTGACGATCTGGCGGATGGTTTCCTCAAGCGACTGGGTGATGTCCCACGCCGGGTAGTGGGAGCGCATCTTCCGCAAATCGGAATAGTAGCAGACGTGATCGCCGGCGCGGTTCTGCTCGACGTAAGTGAACACCTGCGCCCGGCCGGAGAATTTCTCCGCGATCTGGAACGCCTCGAGGATCGACGTGCTGTTAGCCTTGCCGCCGCCGAGATTATAGACCTCGCCGGCGCGCGGCGCGGCGACGAAAGCCGCCATGAAACGCGCGACATCGAGCGAGTGGATGTTGTCCCGCACCTGCTTGCCCTTGTAGCCGAACACGCGGTATTCCTGCCCCTCGAGATTGCACTTCACGAGGTAGCTGAGGAAACCGTGCAGCTCGACGCCACTGTGGTTCGGCCCGGTGAGGCAGCCGCCGCGCAGCGCGCAAGTCGGCAGATTAAAATAGCGGCCGTATTCCTGCACCATCACGTCGGCCGCGACCTTGCTCGCGCCGAACAGCGAATGCTTCGATTGATCAATCGTGAAGGTTTCGGCGATGCCGTGCTCGTAGGCGGCATCGGCGTAGTCCCAGCGCGTCGGTAATTCCTGCAACGCGATCCGGTTCGGCGCGTCGCCGTAAACTTTGTTCGTGCTCATGTGCACGAACGGCGACTCCGGCGCGGCCTGCCGCGCGGCCTCGAGGAGATTCAGCGTGCCGACGGCGTTGGTGTCGAAGTCGTCGAACGGAATCGCCGCCGCCCGATCGTGCGACGGTTGTGCCGCGGTGTGGACGATCACCGCAGGCTGCACCTCGCGCACGAGCGCGAGCACGCCGGCGCGGTCGCGGATGTCGAGTTCGTGGTGCACGAAGCCGGGGAGTTCGGCGGCGAGCCGGCTCTGGTTCCAGCGCGTATCACCCTGCGGGCCGAAGAAGACGGCGCGCTGGTTGTTGTCGACGCCATGCACGTTGTAACCGAGCTCGCGGGCAAAATAGCCGCAGACTTCGGAACCGATGAGGCCGGAGGAACCGGTGACGAGGAGCGTTTTCTTCATTCGTGTCGAGGGGCGGCGAAACCCCGAGTTGGCCCGAACTCCTCGCGCGGTTCAAGCGTCGCGCGATCTTTCTTCTGTCACTAGGGTCCATGCCAACAGCGCAAGCAGGGCCGCACCGCTGACGCCAGCGACGATCGCGGCGAGCAGATTGAGCGTGCCGGGCGATCCGGCGGGGAGTGCGATCCACGTCACCCCAAAACCGATCCACTGGACGAGCACGGTGACCGCGAAGAAAATCCGATCCGCCAGTCGCGCCCACGGGGCGAGCAGGGTCAGGGGTCACGAGGCCGGTGTCGAAGTCGACGCTCCGCCCCGAGAGCAGCGGCCACGTGAGCGACGTCACGCTGCTTTGCAGCGGCGGCCGATCGCTCATGAGCCAGTCGCCGCCACGGCTTGTGCGCGCGGAGCAAAAATCAGCGGCCCCGAGGGACCACCCGATCGACGACAACGCGCGCGGGGCCGGCGGCGTGGCATCGGTCGCGGGCATCGCGTCAGAGCCGGACGCAGCGGTATTTCACGAGCGCCCAAAGCCAGGTGAGGGGATCGCGGATCATCGTGATTTTCTTCCCCTCCTTGAACGAGCGCGACTTGTAACTGATCGGAATCTCGATCGGGCGATGGCCTTTGCGGACGAGTTTGATCAGCAGCTCCCAGTCGAAATCGAAGCGGTTGCATTCAAACGTGAGCCCTTCGAGGCAGTCGCGCCGGAACACCTTATACATCGTGAACGGATCCTTCAGCCAGATGCCGAGCGACACGTTGATCATCAGCGTGAACGTCCAGTGCGCGGTGTTGAGGATAAAGGCGTGGAGCGGCTGGTCATCGAATTTGCGCAGCGCCCAGCCGCCGGCGCCGTGCCGGGAACCGAGCACGAACTCCTGCCGGCCCGCCGCGATCGGCGCGAGGAGGATGTCGTAGTCGGCGAGATCGTATTCGAGGTCGGCGTCCTGGATGAGCATCACCTCGCCCGTCGCGTGCTTGAAGCCTTCGCGCACGGCGTGGCCTTTGCCGCGCGGCGTGTCCTCGAGGACGACCTTCACACGCGGATGCGTTTTGTAGCCGAGCACGATGTCACGCGTGCCGTCGGTCGAGTTGCTCTCGACCATGATGATCTCGAGTTCCCAGCCGGGGATCGTTTTGGCCACGATGGCGTCGAGCGATTCCTGGGCGGTGGCGCGTTCGTTGAACACGGGCACCACCACGGAGAGCACGCGAGGGCGCGAAGGAGTGGAGGCCGTTGCGGTCATGCGATCCGGTAGCGGCGAGCGCCAGCGAGCCGAGGTTCGCCCAGGAGCCCCAAGGCATCGGCTTGCTGGCGCGCGCCGCTACGCGTTGAGAATGAAAGGGCGGGTGACACAGGAAGGGGTTTCAGCCGACCCGCTTGCGGCCGATCGCCACGAGCCCGCTCGCGACGACCGAAAACAAGTGCTCGCGCAGGCTGCGCGGCGTGATGGCGCGGGAGAGACGCAGCGTCTGGGTGATGCCGGCCACGGGGTATTTGTCGAAATGCGCGCCGACGTAATCGAGGCTCAGTTTTTTGACGCCCGAGCGCAGCGTGATGTCGGTGTAGCCGGCGCCCTCGAGCTGCCGCGTGATCGTCGCGCGCGTGAAATAGTAGAGATGCTCGGCCTTGTATTCCATCCAGCGCGAGCCGAGGACGCGAGCCGACCACGAGTCAAGGCTCGGCGTAACGACGAGTAGGGCGCCGCCGGGGCGCAGCAGCCGCAGGATTTGCCGCACGAACTCAGCGGGATGTCGCACGTGTTCGATCACGTCGCAGAGCACGCACACGTCGTAGGCGTCGTGTTGATCGGCGAACAGGGCGATTTCGCCGACGCGCACGCGGCCGCGGCCGTTAAGATTCTTTTTCGCGCGCTCCGCGGCGTAGGGCGAATACTCGAGGCCGGTCACGTCGAATCCGCGGTCGGCCGCGCGCACGAGAAAGTTTCCGGCGCCGCAACCGATTTCGAGCAACTGGCCGCGTGCGGGCACGCCGGCTTGCGCGAGCAAATCGAGGTAGCGATCGGCGGTCGCGCGTTTCGAGCGGAGCACCATTGCCGCCGCCGCCGGGTTGCTCTCGTCGGCGAGCACGTAGTCCGGCCCGTAGATTTCGCCCAGCTCAGCGTCGCTCGGCTGGGGATTGGTGAGGCCGAGTCCGCACGCGCGGCATTGCAGCACGGGATGCGGCCCAACCTGCATGAGCGGACGAAAATCCCCGCCGCCACAGACGGGGCAGGAGGTGATGAGGACGCGTGCGCTGGAACTGGCGGCGGACATGAAAGGGCCCAGCAAAGAGGCCCGATCGGGGGTTGTCGCGCCAAAATTTAGCCATCGCGGAGGATCGCGGGCTTCAGCCCGCTCGGGACGCGGACGGATTTTTAACCGCGGTTTGCCGATCGGGTGGATAATTTCCAAGCCACTCCGGCTTCATCCGCGCCATCCGGGTAATCTGCGGTCAAATTGGTTTAGGTTCGAAGGGGCGGGCTCAAGCCAGCCCGACCTCGACACGCAAGCCCGAGCGAGCCCAGGAGCAGCGCGGCGCCGACGCCGCAGAGCAGGAGATTGCGCGGGAAATTTTTTGGCACGCAGCGGAAGGTCACGTGATAATCGCCGGCGGTGTCGAGGAGCACGGCGCGGAACGCGTGATTCATGCGCAGCACGGCGGCCTTCTTGCCGTTGACCTCGGCGCGGAAATCGCCGGGCCAGAACGTTTCATTCAGCACGACTACGCCGGGCCCGTCCGCGTGAACATCGAACGACGTCGTGTTTTCCGTCAGTCGGTAATTGGTCGCCGCCGCGATGGTGCGGCCAATGAGTCCGCGTGGGAGGCCGAGCAGCGCGCGGTCCTCGGTGAGCTGGCTGCGCTGGGCGGCGGCGAACGGTTGGCCATCGCCCGTGCGCAGCGCGTTGACGAAGCCGCCGGTCTCGTCGTAGATTTCAAGCCGGTTGGTGAAGAACGCACGCGGCCAGACGGTGGGACTCTCGTAGACGTCGAGGTCGGCGGTCTGGACGAGCTTCAGCGCCCGGCCCATCAGACCCTGGTCGCTGTGGAGATCGAGATAGTAGCGGACGTTGAGCGCGTCGAAAAACGGCTTGGTGGCCGGCAAATCCTCGGGCGCGACGGTGAGATCCCAGCCCCACGGGCGCTGGATGCCCCAGGCGGCGATCAGCTCGTTCATCCAGCGGTTCGTCACCGCATCGGGGCTGTTGATCGTTTCGAGGGCGTAGGCGCTGGTCCAGCCGGGGTAGAAATTCCCGTGCAAGCCGTAGCCGCGCGACGGCGTCGCTTTTTGCGTGGATTGCAGCAGGGTGACGGCTTCCGACTGCGCGTGAAAATCGACGCGCGACGGCGGCCGCACCACGTAGTCCTCGAAGCCCACCGCGCTCGCCTGCAGCCCCTGCCGCCACAGCATCACGATGGCGCACAACCCGACGAGCACGCCCACCGCCGCGGTGAGCGCTCCGCGAACAAACGCGCGCCGCACGACGGCCGCGAGCCCCAGCACGGCCGCGAGCAGCGCCACCAGATAGGCCCAGATGAAAGGATCGACGGGAATCACCTGGCCGGGTCGCAGGGTGAAGAACGTCCGCACCGCGCCAAAAAGAATGCGGTGCGCCGACTGGCGAAAACCGATCCACGCGAAAACCAGGCCGAACAACAGCACGGCCGCCACCACGAGATCGTGCCGGCCCTCGGGCGAGCGGAGCCGTTGCGCGGCGGCCGCGAAGCCCACGCCCGCAAGGATGGACCACAGGATGATCGTCGCGCAGGAGAAGGTGTTGTCGATGTGCGCGACGTTGGACAAAAACGGCACCGCCATGATCCACTGCGGCGGCACCAGGCCGAAGGCGAAGCCGAACGGCACCAGCGAGGTGATCGCCAGCGCGAGCGCAATGCGGTTGGCGAATTGGAGCCGCAGCGTCGCGAGAAAATAAAGCAGCCCGAGCAGGAGCAGGAAATTGAGCGACGGATTGAAAACGTAATTGCCCTCGCTCAGCGGCCGGTAAAACGCTTCGTCGAACAACCCCAGCAGTTGCGACGGCTGGATTTGGTAGGCACTTGCGGCGTCGTAGGCCGTCTGCGCGTTGGCGAGCGTATGCAGGAACGTCGCCCAGATCGGCGCGGTGAGCAGCGCGAACAAGACCCCGGCCCACGCGAGCCCGGCGAATTTCGCGAGCCGCTCGCGCCAGGGCGCGGCGGAGAAGAGCAGCACGCACGCGCCGGAAAAATTCAGCGTGAGCAGCAGCATGTAGGCTTCCTTGGCGGTGCCGCTGTTCATCAGCGCGGCGTTGGCCACGATGAGCCCGGCCGCCCACAGGGCGCTCGCGCGCGCGGTCGCGGCCTGGGTCACGCGCACCCAGCAGTAGAGCACCCACGGCGCATAGCACATGCTGAAAAAAGCCGGATGATTGATCCGGTAGACGAAAAACCCGATGAAGGGCGCCGCGATCGACACGAGCAGCGCCGCGCCCAAGTGCCGCGTGATCGCGAACACGATCAGGCCGAGCGCGATCGCGAACAGCCCTTTCGCGACGAGGAATTTTACGTCCCACGCCCACGCGGCGCCGTTCGCAAGCACGACGAGGAAATGCAGCGGATCACCGAACATCGACTGGCCCTGGCCGAGCAGGGGCGAGCCGGCGGAATTGTAGCGGTTCCAGAGCGGCAGCTCGCCGGCCAGCAGCGCCCGGTGCTGCACAAACGAATAAGGCACGTGCGCCCACATGATCGCGCCGACGTCGGAGCCGCGGTTGTTCACGAACACATTGTCCTTCGAGCCGGGCAGCGTGGGAAAACCGTCGTAGAGCAGCGACGTGCCGAAGTTCGGCGACACATAACTCTTGCCGAGAAAAATCACGGGATACGCGCTCGCGATCACGGCGATCGCCGCGACGATCGTGATGGCGCGGCCGGGTTTAGCGGCGACGCGGCCCGCCAGCGCGGCCACGCCGTGGCGAAGCCGGGGCAGGCGATCCAGCGCGAAGAGTGCGGCGGCCAGCGCGACGAACACGCCCAGCGCGTGCGGGAAAAAGCCGGCGGTGAGCTCGCCGCGGGTGGCGCGGACCTCGAGCGGTGGCGCGAAATCCACCCAGAGCTGCGGATCGTTTTTGCCGGATTCGCCGACGACCGCGAGGCCGCCCTCGCGCATCTGCAGCGAGGCGACCTCGTGGATCGCGCGCAGCTCGGACAACGCAATCGTGCGGACGACGCGCCCGCTTTGCGCGACCACGCGGAGCGACTGGACGATCACGGTGCCAGGCCGATCGATGGGATCGAAACGCAGGAAGCTGTAGCGGCCTTGCGGCAGCGACAGCCGGTAGAGTCGTGGGGTCTCGCTGGCCGCGAGCGAAAGACGCACCGAATCGTATTCACGTAGGCCCGAGCCGGTGTCGTAATAAATTTGCACGTTTCCCGCCGTCGAAGAAGCCAGGCGGGCCTCGACGGAGAAAACGCCCTCGGTGTTGCGCGTCAGCGGCAGAAACGGAATGACGACCACCGCGCTGAACAGGGCGGCGGCGAGCAGGGCCGGGAACGTGAAAAACTTCATGCGGAAGCGCGGAGTGTCGGGGAAACAAACGCGGCGCGACAAGGCTTTATGCCGCGGGCCCGCGACGGGCGACGAGGGCGGCCAGGCCGAGCAGCAGGGTGGCGCCCGCGGTAAGTTCGAAGATGAGCCAGCCGTTTTTGGCGCACTGCCACGCGAGGTAGGAAAGCGTGCCCATTTCCACTGGCGCACCAAACGCGAGCCAGTGAACGGCGCTGTCGTCGCGCGCGACGACCACGAAGGGCACCCGCGGCGCCGGCACATAGGCCGCGCGCCACGAATCGCCGGGGGTCTTGCTCGGCGCGACGGTGGCCAGCAGGGCGCGCGTGGCGGCGTCGCGCAGTTCGAGCGCCACGCCCTCGCGGCCCACGTCGCCGGCGGTTTCAAATTTCAACCAGCCGCCCAGCGGCGCGTCGATCGGCGCGCTGATCCATTCGCCCTGGGAGGCGGCGCCGTTGGCCGCAAACGAACCCCAGCTCTCGAGCGACGGGAGTGCGCCCGTGTCGGGCGAGAGGCCGCGGCGCGGCGCGGAGTCGAGCAGCAGTTGCGAGGCGCGGTTGCCCACAAACGCCGGGCCGGGACGGGCGGGTTTCATCGCCAGTGGCGCGCGGATGCTCACCGGCATGAGCGCCGTCAGGCTCGGATGATCGAGGCGCTCGAGCAGGCTGGCGGCGCTGGGATAAGGGATGTCGGGAAACGCGAGTTGCGCCGGGTTGTTCGTCGCGAGATAGCCGCGCATGTGTGCCTCGGCTTTCACATAAAATCGTTTCACATCCGGCATCTCGACGGCGATCGCGAGATGACCCAGATCGTAGACGCCCCAGGCGAGAACGCCGAGCCACGCGACGCCGAAAGTGCCCCGGGCGATGTTTAGGAAACGCGAGGGCGGGGCGGAGACGAGCAGCCAGCCGAGCGCGAGGGCGTTGGCAGCGATGCCAAACGCGAGCGTGTCCATGTAGCGCGACGCCGGATAGTCTCCGCCTGCGCCCCGCGCATAGGCGGTCGCGACGATTTGCGCGAACACCCATCCGCCCAGCCCGGCGAGCGTGAGCGCGATCGGATTGTCGCGCGGGGTGCGAAGGACGCGCCCGACGACCGCCAGCCACGGCAGCCACAGCACGGCGGCGAGCCAGCTATAGGCACGCGGCGCGGGCCATTGCAGGCTGTGCACCAGCGAGAGAAAAAAATCCGACGCGGTCTTCGCCTTCAGCGTTTGGTGATAATCCACCTCGACGCGCGTGAGCCAGCCGATGGCGACGAGCGCGAGCGTCAAGGCGAGCGTGGGCCAGCTGGCGCGGGACTTCGTGTCGCGAACCGCCCAACGAAACCCGATGACGCCCAACACGGCGAGCGCGGCAAAAAATCCCGAGCCCATCGTGAACAGCGCGAGGATCGCGGCGAGCGCGCCCGCCCACCACGACCCGCTCCACTTCGGCGCAAACGGCAGGAGGATCATCGCGGCAAACGACAGCAGCAGGAGCCAGTATTGCTGGGAGTGAAAGCCGCCGAGAATGTTTTGCCAGGCGACGGGTGCGGCGAAGAGCCCGGCGAGGGCGAGGAAGAGCGCGGCGTGAAGGAGCGCCGGCGCGGTCCCCCGCGCACCTTTCAGCCAGCGACAACCGACGATCCAGAACGCCACGGCGAGCGCGGCGTGCAGCGCGGCGTTGAAGACACACTCGAGCCGCGCGTCCCACTGGCCGTTCGCCAGCGTCAGCACGAGGTTCTGCAATTTCGTGACGACGACGCGGTGCTCGTTGTGCGGTTGAAACAGGTGCGCCACGAAATGATCGTGCTCGAACCAGGGAGCGAGGAGGTTGAGGCCCTCGGCGTCCCACTGATCCCAGTTCGGGATGTCGGAGGCGAATTTATCGACGGCGGCCCAGTGCGCGCCGACGACAAGGACGAACAGGCAGACCGGCCACGCGAGCGGAAGCAAGCCGAGGAAAAGTTTCTTCATCGCAGGAGCCGCGGACGGCCGCTCACGGATCGAACGGCCTGGCGGTCGGGAGCACAATGGCGCGAGGGTCGCGCTGGGAACGGCGACGGTTGAGCCACCCCGCCACCCGATCGCTCCACGTTTTCTCGACCTGCACGACGGCGAGAAAACCGATCGGGTTGTTCGCCGGGAAACGCTCGGCTTGATCGACGACCTGCCAGACGAAGCGGTGCCGCGGGCCCAGGCGGAGCGTCTCGAAGAGCGCAAGGAGGTTTGACGGCTCGAAGACGTGGAAGTGAATGTTGATCTCGTTGCCGGAGTTGACGGCGC
Source organism: Opitutales bacterium (assembly GCA_038231575.1). Classification (GTDB taxonomy): domain Bacteria; phylum Verrucomicrobiota; class Verrucomicrobiia; order Opitutales; family Opitutaceae; genus CAITWF01. Next base: position 3,182 of record JBBRLB010000033.1, on the reverse strand, counting down.
TGTGATAGATTTCCTTCAGCTCTATTTTCTTCGCCGGCACCTCGGCCGGTGGCGTCGCCGGGCTGTAGGTGGACCAGTCCACGCCGTCGACAAAATCGTTGATGTGCGTGCCGTCGCTGACGGTCGTGCCGCGCATGTAATCATCGAGCAGGTGATCGACGGTGCTCAAGGCGCGCCCGTGGTCCCACGTGAAGCGCCGATCGGGCACGAGGCAGTAGATCACGCCGCCGGGCCGCAGCACGCGATACCACTCGGCGAGCGCCTTGACGGGGTTCGCGACGTGCTCGAGGACGTGCGAGGTGATGACGTAGTCGAGGGAGTTGTCGCGGAACGGCAGCTCGGTGGCGTCGCCATAGTAATCGGCGAGGCAGCGTTCGCCGGCATAATCGCGAAACCGATCCACATAGATCGGTTGCGGGTCGAGGCCGGGGACGGGCGACTTGAACGCGCCGATCTCGACGCCAATTTTTCCCGGCCCGATCCAGCGGGCGACTTTTTCCTCGTGGGTCATGGACAACGGCGCGGGCTCAGTGCGGGTAGTTGCCCTTGGCGACGATCGCGGGATCGACGGGCCAGGTGAGGGTGGTCTCGGAGGTTTTTCTCACGACGACGCGCGTCGCGAGATAGCCGTAGTGCCACTCGATGCCCTCGCCATGCAGCGCGGGGTTGAACAGCGACGAGCCCATGATGCACGGCGCGCCCATCCCGCGCGTGACGATCTCGAAGCCGGTGGCGGCGTTGAAGAGTGGATCCCAGGCGTAGTCGGAGAAGCGGAAATAATCCCACGGCGCCTCGTGCACGGGCCACGACTGGTGTGTGTTGATCATTGCGAGGCCGCCGGGCTTCATGACTCGGTTGAGTTCGAGGGACACGAGCCACGGCATCGCGAGGTGTTCCCAGACGGAGACCGAAAAGACGAAGTCGAAATGATTCGCCGGGAGGACGCGCGACAACGCATGGGCGTCGCCGACGACGTTGACGTTTTCCCCGGCGAGAATGTCGAAGCCGGTGTAGTCGCACGTCGCGGGAAACAAGCCGCGGCGGTTGATGCCCGAGCGGGCGCGCGAGCCGATTTCGAGGACGCGCGCGGTGGGATGGGCGTGCACGGCGGACCAAAAGCCTTCCTCGCTCGAGAGGAATTTATCCTGCGCGAGCGCGTCGCGCGCGGGCGTGGCGAGTTCGAAGCGGGCGTCCTCGTAGTCGAAGACGAGCCGGATTTTCCCGACTTGCTCGACGGTGGGACGCACCGGCAAGCCGAACGAAAAATTAAACGACCAGCGATCGGCGTCGGATGGCTTCAGGTGATCGGTGACGGCGACGACGGCGTGCAGCAGGCCGTCCCAGAGCCGCACGGCGACGCGCGGGTTGGCGTCGAACCGGCGTTGCACGAAGCCGCGGACGAAGAGCACATCGCGCAGCACAAAAAATTCCTCGATCACGCAACCGGCCGTGATGTTCGGGCGCGCTTCGTCTGGAAGGGGGTTCGGCATCGTGCGGCGCGGCGGCTGACTCACGCCGACCACGGGCGCGGCGGGGCGGAGAGTGTGAAGTCGGTGTGCTCGAGCGTGAGGTTCGGGTTGTAGGCCGGATCGTGGCGGATTTCGGCGGGCCAGCGCTTGAGCATATATTCGACCTCGTTGCGGAAGCGCTCGTGTTTTTCGGGCGTGTCCTCGGCGCCGCGGCTCACCGACTCGTGGTGGTAGAGCTCGGCGAACGGGGTCCAGAGATTGCGATAACCGGCGGCGCGGACGCGCAGGCAGAAATCGATGTCGTTGAACGCAATCGTGAGGTTTTTTTCGTCGAGCCCGCCGACCTGCTCGTAGATCGAACGGCGGACGACGAGGCACGCGGCGGTGACAGCGGAATAGTTCTGCACGAGGCGCGCGCGGTTAAACTTGCCCTCGGTGCCGCGCGGATAATCGCGGAACGCGTGGCCGGCGACGCCGCCGAGTCCGATGATCGCGCCGGCGTGTTGGATGGTGTCGTTCGGGTAGTAGAGCATCGCGCCGACGCAGCCGACGCCGGGACGCAAGGCCTGCGTCGCCATCTCGTCGAGCCACGCGGGCGTGATGACCTCGAGATCGTTGTTGAGGAGGCCGACGAGCTCGCCGCGCGCCTCGCGCACCGCGAAATTGTTGATCGCGGAAAAATTAAACGGCGCCTCGTAGCGCAGCACGCGGACGACCCGCGGGCGGGCGCCCTCCTTGCCGGAAGCGATCTGGGTGTTGAGGGCGGCGAGGAGCGGATTGGTATTTTGCGCGAAGGAATCGAGGTAGGCGAGCGCGCCGGGATCGTCGGAGCCGTTATCGACGATCACGATTTCATAATTCGGGTAGGTCGTCTTCTCGAGAATGCTGTCAACGCAGCGCTGGAGGAATTTCAGGCCGTTGCGCGTGGGGATGAGGAGCGAGACGAGCGGCGGTTCGGGGGGCAGCGGGTATTGGACGCGCCAGTGATCGCCAGGGACGTGATGCAGCGTGATTTTTTCGCCGCGGCGGACGAAGGCGTCGGTGAGGGCGCGGCGGGCGGCCTCGAGTGGATAATTTTTCTCGCTCAGCATCATCGCGGTCGAGCCGGGGATCGCGCGCCAGTGGTAGAGAATTTTCGGCAGATGCCGGATGCGCGACGGGTCGGCGATTTTCTCAATCACGCGGAGCGCGAGATCCCAATCTTGCGAGCCCTCGTAGCCCACGCGGAAGCCGCCGAGGTCCTTCACGAGCGCCGCGCGATAGACGGTGAGGTGCGAAAGGAAATTCTGCGCGTGAAACAGATCGGGCAGCCAGTCGGGTTTGAAGTAGGGCTCGTGGCGGTGGCCCTCCTCGTCGATTTTGTCCTCATCGCTGTAAACGAGATCGGTGTCGGGCTGGGCGTTGAGGAGTGCGGCGACTTCGTGCAGCGCGTTCGGCGACAGCTCGTCGTCATGATCGAGCAGCGCGACCCACTCGCCGGTCGCGAGCGCGAGGGCGGAATTGGAGGCGGCGGAGATGTGACCGTTCTTCTCGCGGAAGGTGACCTTGATGCGCTGGTCGCTCGCGGCGAGTTTCTCCAGGAGCGGTCGAACGTGCGCGGCGGGCGAGGCATCGTCCGCGATGCAGAGTTCCCAGTTTTGGTAGACCTGCGCGCGGACGGACTCGACGACCTTCCCGAGCCATTTCTCGGGCGTGTTGTAGACGGGCATCACG